>DAIRIE010000001.1:0-15511 GCA_036809705.1 Chthoniobacterales bacterium
CGAGCTGCCGGACGAAGTGGCGCAAGGATAGAACAATGACGAAGTCCGAATGACGAAATCCGAAGTAATGACTAAATGGGGAACATCGAAAGCTCCGGTTCGTTTCGTTATTCGAGCTTTGTCATTGATTGGTCATCCGTCATTCGCGCTTCGTCATTTCCCACATCTTTCGCGATGAGTTGCAAACTGCTGGGTATGGTGTTCATTCCACCCTTCGCAGCGAGTCTTTAACTACGTTGCGCCGTTGGTCCCTGGGTTTCCGTCGCTGGACGCGAAGCTTTACTCGCCAGGGGGAACCCGGCGCTCTGGAAAGGATGAAGGAGGAAGGCGGAAGGATGAAACGATTTTGTTTTTGTCTCCTGCCTTTACTTCATCCTTCATCCTTCCGCCTTCATCCTTAAAGAAATGCCTATTCGTTACGGTCGGTTTGAAATGCCCAAGACGCTCTCCCGGGAGGAGAAGTCGTCGACGGAGACTTACGCGAAGTTTGTCGCGGAACCTTTTGAAGCGGGCTATGGCCACACCGTCGGCAACTCGCTTCGCCGGGTGCTGCTTTCGTCACTGGAAGGCGCTGCCATCACGGCGGTGAAAATCACCGGCGCCCAGCACGAGTTCGCCACCTTGCCAGGCGTGGTCGAGGATGTGACCGACATCGTTCTCAATCTCAAGCGGGTGAAATTCAAGGCGACCGAGCACGAGCCGCGTAAACTTTCCCTTAGCGTAAACAAGGAAGGCAAAATCACCGCCGGCGACATCCAGCTCGTCCAGGGTTACGAGATCCTTAATCCCGAGCAGATCATCTGCACCGTCGATAAGAAGCACAAGTTCGATGCCGAACTGGAAGTGCGCGTCGGCCGCGGATTTGCCACTGGGGAAGAAAATAAACGCGCGGACCAGCCCATTGGCTTGATCCCGATCGATTCCATTTTCTCACCGGTCACGCGGGTGAAGTATGCGGTGGAAAACACGCGCGTGGGCCAGCGCACTGACTACGACAAGCTCATCCTCGAAGTTTGGACCGATGGCCGTCTCACCCCCGACGACGCGCTATTGCAATCCTCCGCCATTCTACGCCACCACCTCGATGTCTTCGTCAGGTTCAACGAGGACGTGATTGAATTCGATGAAACGCCGGCCGGGGTGAGCGAAGAGAACATCAAGCTGAAGAAGCTTCTCAACATGAGCGTGAACGAAATCGAGCTCAGCGTGCGCGCGGCCAATTGCCTGAACAACGCCAACATCACCAGCGTGGGTCAACTCGCGCAAAAGACGGAAGCGGAGATGTTGAAGTATCGGAATTTCGGCAAGAAGTCGTTGAACGAGATCAAGGACAAGCTCACGGCGCTCGGCCTGGGCCTGGGGATGAAATTCGATCCGGGTCTGGTGGAAACACCCGTCGCGGGAGTGGATGGCTCCGGCACCAACGGAGCGACCGAAGAATAAACCGCGAGAGAACATGATATGTGGCATAGCAACATATCATGGCACCCGTAGCCAGGTAATCAGCCGATGAGACACCAGAAGAAAAGGATTAAGCTCGGGCGTAAAGCCGAACATCGGAAGGCGCTGCTCGCGAACCAGGTTTGCAGTTTGATCGAGCATCAGCGCATCAAGACGACGCTGGCGAAGGCGAAAGCGCATCATCAAACTCGGGCAGCGCAAGAGTGACGCGGCGCCCGTCGCGTATCTGGAGTGGGTCGATGCCGCAGTGGTGGTTGACGAAGAACCTGAGAAGACTGAGTCGAAGTCGCACAAAGGCAAGAAGGACGGGCAATCATCCGCCCCGCCTGAGAAGAAATCGAAGAAAGCAGCAGCCGGCGCCGGCGCCTAGAGCTCCGTCGGACGTTGTAGCTGCCGTCCGTCCCCGGCGGCAGATGATTCACGTTCGCAGACTGAAAGTAACCTGTGAGTTGCGGTCAACGGCGGTCATCGACGCGCCGCTATAGAAGAGTTGTAGCTGTGGCGTGACCGTCAGGTGGCGCAACGTCCCTCGATTGTCGCTTGGCATGAGGTGCTGAGCTGGCGCAATCGCTAAGCTGGAGCGTCGAGCTCCGACCTCCATTGCAACTAGCCCTGCTGTAGCGGCGGTTGGGACCGCCGAATCGCACCGCAATTGCCCTCGGCGCTCGCAGAGCGCCGCTACAGGATTCCATTTTCGGGACGGTGATTTCCCGACGGCGGAATGAAATTCAGGCGCGAGATGTTCGGGCTCGCAGATCTAAGATCCAGATTCCCGGAATCTTACGTCGGTCGCCGGAGCCGTGGCACGCGCATTGCATAAGCGGAGCGCAGCTATGAAAACCCACAAGTCGAATACCTACGATCTCGTGATCCAATCCCAGTCGGAAGACAAGAACCGCACGGTTGTTGAGATGCTCATATACGCGCTCCTCATCGGCAGTGCTGTAGTCTCGATCTTCCAGTCTGCCGTTCAGGCGGTCGTGATGCCAGCTCGGGTGGCAACGACACAAGTGTGCACACCGGCGCGTCCCTGCTGAGCTAACGAGGTCCAACTCGCATGATCTTGCAGGAGGCGCGCTACGCGTTGCGGATGCTGGCGAAGCAGCCAGCTTTCACCGCCATCGCCGTGCTCACGCTTGCTCTCGGCATCGGCGCGAACACCGCCATGTTCAGCGTCGTCAACGCGGTGCTGCTGCGGCCGCTGCCGTATCCGAAACCTGAGAACCTCATCCTGCTGCGCGAACGGACGAATACATTTGAAAGCGGATCGGTCAGCTATTCGAACTATCTCGATTGGCGCGCGGCACAGCACAGCTTTACCGACATAGGGCTCGTTAGGCGGGAAGCCTTCAATTTCGCCACCATTGGAGGCGATGCGCAGCCCGATCGCATTAATGGCGCACGCGTCACGTTCAATTACCTCGCACTTCTCGAAATGAAGCCACTCCTCGGGCGCGATTTGACCGAGGCGGACGATCAGGCAGGAAGCACGCCGGTTGTGCTCATTGGCGAAAACCTCTGGCGAACGCGCTTCGGCAAATCGCAGAAAGTTCTCGGGCAACACGTCGTGGTGGACAATGTGCAGCGCGAGATCGTTGGCGTGCTGCCCGAGGCGGTGAAATTCCCGCGCCTGACCCAAATGTGGCTGCCACTGGCCGAACTGCGCAAAGACGAGAACGTGCTGCAACGTGGCAATCATCCCGGATTCAGTTCGCTCGGCCGGCTCAAGCCTGGTGTCTCGATGCAGCAGGCCAATGCCGATCTCGACACCATCGCCGCCGCGCTCGCGAAACAATATCCCGAAACCAACACCGGGCGTCGTCTGCAAATGCGGCCGCTGCTGGAAGCTTCGGTCGGTGACTATCGAAACAGTCTCAATCTGTTGTTAGCGGCCGTTGGCTGCGTCTTGCTCATCGCGTGTGCCAACGTCGCTAATCTCCAGCTCGCGCGCGCTGTTTCACGCGCGAAAGAACTTGCCGTGCGCGCAGCGCTTGGCGCGAGCCGTTGGTCGCTCGCCCGCCAGCTTCTCACCGAGAGCACGCTGCTCGCATGCTTCGGCGCTGCCGCCGGTGTGATTCTCGCCATCTGGAGTCTGGACGCGATCATCAGCCTCGCGCCGCGAGACATTCCGCGCTTCCAGGAGACGCGGATCGATCTGACCGCGCTTCTCTTCACCGGCACCATCGCGCTCGCGGCCGGGATTCTCTCCGGCGTCTGGCCGGCTTGGAGAATCTCGAACACGGAAGCGCTCTCCGGCGCGTTGCATGAATCGGGAACGCGCGGTGGCAGCGGCGGCGCAGCGCGGCAGCGTGCCCGCTCCGCTTTGGTCGTCATCCAGGTGGCGCTCGCCGTCGTCTTGCTCGCGAGCGCGGGGTTGACGCTGAAAAGCTTCTGGCGTGCGCAGAACGCGCCGCTCAATTTCAACCCGCACAACATTCTGCTCGCGACGATAGAGCTTTCGAAAACCGGTCACGAGCGCATCAACGAAAAAGGCAATCGCGTTTGGGACGACGATAAGATTCGCCCGTTCTTCGACCAGGTGCTCGAGCGGGTGAAGCGATTACCCGGCGTCGAAGCGGCAGCGATCGGCGCGAATATCCCGTTCGATGACACCGAATGGGACAGCTACTTCCATATTACCGGCACACCACTCCCGGAACCCGGCAAGGAGCCATCGGCCGAGATCAACATCGTTTCCGACGATTACTTCAGGCTGATGAAGATGCCGCTCCTCCGCGGCCGCGCCTTTGGCCCCGAAGATGTGCCGGATAAAAATCGCTCCCGCTCGGTCATCGTCGACGAAACTTTTGCGCAGAAATATTTCCCCGGTCGCGATCCGATTGGGTTGCACATCGACGACAACCAGCGCGAAGATTCGGATAATCCGCAGGTGGCTTCGAAGTATCCGCCGCTCACCATCATTGGCGTCGTGCCGCGGACGCGCAACGAAGCGCCCGGCGAAGATAACGTGGAGAAGCTCGGCTTCGTGCACATGTATTTTTCTTCCGAGCAAAACCCAGCCGCGAGCAACTCGCTCATGTTGCGGGTGACCAAGGGCGATCCGAAAAAGCTCGTGCCGCTCATCCGGCGCGAAGTGCAGTCGATCGATGCCGCCCAACCGATCGGCGCGGTTTCGACGATGGAGGAGAACATCGCTGCGAGTCTCTCGACGCGACGTCTCACCATGTCGCTGCTGGCCACCTTCGCTGCGCTCGCGCTCCTGCTCGCGAGCATCGGTTTGTATGGGGTGATGGCGTTAAGCGTGACTCAACGCACCCGCGAGCTCGGCATCCGTCTCGCGCTCGGCGCGCAACGTGGCGACGTCTTCCGGCTCGTGCTCAGCCAGGGAATGCTCCTTGTCTCTGTCGGATTGATCATCGGATTAATCGCGGCGCTCGGCGCGGGGCGCGGTTTGCAAAGTGTGCTCTATGGCGTCGGACAATTCGATGCACCGGCCTTGAGTTTCGCGCTCTTCGCACTCGCGCTCGTCGCTCTCATTGCCTGCTGCGTCCCTGCGCGTCGGGCGACGCGCGTCGATCCCATCGTGGCGTTGCGCGCGGAATGAAGCGATGAGCAAGCTCGCCCAGGATGTCCGCTTCGGCGCGCGCATGCTGCGCAAGAATCCTGGATTCACCCTCGTCGCGGTCGTTGCCCTCGCGTTCGGGATCGCCAGTTCGACCGCGATTTTCAGCCTCGTCGACCAGGTATTGTTGCGGCCGCTGCCCTATCCGCAGCCCGAACAGATTTTGGAAGTCACGCAAAGCGAGTGCAGCACCGGAGCCTGGAAAGCGGACGCCTCGCCGGCGAACTATCTTGATTGGGTCGCGCTGAACCACGTCTTCTCGGAAATGGCGGCCGCCCGCGGCTGGCAGGCCAACCTCACCGGCGGCGATCGGCCCGAGCGCATTCGGTCAAGCATGACGACGGCGAGTTTTTTCCCGCTCTTCGGTATTCCGCCACTGCTCGGTCGCGCGCTGACCCGCGCTGATGAAACGCCGGGAAGTGCGCACGTCGCGGTGTTGAGCTACGCGCTGTGGCAACGCCGATATACGCCGATCCATCCATCGTCGGCCGCAACATCATGCTCGATGGCGAGCCTTACACCGTCGTCGGCATCATGCCGCAACGTTTTGGCCCTGACAATTACGGCGAGCTCTGGGTGCCTTCGCCGTGGCAGGTCCCATTCAATCCCGTCCGGCCAAACGAAGATCCGCGGCCCCAGCGTGATAACAATTATCTGAGCGTCTGGGCGCGTTTGATTTGAAACAGGCGAATGCCGACATGGACGTCATCGCGCGGCGGTTGGAGAAGCAATATCCCGCCGCCAATATGGATAGCGGCATCCGCTTGCGTCCGATGCAGGAGGAAATGGTGAGTGATATTCGCCCGGCGCTTGTCATGCTGGGGAGCGCGGTCGCTTTGTCCTGCTCATCGCCTGCGCCAACGTGGCGAATCTTCTTCTGGCCCGGGCCAGCACGCGCGTCACCGAGATTTCCATCCGCGCCGCACTCGGCGCCAGCCGCTCACGTCTCGTTAGACAATTACTGACCGAAAGTGTCTTGCTCGCGCTTCTCGCCGGCGCCCTGGGAATTGTCCTCTCGACCTGGGCGGTCCCGGCTCTGGTCGCGCTTACTCCCGCGGCTCTGCGCGGATTCGATATCATCGGGCTCAATCGCGCCGTGCTCAGTTTTGTCCTCGTTAGTTCGCTCCTGACCGGCGTCTTGTTCGGCATTGTTCCCGCGCTTTACGCCACGCATCCTCAGCTTGGCACTGCGCTGCGAACGACGGAACGCGGCAACACACGCGCGCGCGGACGCGGAGCATTGATCGCGGCCGAAGTGGCGATCTCGCTCATTCTGCTCATTGGCGCGGGCCTGATGCTGAAAAGCTTCGCGCGTTTGACCAGCGTTAATCCCGGTTTTAACGCCGATCGCCTCCTCGTCTTCAACATCGGCTATTCATCCGCCGCCGATCCTTGGCGCGCGACTAGGTTTTATCAGCAACTAGTGGAGCGACTGCGGGTCTTGCCTGGCGTCGCTTCGGTGAGTGCCGTCAGCCGGCTGCCATTCAGCGGCGGAAACACGATGGCGATACCCGCGTCGTGACGCCGGATTATTTCCGGACAATGGGCATCCCGCTTCTGAAAGGCCGGCAGTTTTCCGAGCGAGACTCCGCGAGTTCACCCAGTGTCGCCATCATCGGGAAGTTCATCGAGAACTTCGGACCGAAAAACGAGAAACTGCAAATCGTCGGCGTCGTCGGCAACATTCGACACACCTCTTTGGAAGGGGCGCCGCGGACCGAAGTTTACCAGCCACTTGGTCAGGCACAGTGGCCTTCGATGTTTTTCGTTCTGCGAAGCGCGACCGCTGATCCACGCACGCTGATTCCCACGGCGCAAAACGCCGTTTGGAGCGTCGATAATAACGTGCCGCTGGCCAACGTCCGCACCATGCACGACATGATCGGCGCGTCGGTGGCACGGCGGAAATTCGCCATGCTGCTCCTGGCAATCTTCGCCAGTCTGGCCGTGATGCTCGCGGCCATCGGCCTCTACGGCGTCATGTCGTATTCAGTCGCGCAACGCACGCGCGAGATCGGCATCCGTGTCGCTCTGGGCGCGCAGCGAAGCGACGTTTTTCACCTCGTCATCAATCAGGGAATGCTCTTCGTCGGCTTCGGCGTCGCGGCTGGAATGATCGGTTCGCTCGGGCTAACGAGGTTTATTTCGAGCATGCTTTTCGGCGTCAGCCCCAACGATGCCGCCACCTTCGTCAGCGTCGCGCTCGGCCTCGCTTTCATCGCCTTCCTCGCCTGCTGGCTGCCCGCCCGTCGCGCAACTCAGGTCGATCCCATCGTTGCTTTACGCACCGAATAAATCCCATGCAAAATCTCCGCCTCGCCCTTCGCGCGCTCATCAAGCAGCCGCTCTTCACCACCATCGTCATCATTACCTTCGCACTAGGCATCGGCGCCAACACCGCTGTCTTCTCCGTCGTTAACGCAGTGGTGTTGCGCCCGCTCGGGTTCCATCAACCGCAGAACCTCGTCGAACTCGAATTGTACGACCTGCGCGTCGGGCCGGGCAGCGCCGGAGGATCCTCCGCTTCGTATCCCGATTTTCGAGACTGGCGCGCGCAAAATCAGGTCTTCGATCGCGTCGCCGTTTACACCAATCAGAGTCTGACGCTGACTGACGGCAAAGAGGCGACGCACGTCCAGGCCCAAGCGGTCTCGGGCGAGCTGTTCGATCTGCTCGGCGTTGCGCCAATGTTGGGGCGTAACTTCATCGCCAAGGAAGATGAACCCGGCAGTCGTGTCGCAATCCTCAGCCATGCTTTGTGGCAAAGTCGCTTCGGCTCTGATCCCGGTGTTATCGGAAAAATCGCCGTGCTCGATGGCCAGAGTTTCCAGATCGTGGGCGTGATGCCGCCGCGGTTCGATTTCCCCGTGCGCACGGTGCCGACGGAACTCTGGATTACTGTGGGCATTTTGCGCGAATCCACCGACGGCTCGAAGCCGATGACGGAGCAGCGCGGCAATAATTTCCTCGGCTGCATCGCGCGGTTGAAAAGCGGCGTCTCGCTCGCCCAGGCGCAGGCGAACATGGATACCATCAGCGCAGGGTTGCGCCGGCAGTTTCCCGATTCCAATTCGAACATGAACGTGCGCGTGCTTCCGCTGCGCGATGCGATCATCGGTGAAGCGCACACGGCGCTCATCATGCTTAGCGCCATGGCTAGCTGCGTCGGACTCGTCGCTTGCGTGAATGTCGCGAATCTGCTGCTGGCCCGTTCTGTTTCGCGGCAGAAAGAGATCAGTATTCGCGCTGCGCTTGGCGCCGGCCGCCGCCACATCGTGCAGCAGTTGCTGGTGGAAAGCGCGTTGCTCGGCGCCATCGGCGGCATGGCCGGTTTGCTCATCGCCATTTGGGGACTCGATGTCTTGAAGAAATTCCTCCCGGCAAATATTCCGCGCATCGACCAGGTCTCGCCCGATGTTGATGTGCTAGTTTTCACCGCAGCACTCAGCCTCATTGTTGGATTTTTCGCGGGTCTTCTGCCGGCCTGGCGCGCGTCGCATCCGAACATCGTCGGCTCGCTCAACGAAAGTGCGCGTGGCTCGAGCGAAGGCGCGCATGGACGGCGCGTGCGCTCGGCCCTGGTCGTGGTTGAGATTGTGCTCGCGCTGCTGCTGCTATCGACGGCGGGATTGCTCGTGGAAAGCTTTCTGCGTTTGCAAAAAGTGCCTCCGGGTTTCGATCGCAGCAATGTGCTGACCCGCGCGCATCGCCTTGCCAGATGCGACCTACGGCAAACCTGCGCAAGCCGCGGCCTTTTACGACAAACTGCTCAAGCGCATCAGCCAGTTGCCGGGCGTGGAATCGGCCAGCGCGGCCTGGTGGATTCCGCTGAGCGGAAGCGAGATCACTTTGACCACGGAGGTGCAGGAACACCCGTTGCCGAAAGGTGAACAGCCTGCGGTTCAAACCAACGTTGTTGGCCTCGGTTTTTTCAAAACGCTGCGCGTGCCGCTGCTGCGCGGCCGCGACTTCAACGAGCGCGACGAGCGCAACGCGCCGCCCGTCGCGATCGTTACGCAAAGTTTCGCGAACAAATATTTCCGGGGCGAAGACCCAATCGGCAAACGCATCGTCCCGAGCGGCTCCGATAGTCCCGGTGAGCCGGCCGTGCGCGAGATCGTCGGCGTGGTAGGCGACCTTCACCTGACGAACTTGCGCGAAGCGGCGCAACCGCAGATTTACATTCCTCACCAGCAATTCGCCATCCCGGGTATGTCGGTGTTCGTGCGCAGCAGCGTGAATCCCGCGGCGTTGACCGCTTCGTTGCGCAACGCCATCGCCGAGCTCGACCGGGACGTGCCGCTCTACCGGCCAAAGCTGTTGGCCGATTACGTCGCGTCGTCGATTTCGCAGCCGCGGTTCAACGCCATTCTCGTCGCTCTCTTCGCGGGCCTCGCCCTGCTGCTGGCCGCGGCCGGCATCTTCGGAGTGATGAGTTACGCCGTTACCCAACGCACGCACGAGATCGGCATTCGCCTTGCTTTGGGCGCGCAGCGCTGGGACGTGCTGCGTTTGATCTTCAGCGAAGGCATGCGGCTCGTCGCGCTCGGCGCTGTTGTCGGGATCGCGCTGGTCTTCGCCGCCGGACGTTTACTCAGCAACCTGCTTTACGGTATCGGCGCATCTGATCCGTTCACGATCATTTGCGTGACAATGTTGCTCGCGTTAGTCGCGTTCATCGCCTGCTGGTGGCCGGCACGCCGCGCGAGCAGCGTCGATCCGGTCATCGCACTGAGGAGTGAATAACACCGTCATGCGCGCCGTGACAAAGATATGAAAGATCTCCGCTTCGCGCTCCGCATGCTCGCGAAGCAACCCGGCTTCACCGCGGTCGCTCTCCTCACTCTCGCGCTCTGCCTCGGCGCGAACCTCACAATCTTCGCTGTCATCGATGCCGTGCTCTTGCGCCGGCTTCCATTCCCGCAGCCCGAGCAACTCGTCAGCCTCTACAACACTTACCCGAAAGCGGGCGTCGAGAATGACGGCGCCTCCATTGCAAACTACTACGAACGCCGCGGTAACATCCCCGCATTCTCCAGCCTTTCCATCTACAGCGACACCAACGCAGTGATCGGCGAGCCTGGCGCCACCAATCCCGAGGAGACGATGCGCATATCGCCGGAGTTTTTTGCCACCCTCGGAGTGGCGCCCGCGCTTGGTCGCGCCTTCACGGAGGATGAAACAACGCACGAAGGGAACCACGTCGTCATTATTACCGACGCGTTTTGGCAGACTCATTTCAATCGCGATCCGCACGTGCTCGGCCGCGAAGTTCGTGCCAATCAGATCCAGCGAAAAATCGTCGGCGTGCTTTCGCCAGATTTCCGTTTTCTTTCATCGGAACCGCAGCTTTTTCTCCCGCTGACACCCGAGCCCGAGCAGCGTCTCTCAACGCAGCGGCATTCTGGCGGCGGCGGCACGCGTATGATCGCGCGGCTGCGTCTCGGCGCGACCTTGAGCGAAGCGCAGGCGCAGATCGACGCGCAGAATGGAGCGCTGGAGAAGGAGAATCCGGAAGCGAAGATGATGGCCGAAGCCGGCTTCCGTTCGCTTGTTTTACCGCTGCATCGAGAGCACGTCCGAGCGATTCGGCCGACGCTGCTTCTCCTTCAGCCGGCGCGCTTTTCCTGCTCCTGATCGACGCGGTTAACGTCATCAACTTGCTTTTCATTCGAGCCACGGCGCGCGCGAAAGAGATGGCCATTCGGCAGAGCATGGGCGCCAGCCCGCGGCGGCTCATCAGGCAGATCTTGCTGGAAACAGTTTTGCTAACTTTGGTCGGTGGTGTTTTCGGTTTGATCGCCGGCGCATGGGGAATTGAATGGCTTCGCTTGCTCGGCGCGCAACATCTGCCATTAGGCACGCGGATTTCTTTCGATGCACACCTCGGCGCTTGGTCGCTGCTCGCCTCGGCCATCCTCGGGGCGCTCATCGCGTTGCCGGTGGCCTGGTTCAGCTTGCAGAGCCCGCTCGCGCACGCATTGCAAACAGAGTCACGCGTCAGCACGAGCGGTCCCGGCGCGCGTCGGCTGCGTCACGCATTCATTATTGCACAAATCGCACTCGCCTTTGTTCTTCTTTCCGGCGCGGCCTTCCTTGGTCTCAGTTTAAAACGGGCCATGGCTGTGTCGCCCGGCTTTAATCCCGATCACCTTCTCACTGGCGAGATGCTGCTGAGTTGGAAGAACTATGACACGCCGGCCGCGAGACTCGCGTTTGCCGATCGATTACTCGGAGCCCTTGCGCGTCAACCCGGGTCATCGCTTCCGGCGCGATCACAAATCTTCCCTTCAGCGGAAACAACCCGAAAGCCGCAGTCGCCGTGAAAGCTTTCGTGCCGAAACCGGGCGAATCCGTGCGCGGCCATTACACTTATGGTGTCACCGGCGACTACTTCAGAGCGGGCGGAATTGCCCTCATGCAAGGGCGCTTCATCAGCGCCGACGATTCGCACCGCGCCGAGCGCGCCTGCGTGGTGGACGAAGATTTGGCGCGGCGCTATTGGCCGAACGGAAATGCGATTGGCCAGAAAATCTTCGCCGGTTCTGATGAACGAAACGATGCGGAGGCCTTTACCGTCGTCGGTGTCGTTCGCGCGGTGAAGCAAGCGGAGTTGACCGAGAACGCCGCGCAAGGTGCGGTTTACTTTCCCTATTTTTATCGCAACGACAACGAGCTGTCGCTCGCGGTGCGCCTGACACAGAAGCCGGAAACGTTCGCGCCTACACTGCGCTCGCTCGTCAGACAGATCGATCCCGATCTGCCGATCAACCATCTGCAATCAATGCAGGTGCGCATCGACGACAGTCTTCTCGCCCGCCGCTCACCTGCATTGCTCTCGGGAATCTTTGCCGCGCTCGCGCTTCTCCTCGCCGGGATCGGCAGCCACGGCGTCTTGAGCTTCGCCGTTGCGCAACATCGCCGTGAGATCGCCATTCGCATGGCACTCGGTGCGCAACCAGAGCAAATTGGCCGCCAATTCCTCAAGATCGGCCTGCGCTTGTTAGTCGCAGGCACGCTCCTCGGCTTCGTCGGCGCAATTCTCTCCGCGCGCGCCATGCAAAGCCTGCTCTACAACATTGGCCCGTTCGAATTCACCGTTTTCGCCGTCACCGCCGGGATCATGGCGCTGGTCTGCCTGCTGGCCTGCTGGTTGCCCGCGCGCCGCGCCAGTCGGGTCGATCCAGCGGAGGCTCTCCGCGCTGAGTAATCGTTATGAACAACCTCCGCTACGCCTTCCGCCAACTCCTGAAGCAACCCGGCTTCACCGCCATCGCTGTCCTCACCCTCGCGCTCGGCATCGGCGCCAACACCGCCATCTTTAGCGTGATCAACGCCGTGTTGTTGCGGCCGCTGCCATATCCGGATGCAGCCCGGATCATGGTGCTGAACGAAACGTCCGGGCCCGGTCAGGATTTCGCCGTGGCGTTGCCCAACTATCTTGATTGGAAACGCGACAACACCGTCTTTGCCCAGCTCGCCATCACCCATCGCGAATCGCGCAACCTCAGCGGTCTTTCCGGACAGGAAGCAGAGCGCGTTTCATGCGCTTACGTCTCGCAGGAGTTTTTCAAAGTGCTCGGTATCGGGCCCAACTCGGGAGGCACCTTCACCGCCGAGGAAGAAAAACCTGGCGGCCCCCTCTCAGCGATCATCAGCGATAGGCTCTGGCAGCGTGCGTTCGCGCGCGATCCCGCTGCGTTGGGCCGAACGATAAAGCTTCACAATCAGGCATTCACAATTGTCGGCATCATGCCGCCGGGGATAAGCTCGCCGCAGGACACGGAAGTCTGGTTCCCGTTCAGCCGCCGAGTTGTCTCGGCGTGGAACGATCGCACCATTCACCCGATGCTCTTTGCCTGGGGCCGATTGAAACCGGGCGTGACGGTCGAACAAGCGCGAACCGAGATGAAAGCGATCGCGGCGCGTCTGGAAAAACAGTATCCCGCAACCAACGCGCGCGCCAGTGTCGCGGTCACGCCGCTGCTGGAAAATCTCGTCGGAAAATATCGCACCAACCTCAAGTTGCTCCTGGGGGCGGTTGCTCTTGTTTTGCTGATTGCCTGCGCGAATCTCGGTAATCTCTTCGCCGTCCGTGGCGCCGCACGCGCACGCGAGTTCGCCATCCGCGCCGCCGTCGGAGCCAGTCGCGCGCAGATCATTCGCCAGCTCTTGATCGAGAGCTGTGTCATCGCGCTGCTCGGAGGAATTGTCGGATTTTTCGTTGCGGTTTGGGCCCGGCAGGGATTGATCGCGCTGGCGCCGCAGGATGTGCCGCGATTCCAGGAAATTTCCTTCGATCGCTCAGTGCTCGCGTTCGGCTTCGCCATCGCTTCCCTCACCACTGTGCTCTTTGGTTTGTGGCCGGCCTGGCAGACTTCGCGCGCCGATGTGCAACTGGCGTTGAAAGCCGGATCGCAGGGAAGCGGCGATGCGCCCGCGGCCAAACGCACCCGCGACTGGCTCGTTATCACGGAGATTGCGCTCACGCTCACCTTGCTGACAGCCGCTGCGCTTGTGTTAAAAAGCTTCTCGCACATGCAAAGCCTGCGGCTCGGCTACGAACCGCGCGGCCTGCTCACCGCCCGAATGGAACTTCCGTTCCGCGTTTACAACAATCGCGAAAAGACGACGGCGTTTACAAACACATTGCTCGAGAAAGTCCGCGCCCTGCCCGGAGTGGAAAGCGCAGGCATCGGCTCGAACTCGCCGCTCATGGGCGGCTGGCAAACCAGCTTCGTGCGCGAGGGCGTACCGGCACCGCCGCCGAGCGACATGCCATCGGCAGACCTCGAAGTGATCACCGGCGATTATTTTGCTGCGCTCAGAGTGCCGCTGCTCCGGGGGCGGATGTTTAACGCCAGCGATACCGCAAGCTCGCCGCGTGTCATCATTATCGACCAGGCTCTGGCAGAGCAATATTTCCCAGGCGAGAATCCCATCGGAAAACGCCTGAACGTCGATGTGGGCAACGAGGATGAAGGCGCGGCCATGGCTGAAATCATTGGCGTCGTACCGCGCATGCGCTTTCATGCGGTGGATGAAATGGCGCCGTTGCCGGTGATTTATGGTTCCATGGCGCAGGCCTATCGCGTCAGTCTGGTCCTGTTTGTTCGCGGTGGCGGGGGTGCGGCATCGCTCGAGAAATCGATGCGCGACATGGTCCGGTCAATCGATCCCGCGCAACCGGTTTATGATGTGCGCACAATGCAGGATCGCGTTCGCGAAACCTGGGGTACGCAACGCCTGCTCATGTTTTTGGTTTCAGTCTTCGCCGCGCTTGCCCTGATTCTCGCGACCATTGGCCTCTACGGCGTCCTCGCCTTCAACACACTCCGGCGCGTCCGCGAGATCGGCGTGCGCATCGCACTCGGCGCGCGTCCCAGCCAAATTCGCGCCTTGATTCTCTCTCACGGAATGCGGTTGCTCCTCGCCGGCGGCGGCATCGGGTTAATCGGCGCGCTGGCATTATCGCGGGCGCTCCAAAACGTGCTGTTCGAGGTCAAGGGAGTTGATCCAACCATCTATGTCGGCGTGGGTCTGCTTCTCTTCACCGCGACCTTGCTCGCATGCTGGCTGCCGGCGCGTCGCGCCAGCCGTGTTGATCCCGTCGTCGCCTTGCGCGCCGAGTGAGTCCTAAGACAAGCGAAGTGGAATCAGTCGCCAGTCCAGAATTCCGTCGTCGGTCGTCAACCAGGCGACACTCGGCGGTGCGCCACGGTTGGGCCGCGTCACACAGCCAGGATTAAGAAAGCGAACACCGCTGATTGTCTCATCGCGCGGCACATGGGTATGCCCGTGCAGGAGCACATCGCAATCAGCCGGCGTCCTGCGCGGTGACGGAGGAATGTGTTGCAAACGGAACCGGGTACCGTTTCTCGTTAGGTCCACCACCAGCGGCCACTCGAAATTGCTGTCGCAGTTCCCGCGCACCAGCGTCACCGGCGGGCCGAGGCTCTTCAGCTCATCCAAAATATCGGTGCGGCAGACATCGCCCAGATGCCATATCTCGTTAGCTCGCTGTGCCAGTTCACGCACGCGCTCGGGCAACTTGTTATGCGTGTCTGCAATCACCAGAACGCGTCTTGCTGAGTCGTTTGTCATGTCGAGCGAAGTCGAGACATCTCTGCTTCTCGATTCGAGCTAGAGATTCCTCGACTCCGCTCAGAATGACAATAGGTGCAGACAGCGTTAACCTTATTACCAAATGTCGTTCAATAACTTCGAACTCTCACCGGAAGTCGTGCGCGGTGTCCAAGCCATGGGTTTCGCCGAGCCAACGCCGATTCAGCTACGCGCGTTTCCCATCGTGCTTGCCGGCCGCGATCTCATCGGCACCGCGCAAACCGGAACCGGCAAAACCGCTGCCTTTGCCCTGCCCATTCTCACTCTTCTCGGTCATCACGGAAAATTCCGCTGCCTCGTGCTCGAGCCCACGCGCGAGCTGGCGGCGCAGGTCGAGACGGC
>DAIRIE010000001.1:15521-33805 GCA_036809705.1 Chthoniobacterales bacterium
GTTTCACGGACATTCGCGAGACTGTCATTCACGGCGGCGTCGGCTACGGCAAACAGCGGGAAGATTTAAAGCGGGGAATGGACGTCGTCATCGCCACACCTGGCCGGCTGCTCGATCATCTGGAGCAGGGCACGCTCCATTTCCGCGACGTTAATATTCTCGTGCTCGATGAAGTCGATCGTATGCTCGACATGGGATTTCTGCCCGATGTTCGCCGCATCGTGGAGAAAATCTCGACTGATCGGCAAACGCTCTTGTTTTCCGCAACGTTGCCGCCAGAAATCGAGCGGCTCGCAGCCTGGGTGCTGCGCGAGCCAGAGCTGGTGGAGATCGGCGCCCGACGCTCGCCCGCCGAGACCGTGACTCACGCAGTCTATCCGGTAGCGGCCGAGCAGAAGTTTGATTTGCTCATGGTGCTGCTCGAGCGCACGAATTTCGATAGTGCGCTCATCTTTTCCCGCACTAAACACGGCGCCGATCGCATCGCGCACAAGCTCAAAGGCGGGAATCATTCCGTGGCGGTGCTGCATTCAAACCGCACCCAACGCGAACGCATCGAAGCGCTTGAAGGATTCAAGAGCGGCAAGTACGAAGTGATGGTCGCGACTGACATCGCCGCGCGCGGTCTCGACATCGCCGGCGTAAGTCACGTGATCAATTACGACGTGCCGGAGCATCCGGAAGATTACGTCCACCGCATCGGTCGGACCGGTCGCGCGCAAAACGTCGGAGACGCATTCACGTTGATGAACGGTGAAGAACTACCCGCGCTCCAGGCCATCGAGCGCTTCATTGGTCGCAAGATCCCGCAGCTGAAGCTGGAGAATTTTCCCTACAAATACACCGTGCTTTTCGAGCCAGAAGTGATCTCTGGCGGTAAACGCGCCATCGGCGGCGGCCGCACCCACCGCGGGTATTCATTTGGTCGGCGGCGGCGTTAGCTCGTTAATTCCTGTTCACCAGCGCTGCGCTGGCGGATTATAATAGCGAGGGTCTCGCTGCGGCGCGCCGAACATGGGCGGGAAGCGTAGCGGTTGCGGACCGAAGCGGAAGTAGTCGCGGGTTCGCGGCGTGCGCCCGAAGACGTGTACGGGCGTGCCGATCTGCACCGCATTAAAAAAAGCGACGGCGTTCTCCTCCTGCATCCGCACGCAACCGTGCGACGCCGGGTAACCGGGCAGGTATCCGGCGTGCATTCCATCAGCACCATGGAAGCGCATGAAGTAATGCATCGGCGCGGGGAGGAATTTTCCACCGCGCGGTACCTTCATATCAGCGTCGGCGTCCGCCACAACGGTTTCGCCGTTGCGATCGACAATCTTCCCGTAAAGGGATGAGAAATGTGTGCGCTCCTTCTCGATCACCTTGAACGAGCCGCTGTCAGTGAGATGGCCATAACGTCCGCTCGAAATGGGACTCGTTAGGAGAATACGCCGGCCCTGCAGGAGATAAGCGCGCTGGTCTTCAAGATCGATCTCGACCGAAGTTCCAGCGGCGCCGTACATGGCGCGAGCCGCGGCTGCAATGCAGAACACACTTGCGAAGAACCCTGTTCGCCAACCCATAAACACCGGTTCGACGTTACAACCGGCGCAAGATTCAACCGGTCCGAGGAGGTAATGTTTCGCCAGCTAGACCGCGATCGGCGCTTTAATTGATGGGTGAGGATCGTAATCGAGCAGGGTGAAATCTGTAAAAGTGAAGTGTTCGAGGCGGCGCACGGCACGATTCAGCTGCATGCGCGGCAACGGCCGGCATTCGCGTGCGAGCTGTTCGCGGGCCTGCTCGAGATGATTCAGGTAGAGATGCAAATCGCCAAATGTGTGAATAAATTCGCCCGGCCGAAGATCACAGACCTGCGCGACCATCATCGTCAGCAGCGAATAGCTGGCGATGTTAAACGGAACACCGAGGAAGAGATCGGCGCTGCGCTGGTAAAGCTGGCAGCTGAGCTCGCCTTTGTTCACGTAAAACTGGAAGAGCAGATGGCAAGGTGGCAGCGCCATCTCCTCGATTTCGGCGGGATTCCAGGCGCTAACGATGAGTCGCCGTGAAGTAGGATTGATTTTTATCTGCTCGATGACGCGCGCCAGCTGATCGATCGGCTGGTTGTTCGCGCCACGCCAGTCGCGCCACTGTGCGCCGTAGACGCGGCCAAGCTCGCCCTTCTCGTCAGCCCATTCATCCCAGATGGTGACGCCGTGGTCGTTGAGATAACGCACATTGGTGTCACCGCGCACAAACCAAAGCAGCTCGTAGACGATCGATTTGAGATGAAGCTTCTTCGTCGTCAGCAGCGGAAAGCGTTGGCGCAGATCAAAGCGAGCCTGCGCACCAAAGACGGAGAGAGTTCCCGTGCCAGTGCGGTCCTGGCGCTCTGCTCCGCGATCGAGAACGAGGCGTAGTAGATCGTGATACTCGCGCACGCCAGAGGTTATCGCCCGACAAGAACTTCGCGAAAGAAAAGATGAGATTCCTTGATTGTAGCTGCCGTCCGTCCTGGGCCGCAGAACGCAAGGTATCGCTCGCGCACCAGCTATCGCTGCAAAGCGCCCAGCTCCGCTTCCAACTCGATCTTGCGTTCGTTCAGCGTCTGCAACCGTAGCTTCCAACGATGAATCTGAATACAAAGCTGGTTGATATAGCTGGTCACTTCCGTGCGCTGCGACTCATTTTCTTTCAGCTTCCGCTCGATGTCGGTGAGCTGATCAGCCGTGCTCACGCGCGAACTTACCGATGGAATAATCGTCGGCCCGCCGCAGTGCTGGCAATTCAACGTCATCCCCGCGGCGGCGGCGTCGACGATGAGCGGTCGTTTGCAAACGTCGCAGTTAAACCGAATATCGCCCGCCGGGGGAGGAGCCGGAGCGCGGGCAGAATGCATCGCGCCCTATTTCAGCAAACAACATACCATCGGTGCTGCGACAATGTTGAGCGAAGGGCGATACTCAAGTGAGACGCATTGACACAATCAGCCTTCATTTGGTCCGCTTATGAAATCAGGTAAATGTTTGTGGAAGTTGGAATTAACGGGCAGATCGTCGTTTTGGAACAGCCGCTGCTAGAAGACGTTCGGAGGAATTCTATACAATGGCAAAAGTTTTAGGTATCGATCTGGGCACCACCAACTCCTGCATGTCCGTGATGGAAGGTGGCGACCCGGTGGTTTTGGAAAATAGCGAGGGTGCGCGGACGACGCCGTCGATTGTCGCGTTTTCGAAAAATGGCGAGCGGCTCGTCGGCCAGGCCGCCAAACGACAGGCGGTCACCAACCCGGCTAACACGGTTTTCTCGATCAAACGCTTCATGGGCCGTAAGTATGATGAAGTGCGCGAGGAAGAGCATCGCGTTCCTTATAAGATCGTAAAAGCGGCGAACGGCGACGCGCACGTCCAGGTGGAAGTGAGTGGCGAGCGCAAGACTTTTAGTCCGCCGGAAATTTCCGCGATGATCCTGGCGAAGTTAAAGAGCGACGCGGAGGCGAAGCTGGGCGAGAAGATTACACAGGCTGTTATCACCGTTCCAGCCTATTTTAACGACTCGCAACGCAACGCGACGAAGGACGCAGGCAAGATCGCCGGCCTCGAGGTGCTGCGCATCATCAATGAACCTACCGCGGCCAGCCTCGCTTACGGTCTGGATAAGAAGAAGGACGAGAAGATCGCCGTCTATGACCTGGGTGGCGGCACCTTCGATATCTCCGTGCTGGAGATAGGTGACGGCGTCTTCGAAGTCAAAGCGACTAATGGTGACACGCACCTCGGCGGCGATGATTGGGATGCGCGCATCATGGATTGGATAGTTAACGAGTTTAAGAACGACACTGGCATCGACCTAAGCAAGCAGCCGGACGCCATTCAGCGTATCAAGGAAGAAGCTGAGAAAGCCAAGATCGCCCTTTCTTCTACTCAGGAATACGAAATCAACCTCCCTTTCATCACAGCGGATGCGAGCGGACCTAAGCACATCCAGAAGAAGCTCACACGCTCGAAACTCGAACAGCTTTGCGACGATCTGTTTCAGCGAACGGTTGGACCAGTCAAAGCCTGCTTGAATGACGCCAAGCTCTCAGAAAAGGAAGTGAACGAGCTGGTCCTGGTCGGTGGCATGACTCGTATGCCGAAGGTTATCGACACCGCTCGTAACCTGATTGGCAAGGAACCTCACAAAGGCGTGAATCCGGATGAGGTAGTTGCGATTGGCGCAGCCATTCAGGGCGGCGTCTTAAAAGGCGACGTCAAGGACGTGCTTCTACTCGATGTCACTCCGCTGACACTCGCTATCGAGACAGCTGGCGGCGTAGCTACGCCGATGATCCCTCGCAACACTACTATTCCTACTCGTAAGTCGCAGATCTTCTCGACCTACAGCGATAATCAGCCGGGCGTAGAAATCAAAGTGCTGCAAGGTGAGCGGCCACTTAGCCGCGATAACAAGAATCTCGGCACTTTCCACCTTGATGGTATCCCGCCGGCTCCCCGTGGCGTTCCGCAGATCGAAGTCACGTTCGATATTGACGCGAACGGTATCCTGCATGTGTCGGCCAAGGATCTCGGCACCGGCAAGGAGCAAAAGATTTCGATCACCGGTAGCTCAGGCCTGTCCAAGGACGAAGTCGAGAAGATGCAGAAAGAAGCTGAACTTCATGCAGAAGAAGACAAGAAGGCGAAGGAAGCGATCGAGATTAAGAACAATGCCGATAACCTGGCTTACCAATGCGAGAAGCAGTTGAAGGATCTTGGTGACAAGATTTCCGGCGATAAGAAGAAGGAAGTGGAAGACGCCATCGCCGCGGTGCGCGACGCAATCAACCGTGACGATACCGACGCGATGAAGCGAAGCTATGACGACTTGCAGAACAAGTTCCAGGAAGTCAGCGCGGAGCTTTACAAGCAAGCTTCAGCGCAGGCGGGCCCGCAACCGGGTCCCCAACCTGGACCTGAGACGCAGTCGCGGCCGGGCCCCGAGCAAGGCGCAGGTGCCCGCGGAGGAAACGGCGATGTCGTCGATGCCGAATTCGAAGTGGTAGACGGAGATAAGAAGTAAGTAAATTTGCCGGGAGTAGCTCAGTAACTCCTTTGAGCTACTCCGGCAGTAACCCATCAACCAAAGGAGGAAGTGAGATAACTATGGCAGCAGTAAATGTTAAACCGCTCGGTGATCGGGTGCTGGTGCAGCCGATCGAAGAGCAGGAAGTAAAGAAAGGCGGCATCATTATCCCGGATACCGCCAAGGAAAAACCGCAGGAGGGCAAAGTCGTCGCTCTCGGCACCGGTAAGATCGACGATAATGGTAAGAAGGTCGATTTCACCGTGAAAGAGGGGAACAAGGTGCTGATCAGCAAGTATGGCGGCACGGAAATCAAAATCGACGGCGAAACTTACCTGATCATGCGCGAGGATGATATCCTCGGCATCATCGGCTAACCTGAGGAGGAAACTATGGCAGCTAAACAACTACAATTTGATGAGAACGCGCGGCATGCCTTGCTGCGCGGAATCGAGAAGCTAGCAAGGGCCGTGAAAGCCACGTTGGGCCCAAGTGGTCGCAACGTTATTCTAGACAAGAAATTCGGCAGTCCCACTATCACCAAAGATGGCGTGACGGTCGCGAAAGAGATCGAGCTGGAAGATCCCTATGAGAACATGGGCGCGCAGCTCGTGCGCGAAGTCGCTTCCAAGACTTCGGACATCGCGGGCGACGGCACTACTACGGCGACCGTCCTGGCAGAGTCCATTTACAAGGAAGGTCTGCGTAATGTGACTGCGGGCGCGAATCCTACTTCGCTCCAGCGCGGCATCATGAAAGGTGTCGAGGCTGTTGTCGAAGAGCTGAAGAAGATCTCAAAGAAGGTCAGTGACCGGACTGAGATCGCGCAGGTAGCTACCGTCTCAGCTAACTGGGACAAGACCATCGGCGAGATTATTGCCGACGCCATGGACAAAGTGGGCAAGGACGGAACTATTACCGTCGAAGAAGCCAAGTCGATCGAGACTACTTTGGACGTGGTGGAAGGTATGCAGTTCGACAAAGGTTATCTCTCGCCCTACTTCGTGACGAACGCGGAGGCGATGGAAGCCGTTCTCGACAATCCTTACATTCTCATTCACGAGAAGAAGATCGCGAGTTTGAAGGACATGCTCCCGCTGCTTGAGAAAGTAGCGAAGGCTGGCCGCCCGCTCCTGATCATCGCCGAAGATGTGGAAGGGGAAGCGCTCGCGACTTTGGTCGTGAATAAGCTGCGCGGCACCTTGCAGGTGGTTGCGGTGAAAGCGCCGGGGTTCGGCGATCGCCGCAAGGCGATGCTGGAAGACATTGCGGTGCTGACCGGCGGCCGCTGCATCACGGAAGATCTCGGTATTAAGCTCGAGAACGTGAAACTCGAAGACCTTGGCCGGGCCAAGAGAGTGACCATCGACAAGGAGAACACCACTATTGTCGAAGGCGAAGGCAAGCAGAACGACATCCAGGGTCGCGTCAGCCAGATTCGCCGTCAGATCGAAGAGACGACGAGCGATTATGACCGCGAGAAATTGCAGGAGCGCCTGGCTAAGTTGGCCGGCGGTGTTGCAGTGATCAATGTCGGCGCCGCGACTGAGACAGAGATGAAAGAGAAGAAAGCTCGCGTTGAGGATGCTTTGCACGCGACTCGCGCTGCGGTGGAAGAAGGTATTGTTCCCGGCGGCGGCGTCGCATTTCTGCGCGCGCAGAAGGCGCTGGACAACGTTAAGGACCTGGAGGCGGACGAGAAAGTCGGGATTCAGATCGTGCGTCGCGCGATCGAGGAGCCGCTGCGTCAACTCGCGGATAACGCGGGTGCAGAAGGCGCGCTCATCGTCCAGGAAGTGAAGAACCGGAAAGGCAATGATGGCTACAACGTTGCCACCGGCGAATACGTTGACTTGGTCAAGGCTGGCATCGTCGATCCGACGAAGGTGACGCGGAGCGCGTTGCAAAACGCCGCTTCCATCTCCGGCCTCTTGCTTACGACCGAAGCCGTTGTGACGGAGGTTCCTGAAAAGGAAAAAGCTCCGGCGATGCCTCCGGGCGGCATGGGCGGTATGGGCGGCATGGACTACTAAGCCGATCAGCTACTCTATAGCTGGCAAGTAAGACGCAGCCGGGCTTCGCAAGAGGCCCGGCTGTTTGCTTTTTGCGACTTGTCATTCCCAGGGAAGTCGAGGAATCTTTTAGGCTCATGACTGATTACGTTTCGGAACTGATGGCGCGGGTGAGGACGAAGAACCCGGCGGAGCCGGAATTTCATCAGGCGGTGCAGGAAGTGGTGGAGTCGCTCGCGCTCGTGCTGGAGCAGCATCCAGAGTATCGGCAGGAGAAGATCATCGAGCGGATTATTGAGCCGGAGCGGGTGATCATGTTTCGGGTGCCGTGGCGGGATGATCAGGGCGAGCTGCATGTTAACCGTGGATTTCGCGTGCAGATGAACAGCGCGATCGGACCCTATAAAGGCGGCTTGCGATTTCACCCTACCGTTAATCTTGGGATACTTAAGTTCCTCGCCTTCGAGCAGGTATTTAAAAATGCGTTAACTACTTTGCCGATGGGTGGCGGCAAGGGTGGAGCGGATTTTGATCCCAAAGGCAGGACCGACTACGAGGTGATGAGATTCTGCCAGGCGTTTATGTGTGAGCTATTCCGCCACATCGGGCCAGACACTGATGTGCCGGCCGGTGATATTGGAGTGGGCGCGCGTGAGATAGGTTACTTGTTCGGTATGTATAAGCGGCTGAGGAATGAGTTTACTGGAGTATTGACGGGTAAGGGACTGACGTGGGGTGGATCGGTTATCCGGCCGGAAGCTACGGGATACGGCGCCGTTTATTTTGCCGCCGAGATGCTGAAGACGCGGAAGGAGGAACTAAGGGGCAAGGTTTGCCTCGTTTCGGGCAGCGGCAATGTCGCGCAATATACTATTGAGAAGCTAATCAGCCTTGGCGCGAAAACTGTGACAGTATCCGACTCGAACGGGTTCATCTATGACGAGGCGGGAATCTCGCGCGAGAAGCTGGCCTTCGTCATCGAGCTGAAGAGTGTGCGACGGGGACGGATTTCCGAATACGCGGAGCACTTTCCAGGAGCGAGTTATACGCCCTTGGATTCGAAGCTGGATTATAATCCGCTGTGGGATCATCCGGCGCAGTGTGCTTTCCCGAGCGCGACCCAGAATGAAATTAATGCCAGGGATGCGGAGAACCTGCTGCGCAACGGCGTTTATGTCGTCTCGGAAGGGGCAAACATGCCGACGACAATTGAAGGTATCAATCGGTTTCTGGACGCTGGGATTCTGTTTGGGCCCGGCAAAGCAGCGAACGCGGGCGGGGTAGCTACTTCAGGTCTGGAGATGGCGCAGAATAGCATGCGGATTTCGTGGACGCGGGAGGAAGTAGATAATCGGCTCTACAACATCATGAAGACGATTCATGAGGTCTGTTACCGGACGGCGGAGAAGTATGGCACGCCGGGGAATTACGTGAACGGAGCGAACATAGCCGGTTTCCTCAAGGTAGCTAACGCGATGATGGATCAGGGTTTGGTTTAGTGAATACCGACCGGTGAATAGTAACTTATGACCAATCCTAGATATCCTAAGAGCCCAAACGAGGAAGTTGGCGGAATGAAGTATTTCGGGCGAATGTTAGATAAAATCCGGTCGCATGCCAGAGGTGAATTGAGTGAAGACTACCATGCAAATCTGGGCAAGCCGCAGGCGGCGGATGGCACGTGCTGCAATTTCCTTCGGGTTAACTATGACGACTTGCGCCAGCGTGTGCTCCAAGGTGGAACGGGCGAGAAGATTCTGGAGTGGTGTTACGACAATGGCCGCCGCTTGAATGCGGGCGACCTGATTGTGTGGAACGGATTTGTCTCGAAGCTGGGCTGGAGAGATTTCGCTTCACCTAATCTACAGAGCGCGAAGGAGCGGCTCGGGATTGCCGATCGTGCGGATATTCACACTATCGGTGAGGCGATTGATTTCGAAGAAGGGCGGATCAAGTAAGTTGGATGGACTTCGGGCATTGCCTCCGCAAGCTGGGCAGGAGCTTTTTCGCCGCTGCCAGTCTCGCACTCGGCTCGGCACAGGCGCAATCACCTGCGCCGGAGGCAAGCACAACGCCGCTCCTCGCTCCTTCAGCTACGCCGATGGTGTTTTCGGAGGTGACTTTGCGTGAGGCGCGGAGCTTGCAACAGGCGGCGCTCGGCAGTGATTATGCCTGGCGGCAAGCGGCGCATCTTTCCAATAACATTGGGCCGCGCCTAACTGGATCGGCGCAGGCGGCCAAAGCAGTAGAATATGTCGCGGGCGAACTGCGGGCCCTCGGCTGCGAGGTGCAACTGGAGAAGACGATGGTGCCGCACTGGGTGCGCGGTGAGGAGCGCGCGGAACTGACTCAATTCTCCGGCGAGGCTGAAGGAACCACGCAAAAGGTGGTGCTGACGGCGCTTGGCGGAAGCGTGGCGACGCCGGCCGAAGGAATCACCGCGGAGGTGCTGGCCGTTCGCGATTTTGACGAACTGAAAGTGATGCCACGGGAACGGGTTGCTGGAAAGATCGTGCTCTTCGACCATTCCTTCGACAAACAAATGGCGGCGCAAGGTCACGGCGGCGACGCTTATGGGGAAGCGGTGGTCTATCGCAGCGATGGGCCGACGGCGGCAGCGAAGCAGGGGGCGGTCGCCTGTCTCGTCAAATCCGTTGGTGGCGCGGACTATCGCATTCCGCACACGGGATTGACGCAGTATGGGGAGGGCACGGGGAAAATCCCGGCCGCGGCAGTGAGCGCGGAAGATGCGGAGCTAATGACGGCGCTCACTCGCGAAGGCGCGGTGAAGATGCATCTCGTGCTGACGCCGCAGACGTTGCCGGAAGTGGAAAGCGCCAACGTGATTGGTGACATCAAAGGCAGTGAGCGTCCCGATGAACTGGTCATGGTTTCTGGTCATCTCGATTCATGGGATCTTGGCACCGGAGCTATCGACGATGCCGCGGGCGTAGCGGTGGCGATGGAAACTGCGCACTTGATTCGCCAGCTGCATCTGCAACCGAAACGCACGCTTCGGGTCATCGCCTGGATGAATGAGGAGAACGGAAGCCGCGGCTCGAAGCAGTATGAGCGCGATCACGCGACGGAATTCGCGAAGCATTTCGCGGTGAACGAGACTGACAGCGGCGCCGGTCACCCGGTCGGCCTCAACGTTAAAGGAAAATTTTCGAACCGCTGGCAAAGATTTTGGCTGGCTCAGGCGCGGGGGCGCTGAACTTGTCGCAGCACATCGGTGCGGACACTGCGGCGACGGAGAAAGCGGGCGTGCCGGCGTTCAGCCCGATGCAGGACAGCCGTTTCTATTTCAACTACCATCACACAGCGGCGGATACCCTTGATAAGATTGTGCCGCGCGAGTTGCAGGAAAATGCGGCCGTCGTGGCGGTAGCGGCCTACGCGCTCGCGAATGCAGAGCGGCCGTTGCCGCGCTGATCGCGCATCGAGTTGCAGCGGCGGACCGACGCGACGGCTGATTGTTTTCTCGTTAATCGCGGCATCGCCTGGGCATGCTGGGAGCGATGTCAGATGCTCCCGCGCCACCGCCGTTACCGCAGCCGAATTGGTGGACGCGGAACTGGAAATGGGCGGCGCCTGGCGGGTGTTTATTCGTGCTGTTAATGGGGCTGGGCTTTGCCGCCGGCATCTTCTTCCTCATCACCGGCATGATGAAGCAGTCCGATGCCTATAAGATCGCGTGGCGCGAGCGGAAGCGAATCCGCAGGTCATCGCAGCGCTCGGGAGGCCAATCAGCGAAGGGTTGTTCGCTTCGGGCAGCACGAATGTGAACGGGCCGGCGGTGCGGCGAATCTCGCGATTGACATCCGTGGACCGAAGGGTAAGGCAACGATCTGCGTGGAAGCGCAGAAGGCCGCGGGGATCTGGCATTTTCTCACGCTGGCGGTGGAGATCGAAGAGACGCACGAGCGCATTGATTTGAATCGGCCGACTCAATGACCGACGACTTCTGACCGGAAAGGCTTCGGGGCAGCTACAACGCGACAGGTGCGCGCGTCTCAATAGATTGTCGCGCCATGGGGATGACCGAAGAACAAATTAAGGACGCGCTGAGATCGGTGAAGTATCCGGGGTTCAGTCGCGACATCGTGTCCTTCGGATTGGTGAAAGAGATTGCGGTGGAGGAGGGGGAGACGCGTGTGCAGCTGGTGCTGACGACGAACGACGCCGCGATTCCGCGCGCGATCAAAGCTGAGGCCGAGGAGGCGTTGGAGCGCGCGGGCGTCGAAAATCCAAAGGTGCTGATCGATATTCATGCGCCGGCGGCGGGCGTCGGGACCTCCGGCGTGGGCCCCACGAACATTCCCGGCGTGAAAAACATCGTGGCGATTGCCAGTGGCAAAGGTGGTGTGGGCAAATCGACCGTGGCGGCGAATCTGGCGGTGGCGTTGCACAAAGCAGGCGCGCGCGTGGGGCTGTGCGATTGCGATATCTACGGGCCAAGTATCTCGCTCATGTTCGGCTCGCGCGAGCAGCTGATGGCGACGGAGGAGAATCGCATTCTGCCGATCGAGCAATACGGCGTGCGGCTGATGTCGATGGGCTTTCTGCTGGAGGACACGTCGCCGGCGATTTTGCGCGGGCCGATGGTGACGCGCTACACGCAACAGTTTTTGCGACAGGTGGAATGGGGCGAGCTCGATGTGCTATTGCTCGACTTGCCGCCGGGCACCGGCGACATTCAGTTGACGATCGTGCAGACGGTGGCGCTGGCCGGCGCGATCATCGTGACGACGCCGCAGGAAGTGGCGCTGATCGATGCGCGCAAGGCCGCGACGATGTTCGCGAAAGTGAACGTGCCGGTGCTCGGATTGATCGAGAACATGAGCTACTTCGTTTCGCCCAGCGACGGAAAACGCTACGACATTTTCGGAAGCGGCGGCGGTGAGCGCGAAGCGAAGCGGCTGCGCGTGCCGTTGCTTGGGCAGGTGCCGATTGATATCGCAACGCGCGAAGCTGGTGACCGCGGGATGCCGATCGCGGCGGAGGAACCGGAGTCACCGGTGGGCACGGAGTTCAAGCGGATAGCGAATGTTCTGTCGAGCTACTTGAAAGCAGAGAACTGACGAAGCTCGAACAGCGGGAAGCGGATGCTCCTGTTTTCGAATTCGTCATTTCTTGAATCGGTATGGCCGATGCTTCGTCCAAAGGCAGACGATTGACCCAGACCCTGTTTTTATGGATAACAAAGGCGTGAGCGCGGATGACGAGTCGCAGTTCGTCAAGAACTCGGTGCTCTATAAAGAGTTCCTGGCTGAGCGCGAAGAAATTTTGAAGCACAAATGGATCGAGAGCGAAAAGGCCGGCGCTGACATCGGCTTCGAGAAAGCGCTGCTCGATTGGATCGTGAAACATCGTTCGAACTGGCGACAAAAACGATTGAGGGAGGATCGCGGCCCGGCGCAAGCTCCCGCTTAACTCCAGTTTCCTTTAATGCGGTCCAGCGAGATCGCGAAGGAAGTGATGAGCAATACCGACAGCAGAACTACCGACTCGTCCATCCTGGTGATGGACGCGGCGGCGATTGCGCGCGCGCTCCGGCGTGTCGCGCACGAGATCATAGAGCGCAATCCTGATCTGCGGCAGGTGGTGCTCGCGGGAATTCCTGCGCGCGGGAACGAGATCGCGCGGCGAATCGCGGAGACAATTTCCGCCATCGAAAAGGTGGAGATTCATCTCGGAATTATCGATGTGGCGATGCATCGCGATGATGTCGGCACGCGCGCCGAGTTGCCCGCGGTGCGGGCGTCGAGTCTGCCGTTGCCGCTGGAGAATCGCACCGTTGTCATTGTCGATGACGTGCTGTTTACCGGCCGCACCGTGCGCGCAGCGATGGATGCGATCACGTCATTTGGACGACCGGCAAAAATTCAGCTCGCGGTCCTGATCGATCGCGGTCATCGCGAGCTGCCCATCCGCGCGGATTACGTCGGCAAAAATATCCCGACCGCCCCCGATGAGCGTGTGCGTTTGCGTCTCGGTGATGGCGAAGAAGGCGTATGGCTGATGCGCGAAAGATGAAGGTCGTGCGCGCATGGACCATGGAAGTCGCATCGAAGGCGCATGCGTCATCGCCGGGTAGCGCACGCGTCTCGCGTGCTGGTTTCGGCGTCCCGCCGAAACAGTCTTCTCGGGAGCATCGCCGACAGGACGCACCTGGAGTTACAAGCGAATTCCTGCTGCAAATTACGGGGAGCGCAGGCTGCCAGCCTGCTGTCGGGGGCAGCCTGCCGCCAATCGCGCTCTGGTCCGCTATCAGCGCGCATCGGAGCGTTCGGCCGGCCGCCGAACGCTACAGGCCAGCGGCCTGTGCTCCCCAGCAGGAGAATGGCCTATGACACCGCGGTGGAATCGCAAAGACCTGCTCGGCCTGCGCGAGCTTTCGGCGGACGAGATTAACCTCGTCCTCGATACGGCCGATGCTTTCAAACAAGTCGGCACGCGTGAAATAAAAAAGGTGCCGGCGTTGCGCGGCAAGACGCTCGTCAATTTCTTCGTCGAGCCGAGCACGCGCACGCGCACATCATTCGAGCTGGCGGCGCTTCGGCTCAGCGCGGACGTGATCAACATTTCGGCCACCATGTCCAGCCTGAGCAAAGGCGAGACGCTCAAGGACACGGCCAAGATTCTCGAAGCGAATCACGTCGATATCATTGTCCTGCGCCACAGCTCCGCGGGTGCGCCGCAGTTTCTGGCGCAGCGTGTGCGCTCGAGCGTCATCAATGCGGGCGACGGGGCGCATGAGCATCCCACCCAGGGCCTGCTCGATCTCTACACCATCCGTGAACGCAAGCCGCGCATCGATGGGCTCAACGTCGTCATCATTGGTGACATTCTTTTCAGCCGCGTCGCCCGCTCGAACATTTTCGCGCTTACGAAACTCGGCGCGCGCGTCACCCTCGTCGGCCCGAGCACGCTGGTGCCGCGCGATTTCAAGAAACTCGGCGTCAGCATTTCGCACGATCTCGACCCGGTGCTGCCGCAGGCCGACGTCGTGAACTTACTGCGCATTCAGCACGAACGTCAGCGCAAGGAATATTTCCCCGGCCTGAGCGAATACATCCGGCTCTTCGGTTTAACGAAGGAGCGCGCGAGGATGCTCAAGCCGGACTGTTTGATCATGCATCCCGGCCCAATTAATCGCGGCGTCGAAATCGACAGCGAGATCGCCGATGGAAACCAGAGCGTGATTCTCGATCAGGTGACCAACGGTCTCGCTGTGCGCATGGCGGTTCTTTACCTGTGCGGAGGCATCGCCACGTGAGCGGCCATTTCCATGCTCCCGTACTAACGCGATGAGCGCCACGATTATCCGCCACGGCCGCATTATCGATCCGGCAAACGAGCGTGATGAAGTCGCGGACCTGTTCATCGTCGACGGCCGGGTCGCAGATCAATCAGCAATCAGCAATCAGCAATCAGCAATTGCGGAGATCGATGCCACAAATCTCATTGTCTCGCCCGGCCTCATCGACATTCATGTGCATCTGCGCGAGCCGGGATTTTCCTGGAAGGAAACGATCGCGAGTGGCGCACGCGCCGCGGCCGCAGGCGGATTCACGACTATTGTTTGCATGCCGAATACGTCGCCGGTCGCAGACAGCGCTTCCACGATTACCTGGATCAAGGACCGCGCGCGCGACACCGCCTGCGTTCACGTTCTTCCCACTGGCGCGATTTCTAAGAATCTCGCCGGCGAAGAGCTGGCGCCGATCGGTTCGCTCGCGCAGAGCGGCGTCGTGGCGATCACGGATGACGGCCATTGCATTCAAAATCATGAGTTGATGCGACGCGCGGTCGAGTACGCGCGCATGGTCGACGTGCCGGTGCTCGATCACTGCCAGGACTACAACCTCGTCGGCGACGGTGTCGTCAACGAAGGCGAATGGAGCACGTTGCTCGGGCTGCCGGGCTGGCCGGCCGCGGGCGAGGAAGCGATGGTGATGCGCAACATTCTGCTCGCCGAACTGTGCGACCATCACATCCATTGCCAGCATGTGAGCACAGCCGGAAGCGTGCGGCTCATCCGCGAGGCGCGCGCGCGGGGTGTGAAAATTTCAGGCGAAGTTTGCCCGCACCACATCGCGCTGACCGATGCTGCGATTGAGCAGTTCGACACCAACTTCAAAATGAATCCGCCGCTGCGGCGTGAGCGCGATGTCGAAGCGCTCATCGAAGGAATCGCCGATGGCACGCTGACGATTCTGTGCAGCGATCACGCGCCGCACGCTGCTTTCGAGAAGGAGGTGGAGTTCGACAAAGCGCCATTCGGAATTGTCGGGCTGGAAACGGAGCTTGGTCTTTTCATGGACATTCTCGTGCACACACGCGGCGCGATTTCGGTGAACCGGCTCATAGCGATGTTCACCGTTGAGCCGGCAAAGTTATTGAAGCTAAAAACGGGCACACTCTCGATAGGGGTCAGCGCGGACGTGACCCTGATCGACTCTGAATTGGAATGGACCGTGAAAGCGAGCGAGTTCCAATCGCTCTCGCGCAATACGCCATTCGATGCCTGGAAATTGAAGGGCCGCGCCGTGCGGACGATCCTGGGAGGCGAAACCGTATTCGCGCTCTAAGCGCGATTGTGCCACACGCCGACGTCTAACCAGACGCCTTACAGTCGGACGACTTCAGCGATACCCGCCCTGAATATAGGTCTCGAGATGCTCGATCGTCGCGCTTTGGCAGGAGATAACGTGCTTGACCAGGTCGCCGATGGAAATCACACCGATGAGTTTTCCATTATCGACCACGGGCAAATGCCGGATATGCCGCTCCGTCATCATGCGCAGGCAATTTTCCACCGGTTCGTCCGGTGCGGTAACGGTAAGATTGCGCGACATGATTTCCTCCACTCGCGTCTCGCGGGAATGCCGGCCGCGCAGGAAAACTTTGCGGGTGTAATCGCGTTCCGAGATGATACCAGCGAGCTCGTCGCCGCGCGTTACCAGCAGCGCCCCCACGTTTTTCGCGTCCATCATTTGAATGGCTTCGAAGACCGTCGCGTCCGGCGCGATGGAGAAAATCGCGGCGCCTTTCTGGCCGAGAATCGCGCTGATTGTTCCGCTCACGTCCATGAGAAATAACGACTCGGACAATGAGACTAGGGCGGCAGCGCGCACGAAGCAACGAATTCTTGCCTCATACCTCAGCTCGCCGTTGCGAGCGCAGCGAGGGATCCCGTGGCGCAACCTTTAGCCAGACGCGCGAAACTTTCGCGCGATCAGTTGGCGCAGATGGTCCGAAATTGCGTCGTGCGACAGGCGTGCGATAACTTCGTCGAGGAATCCGGCCGCGATCAGTCGCTTTGCCGTCGCTGGGGGAATGCCGCGCGAGAGCAGGTAAAACATTTCCTCTTCGTCGATTTGGCCACTGGTGGCGCCGTGGCTGCACTTCACGTTATCGGCCATGATCTCCAGGCCAGGCATCGAGTTAGCCTCGGCGTCATCGCTGAGCAGCAAATTGCGCACAGTTTGATAGGCATCGGTGAAATGCGCGTGCGGTTCGACGCGAATCAGTCCGCCAAAGGTCGTTCGCGCGTTCTCCTCCAGCGCGTTTTTGTAGAGCAGATCGCTCGTCGTGTGCGGGCGCTCATGATCCTGCAAGGTCCGCGCGTCAAACTCACGCCGACCGTTCGCGATGCCGACAGCCAGCATGTCGCTGCGGGCGCCCTCACCCACCAGACGGCTGCGACTCTCGAGCCGCGCATATGAGGCGCCGGCGTTGATATTTAGACTCATCGCGGAGGCGTCGCGCTCGACCCTCGTTGCATTGACCTGAAGAGCGACGACACGCTCGCTCCAATCCTGTACGCAGACGTAGCGCACATTGGCGCCGCGGCCGACGATGAGATCGTTCACTCCGCAGGCGAACCCCGGAGCGTTTTCCGCTGAGCGAAAATATTCCACCACCGTCACCTTCGACATCTCGCCGGCGACCAGCAGCAGGTGCGGAAAGACGGCCGCATGCGGTGTCGCGATCCAGTGGTATATCTCGATCGGCAACTCGATCTCGACGCCGCGGGGCACGTAAAGGAACGCGCCGGATGAGACGAAGGCGCGATGGAGCGCCGCGAATTTCGCCGAGCCAAGCGTGGCCGGTTCAGCCATGAAATATTGCCGCACCAGCTCCTCGTGTTCGATGATCGCCCGCTCCATCGGCTGGAAAATGACACCGCGATCGCGCAGCGATTCCCGGATGACATCGCGCTCCACCAGCTGCTCATCGGCGAAGACAAGCCGCGCCGCCGATTGCGCCAGCCCGCTTGACTGATCGAGCAATTCACCGCGCGTCGCCTCGTCCAATTGTGGTGCGCGCACGTAGCCGTCGAGCTTCAAAGCATCGACATTCGAGAACCGCCACGCCTGGTCTTTCCGTGCCGGCATGGGCAGCTTCGAAAACTCAGCCCAGCCCGCGCGCTGCTGCTCGATAAACCACGCCGGCAGATCGTCCCGTTCGGCGAAGGATTCGAGCAGCGGCGTGTTCGTTGCGCGTTCGTCGGTCACGCGCTCAAGAACAGCAGTTCCGTCGCTCATTCAACTAACGAGTTGTCGTCGTTACCCGACCGAGCCTTCCATTTCGAGCTCGATAAGCCGCTTGAGCTCGACGGAATATTCCATCGGGAACTGGCGCACGAGATCGTTGACGAATCCGTTTACGCTCAGGCTCATGGCTTGCGCTTCGGTTAGGCCGCGCTGTTGCATGTAGAAAATCTGCTCGGCGCTGACCTGCGAGACGCTGGCTTCGTGTTGCACGCTGTTGCCGGTGCCGCGAACGGTGATGGCGGGATAGGTGTCGGTGCGACTGCTGGCATTGATGAGGAGCGCGTCGCACTCGGTGTTGTTCTTGCAATTCTTCAGATGCTTCGGCACGTGGACGAGGCCGCGGTAAGTGGCGCGGCCAGTGCCGATGGAGATCGATTTCGAGATGATGTTTGAAGTCGTTTCGTCCGCGGCGTGGACCATTTTCGCGCCGGTGTCCTGATGCTGACCGTTATTCGCTAAGGCGATGGAGAGCACTTCACCGCGCGCTTTGCGACCTTTCAAAATCACGCCCGGGTACTTCATCGTTAGGCGCGAACCGATGTTGCAATCGATCCATTTGATCTCCGACGCCTCGTGGGCGAGGCCTCGTTTAGTCACGAGATTGAAGACGTTAGCCGACCAATTCTGCACCGTGATGTATTGAATCTTCGCTCCGGGC
>DAIRIE010000001.1:33815-40776 GCA_036809705.1 Chthoniobacterales bacterium
GGTGCAGCCTTCCATGTAAGTAAGCTCCGCCCCTTCATCGACGATGATGAGCGTGCGCTCGAATTGTCCGAAGTTCTCGGCGTTAATCCGGAAGTAAGCCTGCAACGGATGCTTCACCTTCACTCCCGGCGGCACGTAGATGAACGAGCCGCCGCTGAAGACGGCTGAGTTGAGCGCGCTGAATTTGTTATCGCCGGTTGGGATCACTTTGCCGAACCATTTCCGGAAAATCTCCGGATGCTGCTTCAACCCTTCGGTCGAGCCGACAAAGATCACGCCCTGTTCGCCGACAGCTTTCTTGATGTTCGAATAAACGGCTTCACTGTCGAACTGCGCTTCCACACCGGCGAGGAATTTGCGTTCCTGCTCCGGGATACCAAGCCGCTCAAAGGTGCGCTTCACATCGTCCGGCACTTCGTCCCAGGAGCGCGTCGCGCGCTGGCCGTGCGCGAGGTAATAGCGGATTTTGGCGAAATCGATCGCGTTCAGATCAGCGCTCGCCCAGTGCGTCGGCATCGGTTTCTCCTGAAAGGTGCGGAGCGCTTTCAGCCGAAAATCGCGCACCCAATCATCCTCGCCTTTGACGTCGCAGATGTAGTTGACGACGCGCTCGTTCAGTCCAGTACCGGCGTCGTAGTCGTACTTAACGTCGTAGTGGAAGTCCCCGATACTGCGGTCGAAATCGACCGCGGATTTTTCAGTTTCAGTAGCCATATCTTCTTGTTGTCACGCCAGCGCCGGCTCCTCCGCATGCTCGCGAACCCATTCGTAACCCTTCTCCTCCAACTCCAGCGCCAGCTCTTTCCCGCCGCTTCGCACGATCCTGCCCTGCACCATCACGTGCACGAAGTCCGGCACAATGTAATTCAACAATCGCTGATAGTGCGTGATCAGGAGCACGCCGAGATTCGGTCCCCGCAGCGTGTTGACGCCGCGCGCCACCACTTTCAACGCATCAATGTCCAGCCCGCTGTCGGTTTCATCGAGAACGGCGTAGCGCGGCTCCAGCATTGCCATTTGTAAAATCTCGCACCGCTTTTTCTCGCCGCCGGAAAACCCTTCGTTGACCGCACGCGAGGTGAATGCGCGTGGGATTTCCAAGGCATCCATCTTCTCGTAAAGTTTCGCGTAATACTCCGTCGCCTCCAGCTCTTCGCCTTCCGGTAAGCGCGCCTGCACCGCCGCACGCAAAAAATTCGCGATCGTCACGCCGGGAACTTCACTCGGATATTGGAACGCCAGAAACAAGCCTTTGCGCGAACGTTCGTCCGGATCGAGATCGAGAACGTTTTCGCCATCCATCAGGACTTCGCCCCCGCGCACCCGATAGTGCGGATGCCCGGCGATGACCTTGGCCAGGGTGCTCTTGCCCGAGCCGTTCGGGCCCATGATGGCGTGCACTTCGCCGGCGCCGAGCGACAGGTTCAGATCGCGAACGATCTCAGTGTCGCCGATGGCCACGTTCAGGTTTTTGATCTCGAGCTGCTGCATAACTGAGGGAACGGAAACATAGCCAGATTTAGCCGCTTGGCGAGGCGCGGCCGTCATGCCGAACCGCAGGCGAACGATTACGCAGCGCAAAGTAAGGGCAGCTAATGACGGCTGGGTTCCGCGCAAGAGTAGCTTCCGCCGGCCGGGTCGATTGCGGTATCGCCAATATCGGGGCCGGCTTCAGCGGCGACGGTTATGCCGTGGCGGCTTTCGCCTCATTTACTGGCACTGCAAGTGCTCAGTTCTAGCACCGCTTCTCCCTCCGTTTTCCGATGATCAAAACCGACCGCTCTAACTCACACGACCACGCCTCCGACTCCAAAGTCGCGAGCGAATTAAACAACCTCCTTCAAATCATCGCCGGCACCAGCACGCTCATTGAAAATGTGTGGGAAGGCGCGGAAGGCTCGGACAAATATTTCGCCATGCTCCGCAGCAGCATCGAGCGCGCGGAGCAGGTCACGGCACAGCTCGTCGCGCGCGCCGGCGGCGCCAGCGGCAAAGTCAAACTCCATCCCACCTTTCAGGAGCCGGCGAACGTCATCGACCTGCCGAAACCGCACGCGCGTAAACGCTCCATCCTAGTCACCGATGACGAAACGATGGCGCTGACACTTTTGCACAATGTCATGGCCGAAGCGGACTACGAAGTGACCACCGCCCAGTCCGGCTTCGAATGCCTCGATCTCTTTCGGCGCGCGCCGCATTCCTTCGATCTCGTGCTGCTCGATCTCGCCATGCCATTCATGGACGGCGAGGAAACGTTCGCGCGGCTGCGATCCATTTCGCCCGCAATCGAGGTCGTGTTAATGGCGGGATTCGTCGAGCCCACACAGCTCGAGCGCATGATGAGCAATGGTCTGGCAGGTTTTCTCGCGAAACCGTTCGCCACCGGTGACGTGCTGGCGCTGGCTGATTCTGTCATTGAGCGTGCCCGCCAGCGGCGCTTCGGAAAATCTCAGTGACCCAAGGAAGTGAGCGGCGACATTCCTCAGTCCGCGGCATTCCGGCTGCTCATTATCCTGTACGCATGAGCTCTGTCGCGCGCGCCTCGGCCTTCGATCAACTTGCGCGCAATCGATTATTCGAAGGCATCGACAGCAACGTGCTGGAAAAAATCCGGCCTGAGCTCGACATCCTTCATTTCGATCGCGGCGATGTCGTTTTCAACGAAGGTGACGCGGGCGACGCGCTCTACCTTGTCGGCGAAGGCTCGGTCAAGATTTCGCGGCAGGATCGCACCGGCAATCAGCAGGTGCTCGCCTACATGCATTCCGGCAATTTTTTCGGCGAGCTCGCCATGCTCAATCGCGCGCCGCATTCCGCCATGGCCACTGCGGCCGAACCGACCACGCTCGGCGCCGTCAAAGAAGAAACATTCCAGCACATGCTCGAGCTCGCCCCGAGCCGGCTGCATCTCAATTTCCTGCGCTCGGTCAGCGAACACCTGCGCAGCGTCAATTCCCATTTTATCAATGAAGTCATGCGCAACGAGCGACTCAACCTCGTTGGCTCGATGGCGAATTCCATCATTCACGATTTAAAAAACCCGATCTGCATCGTGCGCTGCTGCTCGGATTTGATCGCCAGCGAAACTAACGACCCGCGACTGCGTGAGCTCACCTCTATGCTCGACGGTGCGGTCGATGGCATGCTCGCCATGACCCAGGAGCTGCTCGACTACTCGCGCGGCTCCATGCAACTGCACAAGCAGCCCGTTTCCATCTGGGGAATGCTGGACGATCTCAGCGCCCAATCACTCCGTCTCCTCCCCGGCAAGAACGTCCAATTCGTTAAACATATCCGCTACGACGGCAACATCGAGATCGATCGCGCCCGTTTCATCCGCGTCCTCTCGAATCTCATCAAAAACTCGCGGGACGCCATGCGCGGCGGCGGCATACTCACCATGACGACCGACCTGGTGCAGGATCAGGTCGTCATTCGCGTCTCCGATACCGGCGTCGGCATTCCGGCGGAAGTATTGCCCAAAGTCTTTGAGCCATTCGTCACCCACGGCGAGCGCGCCGGTACCGGCCTCGGCCTCGCCATTGCGCGCTCCGTCATCGAAGCGCACGGCGGCAAAATCTCGATCTCCAGCGTGTCGGGCAACGGAACTACCGTGGACATCCGTCTGCCCAAGCCGCGGGAATAGCAGCGTTGCAGCCCGACTTCCCCGCAGCGAAGCTTCGGGTCGATGTCAGCGCGCCGGCCGAATCTCGTTGTCTTTCTCCCGGACCAGCAGCGGGCGGACACCATCACGCCTAAGTATACGCCTAAGCTGGCCAGCCTGGCGGAGCACTCGGTGGTGTTCGAGCGGACGTATGTCACCCATCCGGTCTGCACACCTTCGCGCTCGGCCATCATGACCGGAACGTGGCCGCATCAGAATGGTTGCACACGAAATAACATCGCTTTACCCGCGCACTTTAAATGTCTGCCGGAGCTGGTCGATACCAGCTACTCCAGCGCCTACTTCGGTAAGTGGCATCTTGGCAACGAGGCGCAGCCGCAGCGCGGGTTCCAGCATCGGATATCCACCGAAGGCATCAGTGACTACAGCCGGTTTCTTACTTCGCACGGGATCAAGCCCGACCGAGTTAACGACACGTTCTCGCCCCGGTTCATCAGTAAGCTGCCGATCGAGCTATCCAGGACAAGGTTTCTGGAGAAGCACGCCTGCGACTTTATTGAGAAGCATGCCGGCAAACCATTCATTCTGTTCGTAGCCTTTGTTGAACCTCACTCGCCTTATAACGGCCCACTGAACGAGATTCATTCTGCGGATGAGATCGAAGTTCTACCTCGTGCTGAACTGGGCGGAGATGCTCCGCTGCGTTACCGGCTCATGCGCGAATGGCAGGAGTCCGAAGCTCTGCTCGATCGCGAACGACTACCGGAGCAATACTACTTCGGAATCACTCCGGAAGAATACAGAGGCATGAGGCAGCGTTACCTCGGGCTGGTTACCCAGATTGATCAAAGCATAGGCCGAATTCTGGAGCAGCTTCGCGCCAATAATCTGTATGAAACTTCCATCGTAGTGCATACCAGTGATCATGGCGATATGCTCGGCGCGCATCATCTCTTTGGCAAGGAAGTGATGTTCGAGCAGGCCGTGCGCGTGCCTTGGATTATCAAGCTGCCGGCCCACCAATCATCGCGGCGCATCGCGAAGCCGGTTAGTCAAATCGACTTTCTCCCAACTTTGGTTGAGCTACTCGGGGGAGAGCGGTCGAGTCAGTTGGCCGGAAAACCGCTGCTCAGCAGGGCAAGTAAGCTAACTACGTTGGGAGGCGATCCCGTCTTCATCGAGTGGGCGCCAAATCGGGTCAAAGCGCCGAGGAAGACGAAGCTTGCCTCACGCTGGAAGATGAAGCGCGTCGTGAATGAATCTACTCGTGCGATAGTTAGCTCTGAGTGGAAGCTATGTCTGCGGAATCGCGATCTGAATGAGCTATACAATTTGGCGGACGACCCTGAAGAGATTCGTAACTTGTATTCAGAGCCAGGTCAGCGGGATGTAATCAGTAAACTGACGGAGCAGATTCATTGGTGGCAAGAAACGACTGGAGACAAGCTGCGCATCTAATCATCCCAACGAGGCGCGCGAGAAAACTTTCCCGAGCTTACTCCAGCGCGAAGGGGCCGCGTCCGACAGGTCACCCATGGTGACATCGTTGTCGTTCGGCCGGCTTAACCACTCCGGTAAAGTGAGTCCGGTCTGGCGGATGCTTTGATAACAGTTCCTGGTAAGAACACCGCGCTGCGTGCTTTCGCCGAAGACGGCGTAGTTCTGCTCAGTAACAAACAAGCGGAGCTCGCCCGGCTTAGGAATGTCGTTCTTTAGTTCGTCCATTACTTTGGCGTTGGGGATGTCCTTCGACATATGAGTGAAGAAATAGCGCAGCACTTTGACGCGAAGAAACTGATGTATCCAGATTTGATACCACTTGCGTCGCTCAAGTAATACGTCGCCATCCGGAGTAGCTCGCTTGCCTGGCAACAATGATAGCTCAGGTTTCTCCAGAGTCACTCGGCAACGACAACAAAGTAACCCGCTGATGTCCGGCTGCTCCCGGACGTAGTTAAACAGGGTAGTGAACTTCTGGGTGACTAATTGGATCGGATACTTGTCGTCAGCACACCAGTAGATCCATTCCTCGTCTTCAAGGTCATGCATGAGCTGGAGCACTGTGCCCGGAATATCCGGCGGCGTTTGGATGTATTGTTCGCGTTCGTTATCCGCTGTGGCCAGCGTTTGAAAAGGAATGCGAAAGCGGAAGGGATGATCCGGCCAGAGCCGCGCATACTGGCGGATCATGTGCTGAGTGACAACGCGATGCCGATCCCAGCTCAGGACAATCGCTTTCATCCGTTCGCCCATTGCTAAAGATTACTGCGCGGTGCTTGCAATCGGCAATGGGCAATCGAAAATCCCAAATCCGTTTACCCCGTGGTGTAACGGTAACACAGCGCCCTTTGGAGGCGTTATTCTTGGTTCGAATCCAAGCGGGGTAGCCCTTGAGGGGAAGGACCCCGCATTTGTCGGCTTTTGCTTCGTCTTTAGGGCTGGGACGAATTCTGATGCGGTTTTATCCCGCGCGCGTGGGTTCGGCCTGGCTATTTACCTGAAATCCGGCATTCTGAAGGAGCAGACGGCTGCTAAAGGTCGGCGTCACCGGCAGAGGACGGATGCTGATCAATGCCGCACTTCAAGCGGCCTGACGCACGTCAGTGAATCCGCGCAACCTTTTCGCCGAGCTGAAACGCCGGTCTGTTTATCGCGTGGCCATCGGCTACGGCATCGCTGCCTGGCTCGTCGTGCAGATCGCATCGACGGTGCTGCCGACGTTTCACGTTCCGGAATGGCTTTTGCAGGCGCTCATTGTGCTCGTTGCGCTCGGTTTTCCGGTGGCACTTGTCCTCGCTTGGGCGTTCGACGTCACGCCTTTTGGAATCGAGAAAACAGCTGACCGAGCCCCAGGCTCGGCGGACGTGAATACTCGCCATGGCTGGCTGATTGCGATAGCTGGTCTGACTGTTGCCGCCGCCGCGAGCGCCACGTACTTGATTTGGCATCCGTGGCGAGCGCCGCAAAGAACCTCGATCAGCGCGTCTGTTCCCATCGGGACATCTGCTTCGGAGCAGCAGGCGATCCCTCAAAAAAGTATCGCGGTGCTGCCATTCGAAAACCTCAGTGAAGAAAAATCAAATGCCTACTTCGCGGAAGGCATTCAGGACGAGATTCTCACGCGTTTAGCTAAGATTGCGGACCTGAAGGTGATTTCGCACACTTCCACGCAACACTACAAAAGTGCGCCCGAGAATCTTCCTCAGATCGCGAAGCAGCTTGGAGTAGCCAATATTCTCGAGGGCAGCGTCCAAAAAGCTGGCGACTCCGTGCGAGTGAATGTCCAGCTGATTAACGCGCAAACCGATTCAAATCTCTGGGCCGAGACTTATGATC
>DAIRIE010000001.1:40787-51259 GCA_036809705.1 Chthoniobacterales bacterium
AAGTTGGCAGACATTTTTGCTGTCGAGAGTGAGATCGCAAAAGGAATCGCGGAGTCGTTGCAAGCGAAGCTGACTGGCCGCGAGGAGCAGGCGTTGGCAGTGAAGTCGACAAGCAATCCCGCGGCTTACGATGCGTATCTGCGCGGCCTCGCTTTTGAGGCCCGCAACTACTCCTACTCTACCTCTACGGATCTCGCCTACCAAGCCACCGATTCTTACGAACGAGCGGGGCAGCTTGACCCCAGTTTTGCGGTTGCCTGGGCGCGGCTTTCTCGCGCCGACGCGCTCATCTACTTTAACTGCGAGGACACTACTTGCGCCGCTCGGGGTGGCGCAGCCAAACGTGCTTTAGAAAATGCCCAGAAACTGGAGCCGAACTCGCCTGAAACCCTGCTCGCCTTAGGTCATTATCAATATTTGGTGCTGCGTGATTACGGGGCTGCCAAAACCACGTTCGCTCGCGTTAGCACAACCTTACCAGGCAGCAGCGATGTACCAAGAGCTCTTGGCTCCATCGCCCGACGCGAGGGACATTGGGATGAAAGCATTGCCTATTTCGAGCAAGCCCTCGCCCTGGACCCGCGTAATGTGGTGTTAGTCATGCGCGCCGCATGGACTTACGGCATGCTTCGACGATTCCCGACGGCGCTAAAGCTCTATGATCGAGCCCTGGACATTACGCCAAACGATCGGGGGGTAATGGCCGCAAAGGCTGCTATTTATCAGGCCCAGGGCAATCTGAAAGAAGCCGCCAGCTTACTATCGGAAGTGAACGAACAGAGTCCTTCGGGAGAAACCTTCGCAATCAAGATTGGTCAGTTGAGACTCGAACGAAATTACGGTGAGGCCATTCGATTGCTGGAAGCCCGGCTGGCTCAACCCCGTTTTAATTCTGAGAGCTACAACAAAGTGGCGCTTGCTTTCATGCTGCGCCTTGCTGGCGATGCGGCTGGCGCAAAGGTCACCGCTGAACAGGCGCGTGATACGCTGGAGCAGCTCTATAGAGATGAACAAGGCGACGCCCCCCTTGCCGCAACGCCTTCTCGAGCTTTGTCTTTAGCTTATGCTGTGATGGGGGAGAAGGAGTGGGCCTTGAAGGCAGCGGACCGTGCAATCATGCTTCTGCCGGCCGCTAAAGATCGGGTGTCTGGACCTGCCCTCGAAGAGAACCTTGCGTTTATTCAGGCGCTCTTCGGCGAAAACAGCCGTGCGATCTTAATTCTCACGCAGCTGTTACAGACTCCCTATAACAGCTGGGTTTACGGTCCGGCGACCATTACTCCTGCACTTTTAAGGCTCGATCCAATGTGGGACCCCTTGCGCGCGGACCCCGCTTTCCAGAAACTCTGCGAGGATAAACCGCGGTGAATACCGTCCCGTTTTCACTGAGTTTAAACGGCTGCAGCTTTATCGGATCGCGAACAGGTGAGACTCCGGTGATTGATCAGTCCGAGCCAGCCTCGCGAGAGGAACTCGCGGCCCATCCAGAACCGACGTGCGCCAGAGGGCACTCGTCTCCCCTGCTATTGAATGCGTTGATTTGATTGAATCAACCGTTGGCGCGACTGGTTTAACCTCTGATGCCTGCTGTCATCCCTGCCACGGCTGCCTCCGAAAATTATTGCGTCTGTGTCGGCGAAGACGGCGCGCCGCGCGAGATCGGCCGCAGCGGCACGGCGGTGACGTATAAGGCAATGGGCTATCAAAGCGGCCAGCCGGTCGCGCTTCAGCTCATCCCGCTTGCCAGCGTGAGCGACACTGGCCGCGAGCAATTTGAAGCCAGGGCCCGCGCGGTGCGCAAGCTCAAGCATCCGAATATCGCGCGGGTGTTCGATGTGCGAGTGGAAGACGATCACCTGGTTTTTGCGACTGAGTATTTGCAGGGCGAAACGGCGGAGCAATGGGTGGTGGCGCACGGCCCGATGCCGCCCGACGCCGTGGCGCGTATCGGGCTCCAGGTGGTGAGCGCACTGGCAGAGGCTGCCTTCCACAGTCTCAGTCATCGCGCGATTCAACCGTCGAATCTCATGATCGTAAGCGGCGCCGCGCCCGATGGCGACTGGCCTTTTGTGAAACTGCTGAATTTCGGCCTCGCCGGTCTGAAAATTTACTCTGACGAAAAGGACGATCTCGCGCCTCCGGTCGGCGCAGCGTTCGCCAGTCCGGAACAAATCGAAAAAGGAAAGGTCGATTTCCGTTCGGAAATCTTCTCGCTCGGCGCGACAATGTGTTTCCTGCTTACCGGCGCGGTGGCGACAGCAGGGCGGGCACGGCGCTCCGGCACAGGCGAACGCGTATTGCCTTCGGGTGGGCGCATTCCGCGGCCGTTGCGCAAGCTGCTGCGGCGGATGCTGCGGCTGAATCCCGATGAGCGCCCGCGCGATCCGCTTCTTCTTACTGATGAATTGCGGCGCTGTTTGGAAAAGGTGCGCCGCCGCCGCGCCTTCACGCGCGCGGCGCCGTTACCTTTGGAAGTGCAACCGCTGGCGCCCGTGTCGCGCAACAGTTGGCTGGGGCCAATGCTGACGGCTGCGACGGTGTTGTTATTGCTGGCCGCTTTGGCCGCGGTGCTTTTGCCCGGTCAATTCCGCTGGTGGACACAGCGGGACCGGCCGCTCGATTCGATCGGGGTGCCGATCGGAGTTCCGGAGAACGCACCGCCGGCTGTTCGGAATTCGGCGTCACCTTCGGCAGCTGAGGTGGCTGAGAATAATTCCACTGCGCCTTCGGCGGAAGAGAACCCCGGACGCATCGAGCAGCTGCTGGCGGAGAAAACGTCTTCTCCCCCGCCGGCAATGAGCGCCGCGCCTGAGCCATCAGCGGCCGTCGCACAGGGCTCTCCAGCGGCGGAACCGATCGCGAGCGCGCCACCGGAAGTTACGCAAGCGTCGCCTGTGCCTGCTGAAATGCCGCCTGCGGCCGAGCAACAACCATCCGCCCCGGCGATCGCGCAGAATTCCCCGGCAGCAGCGGAATCCAGTGCGGTTCCATCGGAGAGTGTAGCGCAAAGTGCCGATGCGATTCAGAACGCAGCACCCGTTACGGGCCAAAGCGCCGCTCGCGAACCCGGCAAGTGGCGCGCTACTGGCGAAGTTGCGATCAATAACCGAATGGCGGAGCCGCCACCGCCAGCCGAAGCACCGCCCCCGCAAACCGAGACGTCACCTCCGCCGGAGAACTCGCCGCAACCATCCGCCGTTACTCAGCGCTCGAGTCCGCCCGACGAAGCGAAAGAAAATGGTGACGCGGAATCGGAGCAAGCTTCGCTGCCGCCGAAAGGGGTGGCACGATCCAACAGTTCGAGTGCCGCCGCAAAAACTAACCGCGCTAATTCGACAGCGAGCCGCCGCGGCAACGTTCGCTCTTCACGCGACCACGTCCTCCCGCCGATGCGCGTCGGCAGTGAGCAAGCACAATTTGTCCGCACCACAGACGAAGGAAAATGGATGCTTCGACTTCCTTCTGGCGAGACCGTGGTGACACCACCGTTGCCGCGGATCAATGTCAGCGACGCTCCCGTCATTTCGCACCGCAAAGTGCGCAAAGTGCAGGCGCCGCCGCGCGCTCTCCCCGCGGAGAATGGTCCGCCGGTCGTCGTCCTCCCGCCGAACGATTAGCTTTGCTGCAATCGCGCGCGCACGATTGCACTCGTGCGGCGCTAGTCGCTCTTGTCCGGATTGACCGCCGGCAAATTCTCTTTCTTCTGTTGCTGGAGCGTGCCGCTGAATGCCTGCACGAAGGCATTGCGGAAAACGTTCATCACCGTCGTCATCACCGCCGGTTGGGGATCATCAAAGTTTCCAGCGACCGGCACTTTCGTGCCGAAGCGGTCCTTGGGCTGATTGCGAATGAGCCGCGTCAAACCGCCCACGATTCCCTGCCAGACGAAGTCGATGGGATTATCCGCATCGTGCTCCGGACTGAAGATCGCCATTTTATCGAAGACCGGCTCGACGTAGCCGGTAAACGCCCCATTTTTCGAAGTCATTTCTGATGCCACGCGCAGCGTTCCCTTTTCAAAAGTGATGCCGGCGTACGCTTTGGCGAAGTCGTTCAACTTGACCAGCGACAGTTCGCTCAGCTCGCCCCGATAGGTGAACGTCGGCTTGGCTGCGTAAGGATCCAGCGCGATCTGCGATTTATAACCGCCGCTCTGCAATGGCCGGCCCTGCATCTGGATCTCCGCGACCAGACTCTTGGATAATTTTTTGCTGTTGGTCAAATTCGTTGCGACCATCTGAACGCGATCGATGATCACGTCCACCTGCGGCTTCCTGGAGAAATCGCGGTAGTGGATTTCGCCGTCGTGAACGCCAAAGCGGTTGAATTTCAGCGGGAACAACTCTTTGATAGTTTGCGTCCACGGTTTGTCGATGCCCACCTGCGAATTCGCTTTGCTGGGCGCGTTGACGAAATTCATCTTCGGCTTGTAGAAATCGAGCTCGCCCACGAACGCGCCGTCGAAGAGCGCCTTCCATTGCACCGAGAGATCGATCAGCGGCGCGGAGAAAAACGGCACCGGCACGTGGCCGGTTGTCTTCTCGATGTTAACGTTGTGGATCTGGTAAGCGCCGCGCCAGAGATGCAGCGTCACGGCCGAGACATGGCCGCGGTAGTCCGGCATTTCGGAGAGCTTGCGGTTGACGTAATCACGCACCCAGAACGGCAGCAGCGCGCGCACGATGACGAGCGCGATGAGCAAAAAGAGACCGACGTAAAATGGCCAGCGATACCAGCGACCTTTGCGTTTCATGAGCTAAACAGCGAACCCGTTTTTTCCATTCGACGCGCGCTCGCGCGGCGCGCGGGCGTGCTGCATTTTACTCCAAGTGCGGGTCTTTCGCAATCCGTCCACGACGGTGGTCGTTCGTGGATCGTTAGGCATTGTTTAACGCCATGGCGCTAAAGCGTAATCGGTTTTGGGAGAGCCGAACCGCGTTGCCACAGCGGCTCCTGAACTGGTTTCAGGCGCAGGGCCGTGACCTGCCCTGGCGGCGCACGCGTGATCCTTACCGCATTCTCGTCTCGGAGATCATGCTCCAGCAAACTACCGTGGCCGCGGTCGTGCCGTATTACGAAAGGTGGCTGCGCCGGTTTCCATCGATGTGTTCACTCGCCCGGGCGGCCGAGTCCGATGTGCTGCACGCCTGGCAGGGACTCGGCTATTATTCGCGTGCGCGCAATCTTCATCGCTGTGCGCAGATCACCGTCGCTCAATTTGGCGGCGAGCTGCCGAGTGGCGTCACGCAACTTCGCTCGCTCCCCGGCATCGGCCGGTACACTGCCAACGCCATTGCGGTTTTTGCCTTCAACGAAGCGTTGCCGCTCGTCGAAGCGAACACAGCGCGTGTGCTGGCCCGGCTGCTGAACATTCGCGACAATATTGATTCGACTTTTGGCCGCGAACAGCTATGGGCAGGCTCCGCACGACTCGTCCCGGGCAGCAACGCGCGCGATTTCCAATCCGCCATGATGGACCTCGGTGCGCTCGTCTGCACCGCGAGAGCTCCGCGTTGCGGCATGTGCCCGATCCGGAAATTCTGTGTTGCGCCCGATCCGCGATCACTGCCAGTCAGGCGCAGCCGTCTGGCGCTTGTCGTCCTGGAGGAATCGCATGCCTTCATCCGACGCGGCGATGCCGTTCTGCTGGAGCAATGCCGCACGCGCTGGCGCGGGATGTGGATGCTGCCGGTGGCGAGTCCACAAGGTGATCCGATCTACACCGGGCGTTTCTCGTTTACGCATCATCAGATCACGTTGCAGGTTTATTCCACTGCGCCTGGGTCACGAAGAAACACTGAACGCTGGTTCCCAATCGAGGAGCTTGAGAGAATCGCTATGCCGTCGCCGCATCGACGCGCGCTCGAAGGCGTTCTCGCTACACTGTCATCCTGAGCCGAACGCTGCGGAGTCGAACGATCCCGCTGAAGTTAGCTTACACTTTGCGCCACGGGATCCCTCGACTTCGCTCGGGATGACAGGCAGCTTTCCTCGACTTGCTCGGGCAATGATATTAACAATGCCGCCGTGAAATCGATGACCGGTTATGGCCGCGGCGAGGCCGAGTGCGATGGCGCCATGTTGAGCGTCGAGCTAAACACGGTCAACCGCCGGCAAAGCGAGATCGTGATGGCGTTGCCGCGCGACCTGAGCGAGCTCGAGCCGCGCATTCGCCAAGCCATCAACGCGCGCATTTCTCGCGGTCGCACGAACCTGCTCGTCGCGCTTCATCAAACCAGCGAGACCCGAGGTCGACTGGTGCTTGATGTGCCGCTCGCCCGCGCCTACCACGAAGCCATGCGCGCGCTTCAGAAAGATCTCGGCGCGCCGGGTGAGATTACCATCGGCAACATCCTTCAGGCGCCAGGTGTCATGCGCGCGCCGGAGGAAGCCATCGACGCGGAACGTGCCTGGCCGGCGTTGCAAACCGCGCTCGATGTTGCGCTCGATGATCTTATTAAAATGCGTGAGCGGGAGGGAAGGCATCTCGCGAAAGATTTGATCCGCCGGTTGAAATGCATCCGGCAGTTCTTGAAGGAAATTCGCGCGCAACATCCCGAAGTAGTGAAACGGTTTCGCGCCGCACTGGCGGAGCGCATCGAAAGGGCCGGCCTCGCACCGGAAGCAGATGAGGATCGGCTCACGCGCGAGATTTTCCTTTTCGCCGATCGCTCAGACATTTCCGAAGAGCTTACCCGGATCGAGAGCCATCTCGCGCAGTTCGCCCATCATCTCCGGCGCGAGGAGCCAGTGGGCCGCGCGCTCGAGTTCATCGTGCAGGAAATTTTCCGCGAGCTGAACACGCTCGGTGCGAAGGGCAACGACGCTTCGATTGCGCAGCGCGTCGTCGGGTGCAAAACGGAGCTGGAGAAAATTCGCGAGCAGGTGCAGAACCTTGAGTAATAAATTTTCGCGTTACGGAATTCTGTTCGTCGTCTCAGCGCCGTCAGGCGCGGGCAAGACGACGCTCTGCGATGCGCTGCGGCAGACGCCGGATTTTGTTTACTCCGTCTCCTGCACGACGCGACCACCCCGCGCCGGTGAAATCGATGGCGAAGATTATCGTTTCATCTCCGAGGAGGAATTTCTCGCGCGCGTGGAAGACGGCGAATTCCTCGAGCATGCAAAAGTGCACGAGCATCGCTACGGCACCTTACGACAGCCTGTGATCGAGAATCTGGAAAACGGCGTCGATGTTCTCATTGATATCGACACGCAAGGCGCCGCGACGATTCGCAATTGCGGTGACGCCTTCATCTTCAGCGCGCTGAGTGACGTCTTCATCATGCCGCCGGATTTGGAGGAACTGCGCCGGCGACTAATGAAGCGCGGCACGGAAACCGCGGCGCAAATCGAGCTGCGCCTGCAAACGGCCGCGCGAGAAATGCGACTGTGGCGCGACTATCGCTACACTATTATCAGCAAATCGATGGAGGAAGACTTGCAGAAGTTCCGGCAGATCATGGGCGCTGAACGCATCCTCAGCCGGCGATTGATTTTGCAGTGAACGGCCAGATCCCGAGCGAAGCGGCAGCGCGTCGCGGGATGCCTCTGCAACCGCGAGGTCCCTCGCCGTCTCCGCGGCTCGGGATGACAGTTTGTGATACCTGCGCGACAGTTGCGCGATGGCGATGACTCAGAAATCGGAAAGCAGAAATCGAAAATCCGTTGTCCTCGGAGTCACCGGCTCCATCGCCGCCTACAAATCGGCCGAGCTCGCCAGCCTGCTCGTGAAACAAGGTCACGATGTCTTCGTCGTGATGACGAATGATGCGACGGAATTCATCCCGGCATTGACGTTGCAAACGCTTTCGAAGAATCCCGTAACGACAAGTTTCTACGACGAGAAAGAGAACTGGCGCCCCGGCCATATCGCCTTGGCCGATGACGCGGACCTGCTCTTGATTGCGCCCGCCACTGCGCATGTTATCGCCGAGCTCGCACACGGTCTCGCGAATCATCCGCTCACCGCGATCGCACTGGCCACGCGCGCGCCCATTCTGATCGCGCCGGCGATGAATGGCAAAATGTGGGAGCACGCTGCCACGCAGGAGAATGTGGAGAAACTGAAAACGCGCGGCGTTGAATTCATCGGTCCGGAAGCGGGCATGCTGGCCTGCGGCTACGAAGGCGTCGGTCGATTGTGGAAAGTGGATGACATCGCATTTCGCGCGGAGTTTCTCCTGCGTCAGCACGATCGGCTGATCGCGTGAGGTTTGTCGTTACGGCGGGACCGACACGCGAGCCGATCGATCCGGTTCGTTTCCTGAGCAATCGTTCTTCTGGAAAGATGGGTTACGCGATCGCGGCCGCGGCCATCGCAGCCGGAAATAATGTCGTCCTCGTTTCCGGGCCCGTGTGTCTGGATGCGCCGCAAGGCGCGGAATTGCTTCGCGTCAATACGAGCGATGAGATGCACGACGCCGTGCACGACGCGGTGCGCGATTGCGATGTGCTGGTCATGTGCGCCGCGGTCGCCGATTACAAACCGGCTGAATTTCGGGCGGAGAAAATAAAGAAACGAGAAGAGAAGTGCGCGCTCGCACTGATTGCAACGCGCGACATTCTCCGATCGCTCCCGCACGCACGCGATTTTTTCGTCGTCGGTTTCGCCGCGGAGACGAACAACGTGGAAAACAACGCGCGCGCAAAGCTACGGTACAAAAATTGCAACATGATGGTGGCGAATGACGTCAGCGATTCTGCGATTGGAATGGAGAGCGACGAAAACGCCGTCACGATTTTTTTCGACGACGGCCGGCGCGAAACGATCTCGCGCGCGCCAAAAAATATGATTGCGCGCGCGTTAGTGAAAATAATTTTGGAAACTGCCCAAAAAAGTTTTGACAAAAAAAATCTGCGGATGAATGACTCGATAACGTGAAGTTTGATTTGCAAAAATCTTCACAGACCCACCGCGATTGCGGATGGAAAGGGGGGATAGTCGATGCCAGCTAAGAAAAAGAGTAGTAGTAAGAAAGCTCCCGCGAAAAAGAAGGCAGCTAAAAAGAGCAGCAAGAAGCGCTAGGGCGTAGCGCTCTCCACGCTCCGGAAAACTTCCGGAGGAAATCCCAAATTCAACCCGGGGGGAGGATGCGAATTTCTCCTCCCGGTTTTTTTGTAGTTGCGAGGATCGTTGTAGCTGCCGCTGTCCTCAGCGGCAGAAGGCTTGGCAGCAGACTCTGCGTGGCACAAGAACCCGGCCCCTGTTTCTGCCGCCGAGGACGGACGGCAGCTACAGCAATGTTTCCGTTGTGCACTTGGTGTCCTTTGTGCGAGCTAATTCCGAATGACGCATTATCTCGAGGCAGCGATCAAAGCGGCGCGCGCGGCCGGCCAAATGTTGCGTTGCGATTTTGAAAAGCCCCAGCGCGTGAACGCAACGACGAAGCACGACATCAAGCTCGAGATCGATGTGCGCGCGCAGAATTTAATCGCCGAGCTGCTGCTCGGTGAGTTTCCGCAGCACGCGCTCTACGGCGAGGAGGGAATCGTCGGCGATCAGGAGAGCGAGTTTCAATGGGTGGTCGATCCGCTCGACGGGACGGTGAACTTCTACTACGGCATCCCGCACTTCTGCGTCTCGATAGCGCTACGGTGCAATGCGGAGATTATGGTCGGCGTGATCTACGATCCGATCCGCGATGAGCTTTGGTCGGCGCAGAAAGGCGAGCGACCGAAACTTAATGATCGCGCATTTCGGGTGAGCGAGCGCGCCGATTTAGCCGAGGGGATCGTTTCGGTCGGTCTTTCCAAAACTGGGGTGACAATCGAGGCCGGTTTGCCGTTGTTGCAGGACATGGTGCATCGGGCGCGCAAATGCCGGCTGCTCGGCAGCGCCGCGCTCGACATGGCTTACGTGGCGTGCGGCCGGCTCGATGCCTATATCGAGCAGGGCATCTCGTTGTGGGATGTCGCCGCGGGTTGGGTTCTGGTCGAAACTGCGGGCGGTGTTGTCGATATGCGGGCGCGCACGGACATGAAGGATCGTTACAGCGTCATCGCGAGTAACGGCGTCATCGATTTGAAATTGTGAGCGAATTACGCTGCGGCATCGGCTACGACGCGCATCGGCTGGTGCGCGGACGGAAGTTGATTTTGGGCGGAGTGGAAATTCCACACCAGCTCGGACTCGAAGGACACTCCGATGCGGATGTGCTGTCGCATGCGATCGCCGATGCGATTCTCGGCGCGCTGGGCGCGGGCGATATCGGCACACATTTTCCGAACACGGACGAATCGATTCGCGGGATTAGCAGCATGGAAATTCTGCGGCGCGTGGCGCTGATCGCGGCGGAGAAGAATGCGCGGATGGTGAATGTGGACGCGACGTTGCTGGCGGAAGCGCCGAAGATATCGCCGCACATCGCGAGCATGCGCGATAGAATCGCGGAGGCGCTTTCGATTGAGACTGACACGATCAGCATTAAAGCGACGACTAACGAAGGGCTGGGTGCAATCGGTCGCGGTGA
>DAIRIE010000002.1:0-17157 GCA_036809705.1 Chthoniobacterales bacterium
CCCCCGCCGATGGAAACGAAATCGGTGGACGAGATTCCCACCGGCGAAGGCTGGCAATACGAGCCGAAATGGGACGGCTTCCGCTGCATCGCCTTTCGGCGCGGCGCCGAGGTTTTTCTGCAATCCAAAGCCGGCCAGCCGCTGGCGCGCTACTTCCCCGATGTAGCCGAGGCACTGTTCGCGTTACCGGCCAAGAACTTCGTTGTCGACGGCGAGTTGGTCATCGCGGTTGGCGGCCGTTTTTCCTTCGATGAATTGCAACTGCGGCTGCATCCCGCCGCCAGCCGCGTTAAGAAACTGGCCGCAGCACATCCGGCCACATTCATCCTGTTCGATCTGCTCGAGAATGAAGACGGGCAATCGCTCCTGGCACTTCCCCTCCGCGAGCGGCGGGTGGCGCTTGAGAAGTTCGCCGCGCGCAATCTCAAGGTATCGGAGCAGGTCAAGCTTTCTCCCGCGACAACCTCGTTAGCTCAGGCACAGAAATGGTTTGCCAAAGTCGGCGGCAACCTCGACGGCGTCATCGCCAAACGCCTCGATGCCAGTTACGCCAGCGGGGAACGCACCGCGGCGGTCAAAGTAAAAAACATCCGCACGGCTGATTGTGTCGTCGGCGGTTTCCGTTACGCGACGGACTCGAAGCTCATCGGCTCGCTTCTGCTGGGTTTGTATGACAACGCGGGTCTCCTGCATCACGTCGGCTTCACCTCAGCTTTCAAATCGAGCGATAAACGCGAACTGACGAAAAAGTTTGAGGCGTTACGGAAACCGCCGGGATTCACCGGCAACGCGCCGGGTGGCCCGAGCCGCTGGAGCACCGAGCGCTCTAGTGAATGGGAACCGGTCGAACCGAAGATCGTCGTCGAAGTGACTTACGACCACTTCACCGGCGGCCGTTTTCGTCACGGCACAAAGATCGTGCGCTGGCGTCCGGACAAAGCGCCCCGGCAATGCACGCTGGAGCAGGTCGCGCATCGCGAAGGCCGAGCCATTGCGCTGCTGTAGAAGAAGCGTCCCCAAGAAAGTCACGGATCTGTTTTTCCTACCGCTCTGAAAATGTCAGATATTTACGGAATTTTCTTGCCAAACGCACCCGCGCTCCGACATCCTGCGTCCCGCGGACAAACGCACGCGTTTGCCATTTCGGGAATTAACGTCGGGGGAATAAAAGGAAATCATTCATGAACATTACGGTCTCTTCGCAGCGGGTAGGTAATTCCATTGGGCGATTTAAGGTAGCAACCGGGTTGCTCTTAGGCGCGCTCGTGACAACAGCGAGTTTCGGCACGCCGCTGCCGAAAAATCTCGGTAACGGTCTTCGCGAGCACGTTCAGCAAGAGCAGGCAGCCAGGCAGAGCGCGGCCACCACCAGTGCTGCGCAGACACCGACGATCACCAGTGCCGGCGGAGACAAAGTCACCGATGCCCAGGGTCGTGTGCTCGTGAGTGTGGTGCTCAATGGCAAAGTCGCGATTGCTGACATGCAGCGCAGCATCGTCGCAGCGGGCGCGAGCATCCACGCGGCTGATTCCCATTATCGCAAGGGAATCATCGAAGCATTCGTCTCTGCCGACCAGGCTGTGAACATAGCCAAGATGGCCGGCGTTAACTCGGTGAATCTCGTCTTAAAGCCGTATTACAATATTGGCAAAGCCACCAGCCAGGGCATTGTGCAGCACCGCATCGATAAAGTGCCGAACGGGATAAACGGCAACGGCATCACTGTGGGTGTGCTCTCCGATAGCTTCAACACTTCAGGCGGCCCGATCAAGGCTGGTGATGACGTGCGCACCGGCGACCTTCCCGGCCCTGCCAATCCTTTCGGCCACACCCAATCGGTGGTAATTCTCCAGGATGATCCGGGCGGCACTGATGAAGGCCGAGCCATGCTCCAGATCGTGCACGATATTGCTCCTGATGCGCACCTCGGATTTGCCACGGCCGACCCGAGCGAACTCAATTTTGCCGACAATATTCGCTCGCTCGCAGGTCTGCCTGCCGGCTCGAAATCCAAACCAAACTTCGCGGCGGACGTGATTATTGATGACGTGATCTACTACGCTGAACCGATGTTCCAGGACGGCGTCATCGCGCAGGCGGTGGACGACGTGGCAGCCGCCGGCGTCGCTTATTTCTCTTCCGCCGGTAATCAGCCTGCGTCACAGGCGTATGATGCGCCTTTCAGGCTGGTGGCAAATACTGCTGCCGCCACCGCGGGAACGAACCTGAACTTCAAGAACGTTGACCCTTCTCTCTATAAAGGGGGCGTGGTGGACATCGCGCAAACCATTCATGTGCCCGACTCCAGCCGCATCGTCTTTCAATGGAACGAACCCTTCGATGCCACGCCGCCTGCTCTGGGCAAGCTACTCCAGTCCGGCTCCGGCACACTGACCAAGGCCATGCCGACCAAAGCATTTCCGTTTCAGGGCACCGCTGGAGAACGCATCGGCATTTTTGCGGACGCAGCGGGAACTTCAAACCCGTTGCCGGACGTGACGATCACGTTGCTTGATCCGCAGGGCAACGTGCTTGCCGTCCAGGACGACACGACTGATCCCGAGTTGCTGGTCACATTCCTGCCTGTCACCGGCACCTACACGATTGTGATCGGCGGTTTCGAAGGAGCGACGGGCGACTTCATTTACAGAGTGTACCAGGCCAGTGGAACGGCCAACGTGGAAACTGATTTCAATCTGCTCTTCTTCGATGCCAACGGGAAATTCCTCGGGGCCATCGCGGAGAACAATCGCGCAACTAATCGCCCGATCGAGACCGCTGGCCTTCCGCCCCTTGGCGACGTCCAGCTCGTCATAGCTCGCGCGAACAAACCGCCGCAGGGCGCTCCGGTGGCTGATCACCTGCGCTACGTGTGGTTCGGCGCGGCAAGTTTGGGTGAGTGGATCGATTACACGACACCTGCCACCTACGGCCATAGCTGTGCCGCCGGCGCCAACGGTGTGGCGGCTTATGCCTGGTTCCCGCCATTCGTTCCGGAATCGTTTACCTCGCCTGGACCGGTCACGATCTACTTCGATGACAACAACAATGCGTTGGCCAATCCTGACCGCCGGCTAAGGCCGAACCTGGCTGCGACCGATGGAGGAAATACCACCTTCTTCGTCTCCGATGCCTCGCAGGATGCCGATACGCTGCCTAACTTCTTTGGCACGAGCGCGGCTGCGCCCCATGCCGGGGGAATCGCAGCGCTGGTCTTGCAGGCAGCTGGTGGACCGCACTCGCTTTCACCAAATGCGGTGCGACAAAATCTTCAGGCATCGGCCTTCCTCCATGACCTGGATCCGAACCATTCCGATGCGACGCTGCAAAACGGCACGCAAAAGATGGTCATCGCCGCTGCTGATGGCGACGGCACCAACACCAGCTCGGCTGACCCGAACTTCTTCACCGTTACTTATAATGGAGCGGGTAGCTTGAGGTCGTTGACGCTGGATATGTCGAATGCGGATCCGACCGAAACGGTCAAGGGCCTGGTCTTCGATACCAGCCCAACTACGGGATTCCCATTCACTCTCGGTAATCTCTATGGCGTACCGGGATCTGCGATCACCACCTCCTTCACCATGCCGGCGCCCCCGCCTGCTACATCCACCCAGTATCGGAAGCTCACCGTTTCCATTGCCTCGGGCGCGATGACCAGCGGCGAGACCATCCACTTCGGTGTTGACCGTGACGAAGCAGATGCCTTCGGCCCGAATGGAGCTGTGGGTGGAAACAGCGCTGATCTGCTCGGAGCTGGCGTCTTGATCCCGCAGGGCACAATTGCACAAGGTGGCGCCACTGTGAGTGCGACTACTTCGAGTGGTACGGTGCTGCAAGGCGTATTCAAGAATCTGATTGGGCATGGTTGGTCGCCGTTGGATGGCTACGGCTTCATCAATGCGCAAGCAGCCGTCCAGGCCGCCCAACAGTAAACAACGTAAGAGCGATTGGTTAGAACGCGCTCGCTCCGAAAGGGGCGAGCGCGTTTTCTCTTGGCAAGTCCTTGCCGTGCAAGCCACCCCGCGTGGGGAACAGCTTCCTTGAGTTGTGCGGCCGCCGGATGCGTGCGGGCGGGGCGGTGCGATTCGCCTTGAACTCGCCTCGAATTGACCAAGACTAGTCAGCCTTGCCCGCGCTTTAGAGGAAAGTGAAACGCATTCTTCCTTTCATCATCGTCGTTCTGGTCGCGCTGATCACCGCCGGCGCCGGCATGGCGCTCTATCACGCGAAGCAGCCGGCCGCACCGGTTAAGCTGACGAAGGAGAAGACGATCGAAAACGCGAAAACGGAAACCACTCACGTGCGCGGCGCCGCCAATGCGCCGGTGACGCTGGAGGAGTTTGGCGATTTCCAATGTCCACCCTGCGGGGCCATCGCTGCGCCGCTGCTGGAAGTGGAAAAGGAGTACGGGCCGAAGCTGCGCGTTGTCTTCCGCAATTTTCCTTTTGATATTCATCAGCACGCGCGCGCGGCCGCGTATGCAGCCGAAGCGGCCGGGCTCCAGGGACATTTTTGGGAGATGCACGATCTGCTTTACCGCGAGCAGGCTGCCTGGAGTAAAGCGCCCGATGCCCAGCAACTCTTCGAGTCATACGCGCGTGTCATTGGCCTCGACGTCGAGCTTTACAAAAAAGACGCGGAGAGTCCCGCCGTTCAGCAGCGCGTTGCCGCGGATCAAAAACGCGGCAGCGAGCTTGGAGTGAAGAACACCCCGACGATTTTCGTTAACAACCGGGAGCTGCCGCCCACTTTACTCAATCCCAGCGGCGTGCGCGGCGCCATTGATGAAGCACTCAAAACAATTCCGGCGCGCTGAATCTGGGCGCAACGAGCCGGGTCGCCTCCCGCGCGCTCTCGTCATTGTCTATGCGCTGGCCGCACTCCTAGCGCTCGCTGGACTGGCTGACGCGACTTATCTCACGGTGCAATATCTCTCCGGTGAGACTGCGGTCTGCGGTGGATCGGCCGATTGTTTCCGGGTGCTTGGCAGCCCCTACTCGAAAATTGGAGCGGTGCCAGTTTCCGGACTCGGAGTGCTCGCCTATTTCGCGGTGTTTGCCTGCGCGACTTTCGCCGCGTTCAACTATCAGCGTGCGCGCAATTGGTTCGCGCTTTTCGTCTCGGCAATGTTCCTTGGCACGCTCTGGTTCCTCTTTGTCCAGACGTTCCTGCTGCACGCCTTCTGCCGCTACTGCCTGTTCTCGGCCGCCATTGTTTTTCTGCTCACCGGCCTCGTCGTTGCCACCCCGCGCCGGGTTTGAACACGCGTCCGCCTGAGTTCACCGGACGATTTCCGCCGCGGACACCATTGCTCTCAACGGCACCCCCGGCTGGACAGCAAACCAGTTTGTTTATAACTCCGGAAGCGGCCAGACCAAACATTACTACGTCCTCATCGGCGCGGGCGGAGCCTCCGAATCGAGCGCGCCCAAGACCCAACTGCTCATTCCCGCGGTCGCGCCGGCCAGAGTTACCCGCAGTACTCGGCGACCTATTTCTACAGCAATAACGTCGACGGCACCTTGAACAATGTCGGCTGGCGGCTGACGGGAGATAGCACGACCAATCACGGTGACGATCCGGTGTTGCCGGACAGCTATTTCGTTATCCGCAATACCAATGGCGCGACCGCGAGCACGCTCACCGCCGCCGGGTCTGTCCTGATGAAGACGCTGGCTGTGCCGTTGAACCGCACCGGTCTGGCTCCGGCAGATCGCTCTTTCGTGCAGGGCGATCAACTTCTGCTCTTTGATAATACCATCGCATCGCTCAACAAGGCGGCGAGCAAGACTTACGTTTTCACCAATGGCTGGAGACTCTCCACCGATCTCACCACCGACCGGGGGAGCGATTTGATCCCTGCCGGGAGCGCAAATGCTTGTCCGCAAAGCTGCGACCAGCAGCGGCACAGTGTTCTGGACGAATTATCCCACGTACGCGAGCGGTTTCGCCATCCAGCCGTTGCAGGTCGTTTCGCGGATGTCGCAGGGCGGAACGCCGTATGACTTCAATCTTCCACTGTCGGGCACACCAGGCGTGGAGTGCCGGCGCGGCGGAGCGACTGGGAAGGACTTCACCATTGCTGCCGCTGTCCTCAGCGGCAGGACGGGAACGACGATGGCCGCAGGCCGTATGCGCTTGCCAAAATCATCGTCGGCAACGCCTCGAGAACGCTGCACCAATCTTAGCTACCGCCGGCGTGTTGCTCCCGCCCTAAGCGAGATCCGTAAGCCTCCCCCCCGCGCGTGACGCCCGAAAAGAAAACGCGAGCGGGATGTTGTATCCCGCTCGCGTACTCCAAAGCTCCGATCTGATTACGGTTTGCCGAACTTCGCGCGAAATGCCGCCATGCCCAGCAACCCGGCGCCGAGCAACGCCACCGTCATCCCGCCATCCGGCACGCCGACGGCCGCGGTGTTGGCAGAGAACGTGAACGTAGAGCCAGGCAGCCCACTCGCATTTTGCGATGTGAACGCCCACACACCTGGAGTCGGGTCAAGTCCATCAGGTCCGAAGATGGTGCCAGTACCGGTGATGGAGAGAAAATTGTTGTTGTTCTGCATCGTGATCGTGGAGGTCTGGAGATCGAAGAAGAACCCGTCGACGCTCCACAGCGCTGGCGTGCCTGTCGACGGACTAAAAATGTAAGGCGCAGCCATCGTGACGGAAGTGCCCACCGGAATACTGGCGAAGCTGCCGGTATTTCCGCCGCCGACCGTGACATTAGTGAACGACACGACGCTGGTGGCGGTGCCGAGTGAAGTGGTGTCGAATGTGCCGGTCCCGCTGATATTCAGCAGGCCCGTGATTGGCGCCGCTTGAGCGCCGGCTAAGCCCAACAAAGAGGCCGCCGCAACTGCCAGAAGTGTTTTTGTGAATGACATATTTCCTCCGCTAAGTTCCCTCTCAAACGGGTGCCATAGCAAGGAAGATGCCAACGGAGAAGGTAAAGTGTAACCGCTGCACCTCCGGCTATTTAGAATAACCTAAAAATAACATGTGAACAATTCAGCGCCAGAGATTCGTAAACATTCGCGACGATCTTTTTCCGCTCAAGACCACGAAGAAAGTAGAGCCCGGCGCGACAGATGTTTGCGCTTGTGTAATCGCGTTAGCTATCCCGACTTCTCTCTACAGATCGATTCTAAAAATCCACCTTCATCGTTGTGCGGTTGTGAAAATCATAAACGTCGATTTCACGTTCGATTCCAAGAATCAGTCACGCGCCTCCAGAACATTGCTCCGCGGCGAAATGCGTCGTTCACCAGTGAACGCGAACCTGCGACGAATCTGTAACAATGATCTCCAGCTTCTGGCGGTAAAGGGCGATCTTGCCTGTGATCACGATGTTGTGGCTCTGGAGCTTCGTCGCGTTCCCCAGTGGTCGGCTGATTCCTTCGGCACAAAAACCGTGAGCGACTCGTTCGGATATGGCGCCCCGAGATTGATGAGGATGTGACCGTCTTCGGATTTGTGGACGCCAGCGACCTTGCCGACGACGGTGATATGCTCGCCAATGTGCTCCGCCGCCTCCATCGCTGAATAAGTTTTCGGCTGCTGCGCCGAGATGTGGCTGGTCAGCGCCAGCATGACTGTGGCAAACAGCACTCTGCGCATTTTCCGTCAAGCTTCTAGCACGCGACCAGCCAGTCGCTACTGCCGGAGACGCTTGCGCGCAAAACGGTGGCGACCCTAACGGGATTCGAACCCGTGTTACCGCCGTGAAAGGGCGGTGTCCTAGGCCACTGGACGATAGGGTCGAGGGAACGTCAACTATTCTGAGGACGTGGGGCGGTTGCAAGTCGCTTCCTCAACCGAGCGCGCTGATTAACTCGGCGGTGCGTGCCGTCGCGTCGCGATGCTGCGCCAGCACACTGGACGCTCGGGCGACCAGCGCCTCACGCAGCTCTGCATCGCGCAGAAGTTCTCGCGCCGAAGCGATGAGCTCATTCACGTTGCGCGCACAGACGGCGCCGCGCTGCTCCAGGAGCTGCCGGCTCAGGGCCGCAAAGTTTTCCATGTGCGGTCCAAAGATGACTGGCTTGCCGGCTACCAGCGCCTCCACCGGATTCTGTCCGCCACGCGCGGTCATGCTTTTGCCGATGAAGACGACGGTGGCGACGCGGTACCAATCGGCCAGCTCGCCCGTCGTATCGATGAGCAAGACCTCCGGCGATGTTTCTCCGGCACGGCTGCGTCGAGCTGCGCGGAGACCGCGTGCGCGAAGGAGGGATTCAATTTCACCGGCGCGTTCGGCGTGACGCGGCGCGATAATGAGGAAGAGTCCCGTGAACTCCTCCCGCAACTCGATGAATGCATCGAGGAGGATTGCTTCTTCGCCGCGATGGGTGCTCCCGCCGAGGAGGATCAGTCGCGCAGGGTCAGTCCCAATTTGTTCAAGAAACCGACAAGGATCGAATGACGCAGTGTGGCGTTCTTCGGGATCAAACTTGATGTTGCCGACGACGCGGATGCGGTCTTGCTGCGCGCCGATGCAGCGCCAGCGCTCGGCGTCGGCTGGCTCGGGGACACAGAGCAGGTTGAGCTTGCCGAAGATCTGCCCGAGCACAAAGCGGAAACGCAGAAACTTGCGCTCCGATCTGGGCGAAAGACGGGCGTTAGCGACAGCGACTGGGATTTTGCGCCGGTGTGCTTCGCTCACGAGATTCGGCCAGACTTCCGCTTCGGTCAGCACGATCTGCCGCGGCGAGATGGCACCGAAGGCATTGCGCATGATGGGCAAAAAATCGAGCGGCGTGTACAACACCGTCATCCATTCTGGCGCAGACCTTTGCGCCAGCGCGTAGCCGGTCGTCGTGGTGGTGGTGAGCGCGCAATGCATATCGGGCCGCAGCGCGCGTAGTTGTCTCGCCAGCTTCAGCGCGATCATGACTTCGCCGACGCTGACCGCGTGCATCCACACCGGTCGTTGGTTCCTCAATCGCTGCCGGATTTCAGCCGAATAAAAGCCCAGCCGCTGGCTGAAGTTCTTTCGATAACCGCCGCGGCGAAACATCTTCAGCAAAAAGCCCGGCATGAAAACGAGCAGTCCGACCGGCCAGAGCAGGTTGTAGAGCAGCATCGTCATCGTGCGTGCGTGAGCAGCAACACTTCGGTGGCGCCATAACGCCGGGCGCTTCGGACAATCCAATTCGCGGACGCTGGCAGATGCTCCTCGGGCCGTTTCTCCAGGACGAAAATTCCGTCGCCTGCCAGGAGCTCCGGAACTGTCGCATTGTGCAACAGCAACTCGGTGAAGCTCGCGCCCTCGCTCGTGCGCTCGTAAGGCGGATCGGCAAAGACGAGGTCGAACTCGCCGGTGGCGTGCCGCAGGAAGTCCAACACCTCCTGCACGCGCACTGTGGCCTGGAGTCGGGCGGTGGCGAGATTGCGCTCAATCGCGCGCGCGGCTTCGCGATTGGATTCGACGAAAAGCGCGCTGGCCGCACCGCGACTAAGTGCTTCGATGCCGAGGCCACCTGCGCCCGCGAAAAGGTCGAGCACGCGCGCCCCGGGCGTGCGTTCGCCGAGCATGGAAAAAATCGCCGCTTTCACCCGATCCATCGTCGGGCGCACACCCTGTCGCGGCACGGACAAACGCAGCCCACCCGCGCTGCCGGCGATGACTCTCACGGCGTCGCCGCCGGCGCAGGCGAAGGAGTTGGGCTGGGCGCGGTCGCAGGTGATGGCGTCGGCGTTGGCGTTACGCTGACGGAGACATCCGGTGTTGGCTCGGCGTTTTTCTTTTTGCCTTTCCCACGACCAAAAAGCGCGTCGATCACTCCGCCGATGTTCTTTACATCTACGCCGACGACCTGCTGCATCAGGTCCGTCTTCGGTTTCTCCAGCGTTCCGCCGACGTGGAAGGGCAGGCTATACTGCCCGGGGTGATCCGGGACGGCGCCGAAATTTTCGCGGATCGCATGGAAGAGCTGGCCGCGAATTTTCTCGTTGATTACGAGCGTGGCATCGAGAACGAGTCTGCCGTTGAAAGCGATGGTGCCGGTGGCATCGAGGCGCAGATTGGGCGAACGCAGAAGGAGCTGATCGAGCAGAATGGAATTGCCGGCCAGACGATACTTAGCTTCGGCCTGCGCCAGGTCTAACTGCGTGAGCTCCTCGATCTGGAGCACCTGACCGATCGCGGCGAGCAGCGCGAATTGTTGAACGTGGCCACCGTGCAACTCGATCGTGCCCGTGCCACTCAGCGCCTCCGCGTTGCCCAGTTCGCCCGTTGCTTCAAGCGTCCCCTGCAACACGCCGCGCACGATGTCCCTCGCTCCACCCGCTTGCGCGACGAGCTCCTCAGCCTGCGCCCCACCGAAGCTGGCTTGAACGCTGAACGGTGAGTTCCTCGTTTCCGTCTCCATGGAGAAATTGCCTTCCAACTCGCCTTTGGCCATCCGTGCTGTGATGTCGGAGAGCGTCAGCGTGTCCGGTGCGTAGCGGAGATTCGCCCGCACATTGTCCAGGAAAAAGCGGTCGCGCAGTCCGATCTTCGCCACCCGTGTCTCGCCGCGCAGCGAACTCGCCTCACGCACAGCTGACGAGAACTGGGCGCCATCGAACAGCGCGATGTCGTGATTAGCGCGATCGAGAAAATGAAAACTGCCGTCGAGCATCTTCACGCGTTTGACCTCCGGCTGCGGAATCGGCAGCTCGTGCGCGGGCGCATGCTGCACATTGACCGGCGGCGCGGGGATGCTCGAGGCAGAGGGCGCCGGGGAAATGAGCGCTGTTGTTGCGTGTCGCTCCGCCGCCGCACGCGAAGGCAAACGCCATTTGCCCGATTCATTCTGCGGCCACGTCACCTGCGGTTTAACTAACGCGATTTCCGTTATCACCAGCGGCCCGCGAAAGATGGAAGCGAAGCGAACCCGCAGCCGCAGAGTGCTCGCTTCGAGAAACGCCGGCGCGGCGGCGGGGTTCGTTTGCGGGATGGTGATGCCGCTTAATTTCAATCCGCCCCACGGCGTCACGCTGATGCGGCGCAAAAGCAGACGGGTCCCGAGGCGCTGGCTGAGTTCCTGCTGAATGCGTTCTTGTGTGGCTTGCGATTGGACATACAGATTCACCGCCAGCAACGCTGCACCGATGCAGCCCACTGCCGCAGCCAGAACCCACAGGATGATGCGCCTGAGCATTCCGCGAAATCTAACCAGCGACTCTCGTCAGAAAAGCGCGCGTGAAAAATACGTTTGTTATTCTTAATCCCGCAGCGCGGAGCGAGCGCGCCCGCCGCTGGCGCACGCGGGTCGAACAGCTCGCGCGCGGCGCGGTCTTGTGCGCGACAAGTTGCATCGGCGAAGCCGAAACGCTGGCCCGCCAGGCCGCGGCTGAAGGTTACGAGAAAATCGTCGCGGCCGGCGGTGATGGCACCACCAATGAAGTCGTCAACGGCCTCGCCGGCGCCGAGGCGTCGCTTGGGCTCCTGCCCATCGGCACTGTTAACGTTTTCGCCACAGAGCTGCACCTGCCCGCGACGCGTCTCGAGGATTGCTGGAACATCATCTGTGCCGGTCACACGCGCGCGATCGATTTGCCCAAGGCGAATGCAAAACATTTCGTCCAACTCGCCGGCGTGGGACTCGATGCTCAGGCGGTGAAAGAAACGAGCGCCGCCTTGAAGCGCAGCTTCGGCCCGCTTAGTTACCTCATCTCCGCCGCGCAAATCGCCTCGCGCACGCCGCCACGACTCGTTATCGAATCCGAAAACGCCGCAACCTGCGAAGGCTCGTTCGTGCTCATCGGCAACGGCCGTCTCTACGGCGGCCCGTTTCCATTTTTCAAACGCGCGCTCATTGATGACGGTCTGCTTGACGTCGTCGTCTTTAAACGCCTCGGCTATTTCGACATCATCCGTTATCTCCAGGACGTGCTCTTCAGCGCGTCCATCCAGCGGCCGGAAGTGGAATACTTCCAGACGTCACGTGTTCGCGTTTCCTCGACGGAGCAGGTGCCGGTGGAAGTGGACGGCGAACTAATCGGCCAATGTCCGGTCGAGTTTGCCATGAGCCAGCGCCGTTTGCGCGTGCTGGCGCCGTTGTAGCTGCCGTCCGTCCCTGGCGGAAGACGGGCGGTCTGGCGCGAAAAACTTACCGCGCGCTCACCAGAAACATCGACAGCGCAAAACGAGTGCGATACTCTCGTTGCATGCGTCTCTCCGGACGAAAGACGTCGCGTTTCACCCGTTCCTGGCCGCCGGCGCAACGGCTCATTTTACTCACGCTCCTCGGCGTTAACTCCGCCGCTTTTGTCGCCCAGCTCGTCCTTATTGCATGGGACCGCGGCTTCGTCCTCGACTATCTCGCGCTGAGTGATCGCGGAGTCTCGCAGGCCTACGCGTGGCAATTCTTCACCGCGCTTTTCCTGCACAGCAGCGTCTGGCAATTCGCCGGGAACATGCTCGTGCTTTACTTCGTCGGCCGCGACGTGGAAGCGATTCTCGGCCAGCGTCAATTCCTCTTCCTCTACTTTTTCGGCGCGTTCGCGGGCGAGCTCGGCCATCTCTTTCTCATGCCGCGTGACTGCGCGCTCTTCGCCGCGGGCGGTGGCGTTGCGGCGGTCTTCATCGCCTACGCGACGATCCTGCCCGAGTTGGAAATGACGACGCTGCTTCTCTTCATAGTGCCGGTGCGATTGAAAATGCGCCGCCTTGCGCAGATCACCCTGGTGGGCGCTGGGGCGCTGCTTGTGCTCGACCGTTCTGGCGCCGTCGGCCACAGCGCCTTCCTCGGTGGTGCGGCCGCAGGCTGGCTTTACGCGCACGTTCTGGGCTTCGGCCGCACTTCATTCGTGCAACGTGCGCTCCACAAACGCCGCACTGAAGCCGAGCGCCTCCGCACCTTGAGCGCGGAGCAATTCGTCGCGCAGGAAATCGATCCGGTGCTGGAAAAAATCTCCCGCCTCGGCCTCACCAGCCTCAGCCGTCATGAACGTCGTCTCCTCGCGCAAGCTCGCGAAAAGATGCTGGCCGAAAGTATCGCGGAATAGCGACGCTTGTTCGCTTTTGAGCGTCGCCGCGAAGCACGCAGCTCTGTTTTCGGGGGAGCACAGGCTGCCAGCCGCGAACTGCGTAGCGGTCCGATAGCGCGTGGCCAGCGGCCAAATGCTACCGGCTGGCAGCCTGTGCTCCCCGAACCTCACGATTCGCGTTCGTCTGACGGTGGCGTGATGTTTGCGACCGCATGAGCTCGCAAGCGGCGTGGATCAAACACAAAGCCGCCGCGTCGCTCAACCCCGAGCAGGTGAGCCGAACCATAGATGCGCTCGCCGCCCAGTGGCCGGGCTCGCTCGACAAATTCCTGCGCGGATTTCCCATCGGAGTCGATGGCCTCATTCATCTGATCGCGGTCTCCACCATTTGCGCGGAACGTCTGCAACGCGATCCCGAGTTGCTCCATTGGCTTTCCCAACCGGAAATCTGCGCCTCCGATCGCGGCCCGCGCCGAATGCTGGCCGCGCTGCACGCGAGCAAGACCGACATCGCCCGCGATCATTTCCTTCCGTTGCGCGAGTGGAAAGCGCGCGAGATGACGCGGATCGCGTTACGCGAAGTTGCAGGCATCGCTTCGCTCGAGGAAACCACCGCCGAGCTTTCCTCTCTCGCGCAAGTCTGTCTCGGCGTCGTCTATCAGCATGCCGATGCCACTCTGCGCGCGCGCTACGGCGCACCGGCGACCGAGTTCACGGCTCTGGGCCTCGGCAAACTCGGCGGCCGCGAACTCAATCACAGCTCCGATATCGACCTGATTTTCCTTTATGGCGAGGAAGGCGAAATCACCTCGCGTCTCACCAATCACCAGTGGCATAACCGTCTCGCCGAAGAAATCCTCAACGCGTTCTCGCCGCGTCAGCCCTCGCTCTGGCGCGTCGATCTGCGTCTCCGGCCCGAAGGCGCCGCCGGTCCGCTTACCCGCTCGCTCGAGAGCATGGAAAATTATTACGCCGGTTTTGGTGAAACGTGGGAGCGCTTCGCTCTCATGAAAGCCCGGCGCGTGTGCGGCAGCGAAGAGCTGGCCTACGAGTTTCTGCGGCAACATCAGCCCTTCATCTTTCCGCGCAGCCCCACGCCCGAGTTGCTCGCCGAGATCGCCGCGCTCAAGCGCCGGATCGAGCGCGAAGTTCCCGCCGACGCACTCAACGTGAAACTCAGTGCGGGCGGCATTCGCGAGATCGAATTTATCGTGCAAACGCTGCAATTTATGCACGGCGCGCATCATCCATTTCTCCAGGAGACTTCCACCTTGAAGGCGCTCGGGGGCATCGCGCAGCTCGAGTTGCTGCCTCTGGCCGAGTCGCGCGCGCTCGACCGCGCTTACCGTTTATTACGCCGGATCGAGCACCGGCTCCAGATAGAAGCTGAACGCCAGACCCATTCCATTCCTGATGATGCGGCAAAGCGTGAACGTCTCGCGCGCAGCCTCGATTTTCCTTCAGCCGACCATCTTCTGAGCGAACTGCGGGGCGCGAGGGAACAGGTGCGGGAAATCTTCCACCGCCTCGTTGCCTCTGGCACCGCGACGCCTGCGGTGGACTTGCGAATGTTCGGCGACCAGCCGCGCGCTACGCGTGCGCTGAACGAGCTCGCCCGCGGTTCTTCTTCCTTCCACGTGGCGCCACGCACGCGTCAGATTTTCGGCAGACTTCGCCCGCTCCTGCTCGAAGAGTTAAGCCGCTGCGCGGATCCCGATGCCACACTCACCGCCATCGTCCGTTTCGTGGAAGCTTTCGGTTTGCGCAGTCTTCTCTTCGAGCTGCTCGCGACTAATCCGAAATTGCTCGAGCTGCTCGTTCACACTTTCGATGCCAGCGCGCCCGCTACCCAAACGCTCACCCGGCATCCGCAGCTCCTCGAAGAAATCACCCGCAGCCCTGATCTCGGTCGCACCCTGTCCGTGGCGGAGCATCGCGCCACGCTGGCGCCGCTACTCAAGCGGCGCGATTTGGATGCCGTTCGCATTTACCGCAAGATGCAACTCCTGCGCATTACCATGCGCGATGTTATTGGCATCGCGCCGGAGTTATTCGCAGAACTCAGCGCCCTTGCCGCAGCGTGTCTGCTCGCTGCGGTCGATTGCGTCGGCGCGCCCGATCTTACCATTATCGCGATGGGAAAATTCGGCGGCCGCGAGCTGACCTATGGCTCCGATCTGGATCTCATGTTTGTTGGCGACGATTACCGCGGTGCACAAAATCTCATCAACGCGCTGGCCGCGCCGAGCCACGAAGGCGCGATCGCGTCAATCGATCTGCGGCTCCGGCCTGAAGGCGAGAAGGGACCGTTGATCGCGCCGCTCGAGGCGTTCGCCGCCTATTACCGCGACCGCGCGCAGTTTTGGGAAATCCAGGCGCTCACGCGCGCGCGACCGATTGCCGGTCCCCACCAAAACGAATTCGCCGCGGTCGCATACTCGGCGTGGTCGCGCGCGGCCTGCGATCCGGAGCTGTTCCGCAAGATCGGCGCGATGCTCGAACGCATTGGCAAAGAGCGCGGCAGCGGCAATGACGCGCTCGATTTCAAAACCGGCCGCGGCGGAATCGTCGAGGCTGAGTTTCTCGTGCAAGCCTTGCAGATGCGCGACGGCGTGCGCGAAGCTTCGATGCTGCGGGCAATCGATCAGCTCCGAATTCCCGAGGCGAAACGATTGAAGGGGAGCTATGAATTTCTTCGCCGCCTCGAGACAGTGCTGCGGCGCTGGTCGCATGCTGCGGTTTCGCACCTGCCCGCCGACGTGAACGAGCGCGAAACGCTCGCCTGCCGGATGCGACTGGGGAATGCAGCCGAATTGGAGAGCGCGTGCGCGGACGCGCGCGGGGAGATTCGCAGGATTTTCGGAAACTATTTCGCTCAGTGAAAGCCGAGTGCGTGCGCCGTAGCCCGGAGAACGAGGAAGCTGACGATGATTCCGACGCCCACGATAATCGCGAGCATGATGAGCACGGCAATGACGAAGACCCAATCAGAAGGCCGAGCGCGGCGAACACCCGTGCCGTGAGCTAACAACAATTCGTAATTGCGCTTGTTCGATTTGAACCAGAACGAGAAGGCGTCGCCGATGCCGGGAATGATGCCGACGAGCTCGTTGATGAGAATGTTCAGCGACATGCGCGCGAGTAGAATCTTGGGCAAACCGCGGCGGGCCGCTTGAATGAGAACGAGCGCTGACACCGCCGCAGACGCGGTATCGCCGATGCCGGGAATCAGTCCGAGCAACGGATCGAGGCCGAACTTAAAACGCGTCTTCGGAATTCCGAGCAGGTCGTCCATGACGAGCGCGACCCAGCGAAACAACGGCTCGAGCGAAGCGCGCTTTCGCTTCTCTTCGGGTGGAAGAACTTCCCACTCAATATCCTTTGCCGCTCGCGTGCGTTTCCTTGTCATGTCGAGCGAAGCGAACCGCAGTCGAGACATCTCTGATCATTCGAAAGCCGCTAAATAGTCAGGGATTTCCTCGACTCCGCTTCGCTCCGCTCGGAATGACAGTTTAGTGACCGGGTGAACCTGTTACCCCGGAATGCCCTTCAGCATCTCGGCGTTAGTCGGAAATTTCCTCACGAACATGAGCAGCCGTTCGATCGCTTCGCCCGGTTTGTGTCCAGCAAGACCGCGCCGGATCAAATTAATCTTCTCCAGTTCCCACGGTTGCAGGAGCAACTCTTCGCGGCGCGTGCCGGAAAGGAAAATATCGACGGCCGGATAAATGCGCTGATCGCTGATCTTGCGATCCAGCACCAGTTCCATGTTTCCCGTGCCCTTGAACTCCTGAAAGATCAGCTCGTCCATGCGGCTGCCGGTTTCGATCAACGCCGTCGCCGCAATTGTAAGCGAGCCGGCTTCCTCGGTATTGCGCGCCGCGGCGAAAATCTTCCGCGGCGTCTCCATGGCGCGGGCATCGATACCGCCGCTCATCGTCCGCCCGCCGCCGCCCATGGCGTTATTGAATGCGCGAGCGGTGCGCGTAATCGAATCGAGCAGAATGAAAACGTTCTCGCCTGCTTCCACCAGCCGTTTCGCGCGCTCGATCGCCAGCTGCGCGATGCGGGTGTGACTCTTGATATCGCTGTCATTCGAGCTGGCCATGATTTCGGTCTTGGGATGCGAACGGCGAAAATCGGTCACTTCTTCCGGCCGCTCATCGACCAGCAGAATGA
>DAIRIE010000002.1:17167-17825 GCA_036809705.1 Chthoniobacterales bacterium
GATTTTTCACCACCGCATCCGCTATGTGATGGAGCAGCGTCGTCTTGCCGGTGCGCGGCGGCGCCACAATGATTCCGCGCTGGCCCATTCCCAACGGCGTCATCAAATCCATGATGCGCGTGGTATACCGGTCCGGCACCGTCTCGAGCTTGATGCGCTTGTTCGGGTTAATCGTGGTCAACTCTTCGAATGGCCGCAGCCCGTTATATTTCGTCGGCTCACCGCCATTGATCTGAAGCAGCTTGGTCAATTGCGGGCCGCGATTCCCTCGCCGCGTCTCGCCCTGAATCCACATGCCGTCGCGCAGCCCAAACCGCCGCACGATTTCAGGAGTGACAAAGATATCCTGCGGCGCCTGGACGAAGTTGCGTTTCGGATCGCGCAGAAAACCGAAGCCTTTGCCGGAAATCTCGATAATGCCCTCGCCGAATTCCGGCTCGCCTTGCACTTCGCCTTCCGTAACGCCATTCTCAGCCGACTCCGGCTGCGCTTCGCCCGGAGCGTCGTTGTTGTAGCCGCCAGGGTGCCGATCGTTCGAGTAATCGGAATTGAACCCGCCGCGGCGTCGCGGAAATCGCCGGCGCGGCCGGCGATGTCGTTCGCGATCCGGACGCGGCTGCGCTTCGGGCTGGGATGCAGTGTCCGGCCGTGCCTGGGT
>DAIRIE010000002.1:17835-32782 GCA_036809705.1 Chthoniobacterales bacterium
GTCTCAACCGGCTGGATTTCGTTTTCGTCGCTCATATCAGTTAGGCGCGGGCCCGCAAAGAGGCGCGCTGGATCTTTCTTACGCCGGCAACTTGGCCAACACTTGCTCAGGGATTTCCAAATTTGAATAGACGTTCTGCACGTCATCGTCGTCTTCGAGTGCATCGCACAAGCGCAACACCTGTTGCGCCACGGCCTCGTCGCCGACCGTAATTGTCGTATCGGGGATGAAAGTAAACTTTTGGCTCTCGGGGGTAACGCCTGCGTTTTTGAGCGCCTCAGCTACAGCGTAGAGCTGATCGGGAGCAGTGGTGACAAGATACACGTCCTCCTCATTTGTCAACTCCTCTGCGCCCGTTTCGAGCACCAGCTCCAGCAGCTTGTCTTCCTCAATCGCCAAGCGCGGCACCACGATCTGCCCCTTACGATGGAACATGTAGGAAACGCTCCCGCTCGACGCCAGGTTGCCATGGTTCTTGCTAAAAATACTGCGCACTTCCGCCGCCGTCCGGTTCTTGTTGTCCGTCGCCGCTTCCACGATCAACGCCACTCCGCCCGGCGCGTAACCTTCATAAACGATCTCCTCGAAATGCGCCGCCTCGCTTCCTTCGCCCGTGCCGCGTTTGATCGCGCGTTCGATGTTATCATTCGGCATGCTGGTCGCGCGCGCCGCCAGGATGGCGCTGCGCAATCGCGGGTTGCCATTCGAATCACCGCCACCGGTCTTCGCCGCGATGGTGATTTCCTTCGAAAGCTTCGAAAAGATCTTCCCGCGTTTGGCGTCGATCGCACCCTTGAACCGTTTAACCTTGGACCACTTGCTGTGTCCCGCCATGGTGGGGAGTTGTTAATTGCGAAAGTTCGTCTGGCCAAATAACCGCTGGTCGTCGGGAACGGGCGCGCCTCGAAGAGAGATTGGCTTGCGAGGAGGCGAACTAACTACGCAAACTCAACCGCAGTTCTTACGCATTGTCAATCACTCGCCGCCGCTCCGTCATGCCGAGCGCAGCCGAGGGATTCCGTGGCGCTAGCTGAAAGGTTACTTCCACGGGATCCTTCGACTCCGCTTTGCTGCGCTCAGGATGACGGCATCCGCGGTTCACGCCGCCACGGCCGCGGCTGCGCGCTTTCGCTGCGTCGCATCGAGTATGCGTTTGCGCAATCGCAGCGATTTCGGCGTCGCTTCCACATACTCATCCGCATCGATGTATTCGATCGCCCGCTCCAGGCTCATCTTCAGCGGCGCTTCCAGCTGAATGCCTTTGCCGTCGCCCTGGCTCCGCATGTTGGTCAAATGTTTCGCCTTGCACGGATTCACCGGCAGATCTTCCGGCCGCGCGTTCTCGCCCACGATCATTCCCGTATAAATTTCCTCCTGCGGGCCAATGAACAATTTCCCTCGCGCCTGAATATTGTTCAGCGCGTAAGCTGTGCTCGTCCCGGGTTCCATCGAGATCATCACTCCGCGATTGCGTCCCTCGATCTCGCCCTTGTACGGCGCGTATTCGCGAAAGAGATGACTCATCAAACCCTCGCCCCGAGTGAGATTCACCAGATCGGTCTCGAATCCAATGAGCCCGCGGGTGGGAATGATCGCTTCAATCGACACGCGATTGGCGTGATGATCCATCGCCGTCACTTCACCTTTGCGCGCGGCGAGCGATTGCATGACGTCGCCGACGTTGTCCGACGGGACTTCGACATAAAGATTCTCGATCGGCTCGAGCAAGCCGCCGGCCTCATCGTGATGGAAAATGACCTCGGGCCGCGAGACCATCAGCTCGTAGCCTTCACGACGCATTTGCTCCACCAGGATTGCGATCTGCATTTCGCCGCGCGCATTAATCTCAAATGCGCCGGCCGTATCGGTATCGCTCACTTCGAGTGAAACGTTGGTGCGAGTCTCGCGCACGAGCCGCTCTTTGATGTGGCGCGCGGTGACGAATTTCCCATCGCGGCCGGCGAAGGGCGAATCGTTCACGAGAATGCGCATCCGGATCGTCGGCGGATCGATATCGACAAACTGCAACGGCGCGCGCTCCTCGCGATCAGTCAGCGTTTCGCCGATGAAAACATCTTCGAAACCGGTGAGGCCGACGATGTCGCCCGCGTTCGCGTGCTCGACCTGCACCTGCTCCAAACCCGCGTAGGTGAAGAGCGCCGTGACGTTCGCGCGCTCGCGCTGCCCGCCGCGGTGAATGGAGACGATGGAATCGCCGACATTCACCCGCCCGCTCACAATGCGACCAAGCGCGATGCGGCCGAGGTAATCGCTGTAGTCCAGATTCGACACTAGCATTTGGAAAAACGGATCGGCCGAGATTGTCGGCGGCGGCACATGTTTGACTATGGACTCGAAAAGCGGGGTCATGTCCTCGTTGTTCTCGTGCAGTTCACGTATGGCGAAGCCTTCCTTCGCGCTGGCGTAAATAATCGGAAAATCGAGCTGCTCATCGGTCGCCTTCAGCTCGACGAAAAGATCAAACACCATGTCGAGCACCGCGTGCGGCCGCGCATTTTCGCGATCGATCTTATTAATGACAACGATGGCCTTCGCCTTGTTTTCCAGCGCTTTTCGCAAGACAAAACGCGTCTGCGCCTGCGGGCCGTCGTGCGCATCCACCACGAGCAACACCCCATCCACCATTTTCATGATGCGCTCCACTTCTCCGCCGAAGTCCGCGTGACCCGGCGTGTCGACGATGTTGATGCGGTAACCGTTCCACTGAAAGGCGGCGTTTTTGGCCCGAATGGTGATGCCCTTTTCCCGCTCCAGATCCATCGAGTCCATCATCCGCTCCTCGACCTTCTGGTTGGCGCGAAAGGTGCCCGATTGCCGCAGCAATTGATCGACCAGCGTCGTCTTGCCGTGATCGACGTGCGCAATGATGGCGATGTTGCGGATATTTTCCATTTCTCGTTAGAGGACGACCGCTCCGGTTGCCCAGTGCAGCAGGCGACACGCCCGCGTCTGCAAACGAAGGCAGAATATTCCCGCATTCGCGCTTTGGTCAACGTGCGCCTTGCACGGCTCCGTCCGCAACCCGTTGCCGGGACCTAAGCTTTCGCCGGCACGTAAATGGTGCCGGTCACATCAGCCTGGGCGGGTTCATCCACGTAGCGGCCTTCTTTCGGCACCGCGATTTCCTCGAAATTCTCAGCCAGGTGTTGCAATGCCCGCCGCATCTCTTCGCCTCGCATGGCGTGCCCGTGCCCAGTGATGACAACCTCCGGCTCGAGCGCTGCCAATGCGCGCACTGATGCACCGGCGTTAACCCAATCAGGAGTGTAATACATCGGCGGCCCGTGCATCTCCGGTTTCTGCGTCATCACCGCATAGGCCGATTCCTGCCGCGTGGTGATGAACGCGTCGCCCACGATCAGCGCCCGGTCGCTCTCGCGCCAGAACGAGACGTGCCCCGGCGTGTGGCCGGGTGTATGGATGACTCGCCAGCCCGGCATGTCCTGCGCTTCGCCCGATTCCGGCAAAAGGCGCAGCCGAGTGCCCACGTCGATCGGTGTGGGTGGGAACATCGGCGAAGTCAGCGCCATGAGTCCGCCGCCTACACTCGGATCGGGTGGCGGATAGGATGAGCGACCATCGAGGTAGGGATGCTCCAGCTCGTGTGCGTAAATGGGGCTCTCCCATTCATCGGCCAGCGTTTTCAGCGCGCCCACGTGATCGAAGTGTCCGTGGGTCATGACGATTGCCGCGGGCCGGGAATCTTCTCCGAAGCGTTTCCGCGCCGCTCGAGCAATGGCGCCGGCTGACCCGGGAATTCCGGTGTCGATCAACACCCATTGCCGATCGCCGGCGCCGGGCGCTCCGACAAAGACGATGTTAACGAGGAGCAGACGTTTGTAGGCAATGTCGGGAGCGATCTCTTGCGTACTGTCATCCTGCTCCGTCTCGGCGAACGTCCTCCGCGCGCGCGGTCGCATCCAGTGGAATCTGCTCAGCCATGCGAAAGATATCGCTCGCGCCGCGCCGCTCAGATGTCAGCTCCGGAGCTACGCGCGATCGCGCAGGTTGGTCACACCGGCACGCTCGGCGCAATGCACGCAGCAGAAAATGTCGCCCTCAGCTTCTACGCCGTGGCCGATGACTTTGCAGCCGCATTGCGGACAATTGGGCGCGAGCATGTGAATGGCACACTCAAATGAATCGAAGGTGTGCGTTTGACTCTCATAACGAATCTCGAAAGCTTTGTCGTAGTCGTTCCCGCAGCAATCACACTTTGCCATAACAATACCTCCGCTGTTGTATCGCGATTGCCGCGACGCTCGCGCGTAGCCGCGGCTAGGCAGGAACGCTCGTGTCCTCGACCGGTGCGAGCTCGATGACGCGGCGGCTGCTTCGGTAGCGCCAGATGGCAAAGCCAACGAACAACAAGTCGGCAATGACGAACGTGGCCACGTACGTCTCTCCGCCAATCCCGAATCCGTAAGAATGCAGCCCTTTTCCGAGAACGAAGTTCACGCCGTACCACGCCATGAGCACGGCGAGAAAACAGACAACGCTGGCAACGACGAGGCCGAACTGCGTCCACCATCCGGCCAGCCGCCCATGCAGCGTGGTGATGTAACAGAGCAGCGCGATGAGCGCCCACGTTTCCTTAGGGTCCCAGCCCCAGAATCTGCCCCAGGAATAATTCGCCCACACTCCGCCGAGAATGGTGCCGGCCGCGAGCAGCAGCACGCCCAGCTGGAGCACGCGATAAAGCCAGAAATGCATCGGCGCGTCGCCGCGCGTTTCGCGCGGGTGTCGCGCGTAACGGAAGAGTAAGATGTGGCCGAACCCCATGGCCAGAGCGAAGGCGGCGTAGCTCAACGTGATCGTCAGTACGTGAATCGTTAGCCAGAAATTGTCCCGTAGCACCGGCACCAGCGGATCGATGCTCGCCGGCATCGCGATCGGCATCCCGTGCACCAGCAGGAGCGCGATGAACGTGACCGGCAGCGCCGCGAGGAGATAAATCGGCGTGCGGTAACGCGCGAAAAAGGTCATTCCGAAAAACGAAACCGCGAACGACACCCAGATGATCGATTCATACATGTTCGTCACCGGCGGCCGGCCTGCGATCATGCAGCGCAGCACGATGCCGGTGGCGTGAAACGCCAGGGCGACCAGGGCAAGAACAATTCCCAACGACCCGACGACGCCCAGTCTCGCTTCGCGAAGCGAAGCGGCTACACCTGTCGCCGTCGCCCTGCGCGCGACGCCCCCACGCAAATGCCCGATGAGTAAGACGCAAAACGCCAGCCCATAAAGCCAGATCGCGCGATAAAACCCGTCAAAATGATTGTAGAAATATTCCAGCCGCAGCTTCGATTCGGCTGGATAAATCGACGGCGCCAGCTCCCGCAACGCTTCACGCGTCTGGTGAGCCGCCGCACTGAACTGGAACGCGTCGCCTGATCCATACGCCTGCATCATCTTCGCCAGCGCGGCCATTACAGGCGCGAACTGTTGCTCATTATAATAAGAGCCCACATTCGCCGGCTCCGGCACGAGCCACGGATCATTAGCGCTTTTCGGTGAGGGCACGATGAGAAACGCGCTGCCATTGATCACCCGGGCGAAGAGCGACAGCCGATCGCTCACGCTGAGCGCTTCCTGGTGCACGCGGTCCACCGGCTTCTCCGCGCTTTTCAATGCGCGCGCCTGATCCGCTATGCGCTGAAGATCCGCCGAGCCGGCGAGTTGGCTGAACGAAAAACGCCGCTGCGTTGGCTCGAGTCCGAGCTGCTCTTTCAATTTCCCGAACGACACCAGAATCATCGGCTCGCTTTTCCAGTCATGCGTTTCGAGCATGGCCGAGAGCAGGAAGTCGGCAGGCTGCCAGGTGCGTCCGCTTTTATCGGTGTAAGTCGAGCGGCCGGTGAGTTGAATCAGCGTTTGCTTGGCGAAAGTATCGACTGGTTTGCGCCGGCCATTATCCTGGATCGCGAGCAGTCCGAATTGTTTGAAATCCAGGCGCGCGGTTTCGTTTTGCTGCGCCTCTGAAATTCCGGGCGCGAGGCAAAGGACAAAGGCAATGAACGCTCTCACCCCGAGAGATTACTCGTGCGCCCCGGTCGAGCAACGTTCTCGCCAGGCCTCCAAATCAGCCGGTATATCCAGGTCGAGTTCGCCTCCCGGAAATTCGATTCGTGCCACGCGAGCCGGCTCGGCCTCGATGATCTCCTTGGCGCCGCGGTCATCACGCAGGTGTTGCAGTTCAATAAAACACTGGCGCGCGAACAAAGCCGGAATCCCGAGGGTGTCTGCGTAATGCGAAGCGACAATCGTCTTGCCGGTTTCTTCGAACGTCTCAATCAGGCGGCGAATCGTGCCGGAATCGAGCGCGGGCTGGTCGCACGCCAGCAGCACGATGGCCGAGGTGTCCGTCGCGCTCAGTTGATCGACACCGGTTCGGATGGAACTGCCGATGCCGCGCGTCCAGCTCTCATTGCGCAACACCAGCACCTCCGAATCGCCGACGGCCCTCGCCACCTCATCGTGCCGATCGCCCGTAACAATGCACACGATTTCACAGCCGCCTTCACGCGCAGACCGCATCGTGCGACGGACCAACGCTTCGCCATTCAGCTCGAGTAGCTGTTTCGCCTGACCGAGCCGGCTCGAGCTTCCGGCGGCAAGAATTACCGCGCCGATCTTGCCCATTGCGCCGCCGCCGCGTGGATCGGCGCTTTGCCATCGCGCAAGTGTTCCGCCGTGCCACCGGCGAACACCGATTGAATTTCGGCGGCAAGCGAGAGCGCGATTTCTTCCGGCGAGTCAGCGGCGAGGTTTAAGCCCGCAGGCGCGAACAACTGCGATTCGAACTGTGCGCCGCTGTCGATGACGTCGATGAGAATTTCATCGCGTCGTCGTCTTGGCCCAATCAAGCCGACATAACGCAGTCCGAGCGGCAACAGGTGCCGCAGCGCGGCGCAATCCCGGCCGAAATTGTGCGTCGCCACCACCACTGCCGTTCGCTCGTCCGGCGCGTCGCGCAATTGCGGGATCGCCTCGAGGACGATTGTTTCCCAGCCGAGCAGCGCCGCGTGCCCACGCAACGCGATCGCATCGGGGCCGTCACCGATGATGATCAGTCGCAGTGCCGGTTCGATCGTTTGCACAAACGCGCCTGCTTCGGGAAACGGCGGCGCTGTGCGAGTTCCGAGGACATCGCTGTTTTCGAAGCGGGTGATGACCGCGCAGCTCTTTCGCGCGTGCAAATGATCGCGTAACGCCGCCAACATATCGTCAGACGCGCGCTCGACAAAAATTTCGATGCTGCCGTTGCAACCGAAGCGACGGCGCGTGTCGAAGCTGAGCAATTGCGGCGCGCCCGTCCTCAACACCTCTCGCGCACACGGGATCACTTCCTCCTCGATGCAACCAGCACTGAGCGAGCCGGCCGACGCGCCATCACCGCTGATCAACATCCGCGCGCCGGGCCGTCGATAGCTCGATCCGTGCGCATGCACGAGTGTCGCAAGCGCGAGCGGCTGATCCCGTCGCTTTTCCCAAAACGCAATGATGTCGCCAACTTCTTTCATCGGCACGTCAACCCGGGCGACAATCGAGGGATCCCTTGGCGCAACGGAGTGGTCACTTCCACGGGATTGTTCCACTCCGCTTTGCTCCGCAAAGAATGACAGGTAGTGCGTTCACGCGAGACCCAGCACCTTATCGATTGTGAATGGCAAATCGCGGATCCGCCTGCCCGTTGCGTGGTAAATAGCATTCCCGACCGCGGCAGCGACGCCGACAATCCCGATTTAGCCCAGCCCTTTTGCGCCCAGCGAATTGATAATGTCATCCTTTTCCTCCACGAAGATCACCTCAATCTCGTGAATGTCCGCGTTCACCGGGATGTGGTATTCGGCGTAGTTGTGGTTCATGAACCGGCCAAAGTTTTGATCTACCACCGATTCTTCGTGCAAGGCCTGACTGATTCCCCAAACCACGCCGCCGAGGATTTGTGAGCGCGCCGTTTTCGGATTGATCACGCGTCCGCCCGCGATCGCGCTCATCACGCGGGTGACGTGAACCGTGCCGAGGTCTTCGTCGATTTTCACTTCCACGAAAACCGCCGAATGCGAGTTCATCGTGTACTTGGATTGCTCGATCATATTCGGCAACGAGGTGACGTCTTCTTCGATCTTTTCTCTTCCGCTTCGCCGCATCAGTTCTTTGATCGCGACAGATTCGCGATCGAACTTCATCCGACCGTCTTCGAAAACTACGTCTTCGAATTTGGCTTTCAGCCACGGTGAATCTTTCAGATTTTGCGCAAGGTTAAGCAATCGCTTACCGACGGCTTCGCATGCTTCTTTCACGGCTGAGCCATTGGATGAGACAGTCCATGAGCCACCTTCCACCGGAGACATCGGCAGCTTGGTGTCGCCGAGTTTGAATTCCACATCGTCGAGCGGCAGCCCGAGGGTTTCCGCCGCGATCTGCGTCATCACCGTGTAAGTGCCCGTGCCAATATCGGCGGTGCAGGAACTCGTCTCGAGTTTGCCCTCGGCCGTGAGCACCGCCTTGGCATGCGCTGGCATTTGCATCGCTTCCCAAATACCGGTGGCCATCCCCAACCAATGAGATTTTTGCCGTCGTGCATCGAACCCGGCTCGGAATTGCGTTTTTCCCAGCCGAACGCTTTCGCACCCTGCTCGTAGCACGCCTTGAGTTCCTTGCTCGAAAATGGTTTATCGTCTTCCTGATCAAGTGAACGCGTTCATCTAACGAAAGTTATTTTTCGCCACAGATGAACACAGATGTTCACAGATAAATCCGGGCAAATCCTGCTTCTTATCTGTGTTTTATCTGTGTCCATCTGTGGCTTGTCAGCTCGTCTTCCGGACCGCTTGTTTGATTGCGTCCACGATGTTCGGATACGCACCGCAACGGCAAAGATTGCCACTCATCAGCTCCCGGATGTCGTCTTCAGTTTTGGCCCGGCCTTCGCTCATCAAACCCACCGCGGAACAAATCTGACCCGGCGTGCAATAGCCCCACTGGAAAGCATCGCAATCGATGAACGCCTGTTGCACCGGATGCAGCTTATCGCCCTCGGCGAGTCCTTCGATCGTGGTCACCTCCGCGCCATCTCTCATCACCGCCAGCGTCATGCACGAATTGATGCGCTTGCCGTTTACCAGCACCGTGCACGCGCCGTATTGGCCGTGATCGCAGCCTTTTTTCGTGCCGGTAAGATCAAGCCGCTCGCGCAGCAAATCCGAGCAATGTCACCCACGGCGCGACCTCGACGTGCACGTCCTTGCCGTTGATCTTCAGATTGACCGGGACTGCAGCTGGACCGGCGCGCATCAGATCAGCTTATCGGGCGTGATCGGCAGATCGCGCACGCGTTTTCCTGTCGCGTGATAAACCGCGTTCGCCACTGCCGCCGCGCTGCCGGTGATCCCGATCTCGCCAATGCCGCGGCAGCCGATTGGATTAAATTCAAAATCCGGTTCGCCCACGAAGCTGACGTCGATGACGGGCGCATCCGCATTCGTTACCACGTGGTAATCGGCCAGATTGCGTATCGCGGGCAGACCCGTCGCCGGGTCGTATTCCGTCGCTTCCATCAACGCCATGCCGATGCCCATATTGATGCCGCCAATGATTTGATTGCGCGCCGGCTTATAGGTGACGACGCGCCCGCAGTTGATCACGCTCACCACGCGCGTGACCTGCACCCGCGGCAGGAGCGGATCGATTTTCACCTCCACGAAATCGGCGCCGAAAGATTGGAACGCGAATTTCTTGTTCTCTTCCGGTGGCTTCAGCTCGCTTTGCACTTCGAGCGAATCGCGACCAGCCCGCCGCAAAATGTCGCTGTAAGAATCGCTCTTCCCGCTTTTTGCGCCGATGCGGCCAGGCGAGACCATGGCGATCTCTTCCGGCTTTTGCTGAAAGAGCGACGATTGAGAATCTTTCACCGCAAGCTCGGCCAGTGCTTTGTGTAGAAGGCCGGCCACTTCGTGAATGGCGGTGCCGACGGTGGCGGTGGAGTTCGATCCGCCCGCGACGGGTCCAAATGGATAATCTGATTTGCCCAGCTCGAAAGTGACTTTCTCGAAAGGAACGCCGAGTTGCTCCGAGGAAATTTGCGTGAACGCGGTGTAAGCGCCGGTGCCGAGCTCGTGCGTGGCGCATTGCACCGTCGTCGCACCGTCCGCGCGCAAGATCACTTTCGCGGCCGCATTCATCTTGTGCGCTGGATACGTCTTCGTTGCCATACCCCAGCCAACGAGCAGATCGCCGTCGCGCATTGAGCGCGGCAGGGAATTCCGTTTGGCCCAGCCGAATTTCTGTGCGCCCTGCTCGTAACATTCCTTCAGATGCTTCGCGCTGAATGATCATCTTACGCTTCGTCCAAGGGATGAGCGGCCACGAAGTGGCGCAGGCGATGGCACATCTTTGCTCGGGTGTTTGTCGGCGTGATTAGCGAGGCGCAATGCCACCGGGTCCATTTTCAACGCCACCGCCAGTTCATCCATGGCGCATTCCAGAGCGTACGTTCCCGGACATTCGCCGGGCGCGCGCATGAACGTCGGCGTGGCGACGTTCACCGGGAACACAGTCTCTTCCACCCGGATTGCCGGGCTGTCGTAAAGAATGCCGGTTGAACGTGCGCCACACGATTCGGTGAATTGTCCGACGGTGGAAGTGAGCGTGTCGCTCACGTGCCGCATCGCCTTGAGTTTGCCGTCCCGACTCGCGGCGAGCGCAATCGTCTGCCGCGTAGGCGTGCGATGTCCGGTGCCGGTGAACATGAACTTGCGCGGCACGTGGAATTTTACCGGCACGCCCGCCGCTTTCGCCGCCATCGTCGCGAGAATCACATGCGGCCAGACCGCGCCTTTGCAGCCGAACGCGCCGCCGACGAATGGGCTAATAACGCGCACGTTCTCCGGCGGCAAACTCCACGCTCGCGCGATCACGCTCTGCACGCCTTTGACGAATTGCGTTGCGTCCCAAAGCGTCAGCTTGTCCTCGGCGTCCCAGGACGCGATCGTGCCCGACATTTCGATCGGATTATGCGTCTCAGTCGGCGTGATGTAAGTTTGTTCAATTCTCGTTAGGGAAGAATCGTTGAGCGGGGCGGCAACGTCGCCTTTCTTAAGCTGCACATCCTCGGCGTGGTTTTCGCTCGGCTGCTTCGCCCGATGCTGCGCCGCTTCCATCGTGAGCAATGGTTCTTCCGGCGCATAACTCACCTGCACCAATGTCGCCGCGTGCCGTGCCTGCTCGATCGTCTGCGCCACGACCAGCGCCACGTATTGACCGGCATAATAGACGCCATTATCTGCCAGCGGAATGCGTTCCTCATTGCGAATGCCATGGCCGCTGTTGCGCTCTTCCTTCGCCGCAGGCTCTTTCGGCTTCGAGACATTTTCGTGCGTCAGCACCGCGAGCACTCCTGGCGTGCTCCGCGCCGCGAGCGTGTCGATGGCGGTGATTCTTCCTTTCGCGATCGTGCTCTCCACCGGCCAGGCATAAGCGCACTTCGGCACCTGAAATTCCACCGCGTACTTCGCGGCGCCGGTAACTTTGGCGCGGCCGTCCACGCGATTACGAGCTGGTCCGAGAATGTTATTCTTAGGCATAACGCACCGTTTCCGCGGGAACCGTAAACGCGGCGCCTCCGGGTAGCGCACGCGTCCCGCGTGCTGGTTTCGGCGTCGCGCCGAAAGAATCTTTTCTTAAGAGGTTCATCGACTGCCAAGGCGAAAGCTCAAAAGAAAGTCCGCGATGGCGAGACGCCATCGCCAGCACGCGGGACGCGTGCGCTACCCGGATGACGGATGTCGCGCGCATTATGTCATGGCCGCCACCGTGCTGAGCGCACGCACGATGACGCGTTTCGCCAGCTCGATTTTGAACTCGTTATATTTGTAGGCCTTTGCCGGCGCCAGCTCGGCTTCGGCAGCGGCGCGAAATGTCTGTTCGTCGGCTTTTTTTCCAGCGAGCGCGGCTTCCGCCTTCTGCGCTCGCCATGGTTTGTGCGCCCACGCCGCCGAGCGCCACACGCGCCGTCTTAATGCTCCCGTTCTCCAGCTCGAGCGCGGCCGCCACGCTCACGAGCGCAAATGCGTAGCTCGCCCGATCCCGAACCTTTAGATAATGCGAGCGCGCCGCGACCGGCATTGCCGGTAAATCAACAGAAGTGATCAGCTCGTCCCCGCGCAAGTTCGTCTCGATATTCGGCGTTGTTCCCGGCAAACGATGGAAATCTGCGAACGGAATTGCGCGCGTCCCGTTCGGACTTTGCACCTGCACCACAGCATCGAGCGCGGCCAGCGCCACGTTCATGTCGCTCGGATTTGTCGCGATGCATTGCTCGCTCTGGCCGAGAATGGCGTGAATGCGATTGTAGCCATTGAGAGCGCCGCAACCGCTGCCGGGATTGCGTTTATTGCATTGCGCGAAAGCCGGATCGTAAAAGTAATAGCAACGCGTGCGTTGCAAAAGATTGCCGCCCGTGGTGGCGAGATTGCGCAACTGCGGACTCGCGCCCGCCAGCAACGCCTGGCTTAACACCGGATAACGCTGCACGATGAGCGGGTGCTCCGCCAGATCGGAATTGCGCACGAGCGCGCCGATGCGCACGCCGCCGCCATTCGGCAGCTCTTCGATCTGCGCCAGCGGCAGCCGGTTGATATCGATTAACTCTGTCGGCGTTTCCACGCCCATCTTCATCAAATCGACCAGATTTGTTCCGCCGCCGAGAAATTTGGCCTGCGCATTTCCCGCCAAGCCACTGAGTGCCTCATGCGGATCGGCTGCGCGTGTGTAGGTGAACGGATTCATTCAGATCGCGTCAGAATTTCTTAGCCACGGATGAACACGGATTTTCACGGATAAAGAATTTCTGAATCCGTGTTTCATCCGTGTTAATCCGTGGCTCATCTTTTCTTCAGGCTGCCTGAGTGGCGGCCTCTTTAATCGCATCGACGATGTTCGGGTAGGCGCCGCAGCGGCAAAGGTTGCCGCTCATCCACTCACGAATTTCATCGTCGCTTTTCGCGTGGCCTTCCTTGACGCATGCGACCGCGGAACAAATCTGCCCGGGCGTGCAGTAGCCGCACTGAAAACCGTCATGCTCGATGAATGCGGCCTGCATTGGGTGCAACTGCTCGCCGTCGGCCAGACCTTCGATGGTGGTGATCTCCGCGCCGTCGTTCACGACCGCGAGGCTCAGGCACGAATTGATCCTCCGCCCATTCACCAGAACCGTGCACGCGCCGCATTGCCCGTGATCGCAACCTTTCTTGGAGCCGGTGAGCTGAAGGTGTTCGCGCAACAAATCGAGGAGCGACACCCGCGGATCGAGCTCGAGCGCGTGCTCCGTTCCATTGATCTTTAGCTTAATCGGGACGGACTTTATTTCATTCGCCGCGGCGGCTGGTCTGGTCCCGTTAGCAGTTTGCGCGAGCAGATTCAGCCTCGGCCCGAGCGCGAGCGCCGCGCTCGTTCCCGCGATCTGTTTCAAAAACTTCCGGCGCGTGGCCGGGCTCATGAACTCGAGAATCTCCGCCCATTGACAAGGCGGCATATCATTCGGCCAGCTCTTCGGCGCTTCGTCTTCCATGTTCCAGCTTCGCATAATATTTATCGCGCGCCGGTGACATGCAGCCGTATAGGAACACAGGCTACAAGCCTGTGTTCCGAATCCCTCGCTTCGTCGCCAGGTACACGGCGAAGCTGCCCAGCCAATGCCCGCCCTCATAATGCTCGCCCGTGACCGCCGCCAGACCCGCCCGCCGGTGCGCTTCCGCCGCGGCAGTCAGCGCCGGCCGTCGCGGATCATCCGCCCGCAGCGCTGACAAAATTCCCTCCAGCATCCAGGCGCGGCTCAGATTCAAGCCATCGAGATGCGCCAGCTTGGGATCGCTCGGATCAGGCGAGACCGCGACTGGCAACCAGGCCGCGTTCCCATCTTTTGGAATCTGCGGCAGAAAATTATTCAGCCATTTCGCGAACTCCGCCGGCGCAAGAACGCGCCGCATCACATCCGCTTCACCCAGGACTGGAGAAAGAAAATCTTCACCCGAAGGCTCGTAAGCGAGCGGCGCATCTCGATCTTCGAGAAAGAACTTCTTCGCTCTCCCCTCGATGAGCTTGGCGAACTTCTCGTTCCCAACCGCGCGCGCATAATCCAGCATGAGCCCGAGCGAGAACGCCGTCTGATCGTGCTCACCGATTCGCACCGGGTGCGACAGTTTCGGCAACCACGTTTGCAGACGCTCCACCGCAGCGTCTTCCAGCGGCTTCAGATTCGCTGCCATCTCGCCCGCCGCCGAATCATCCCACTCGCGTAATTCCACACTCAACTGCAACAGCCACGCCAAGCCATACGGCCGCTCGAAACTGCTCCGACCCGTTCCATTCAGATAAGCCGCTTCCAGTTTCAGATTTTCCGCAGTCAGACTTTTGCGCAACGCCTCCCGCGCGGGCTCCGCAAACGGCGCAGCTGGGAAAGTGCGCGCCAGTCGCGCCAGCAGCCAATGCCCGTGCACCGACGAGTGCCAATCGTAACAGCCGTAGAAGCATGGGGTCAGTTTCCGCGGCGGCGCCACGTCCGCGTCGCTGTTCATTACGTGGCTGATATGGTTCGGATACTCTTTCGCCACGCAAGCGAGGGCGAGCCCGGCGAAACGTTCCGCCGCCTTTGCATCGAAATCCGGCGCGTCCGCGGCTGAGGCGAGAAGCGGCACCATCAGGCATACCAACCATTGCATTCTCTTCGACAGGATTAACATGATTACGAAGATTCAGAGATTAAACTTCGATCCCGCTTCCCCGTTCATCTGTTAATCCTAGATTTATGAGACGCCTTCTTATCTGCCTTATTTTTGCGAGGGCGTTCTTCGCCGCCGACTATCCCGCGCCGACGGAAAACGATTACACCATTCGCGATTTCAAGTTCGCCGATGGCGAA
>DAIRIE010000003.1:0-13467 GCA_036809705.1 Chthoniobacterales bacterium
GCTGATAAAGCCGGCTGGAGGAAGGGCCTTGCTTGCGGGTACGAATGCGGCCGCGAATTAGCGCGAGCCGGCGCGACTGGACGAGCTGCAAATCCGGATGCCACGCAGGAAACTGCGCGTCGGTCGGAAACTCGCGCCAGCGTCCTTGTTCGACGAGAGAGGCAGCGTCGTGGTGAAGAGCGGTCGCCTCGCCGCCGGCGCCGAAAAAGACGTAGCCGTGATCGCTGGTGACGACGATAGGCGCACCGGCCGGGATCGCTTGCACGGTGTTTTTCCAAATCGTCTCGATGTAGCTCGCGAAAGTCCCGAAGAGTTTTTCGCTGCGTGCGTTGTCATCGAAGAAAAGGCCGTCGGGATAATGCGACCAGATGAGGAGGCTGCGCCCGGCGGGGAAGTTGTCGCGGGAATTTGGCTGGCCAAAGTAAAACGCCTGCGCGTTTTTCTCGGCGAACTCGCGACGACCAGGAAGATCAGAAGGACTCAGCGGCTTTCCGAGCACGCGCTCCTCAACGAACGAACGAGTCTCCGTCGGCAGGCATGTCGCGATGGCGCGGGCGCTCTTCACGTGAAAGCCGGACGCGGCGGCGTGTTGCAGTAGCATGGGCAATTCGCGGAGCGAGAGACCGTCGAAGACCACTGCGGCGTGCGGAGTCGTGAGCGGCAGCGGTGCAGATAGTCCAAGCCAATCGGCGATAGTCGGGGCGGTTGCCGACGCCGCGGCGAGTTCATCCCATACGCGAGGCGCGCCGGCAGCAATCAAATCCTCCAGCTCGCAGACCGCTGCCTCGCCTTTGCGAAGATAATCTTCATTAGACAACGCAGCGTAGCGATCGGTGCTCCAGACGGTGCTCGTGAGCCAGTCGGTTATGGCGTGAAGCCGTGAGCCTTCGTCGGAAAGCCGCTGAGGATTAAAGTCGAGAGCAGCCATGGCGTTAGCGCGTGCTGACTGTGAGCGTGACCCGGCACGCACCAGGGGTGAAATCGGGTAGGCGTTCGAGCATTTCTTCTGTTTCCGCTTTCGTATATGCGCCCGAGAACTCTAGTGACGCCTCGCCTGCAAAACGCCCGATGCCGCTCAACGTTCCGCGGATGAACGAAGGCAACGACGACATTTCGGTTTCGCGTTCTTCGTACGCCAAAGCGACGCGCACCTTCTCCACCCGCGGGTCGGTGCGCGATTCCAGCAGCCGCGCCACTTCCTGCCGCACCTCCTGGCGCGTCCTAAGAAAGCTCGTTGAAACGGTATCCATGCCCGGCAATGGCAACGATCCGGGACCGGGGCCAGGCCCAGGACCGGGCGGCAATGGCCCCGGCGGAACCGGGCGAGGCCCTGGTCCGGGAGGAGTCGAGGTGTGAAATGGAGCGCAGATGAACGCATCGGCGAGCTGGTCGCCGGAGAGCCGTATCTGACGACCGCAAACACGGCCTTGAGACTCGGCTGAGTGCTCAAGGCCAATGACATCTCCCTGCACAACCAGATTCTTGATCGCCTCGTGAAAGACGGTTTGAGCGAGCAGCATCGGAAAGCCGGGCGTGTTGCGATACTCCTCCTCAATCTCGCTGACCTTTCGTCCCACCACCTCGCTGGCGCGGCCGGCAAGGTGTTCCTGCACATAGGCCGGCGGATAAAGCTGACGGAGCACGTGCTGAATGATCTGCTCGCGCGCCGCCGCGGGCGGCAAATTCTCTCGCTGAAACTCAGACTCGGTCGCGGAAGAGCCGTAGCGGACGATCTGAACGAACGCGAAGTTTGTCTTTTTCAAATAGTCGAGCGCATTCTTCTTGTCCTCGTTTCCGATCTTCGTGAATTCATCACGGCGCGCGGCATCGTCCGCGGTCTGCGCGAGACGTTCGGCCGAGATGGAATTCTGCGCGTACTTGATGAGGTCGGCATTCTTGTGCAGATCGACGCGCTCATCGCGCGGCTCGATAAGCATAACGGTGTTGCGTCGGCGCAAGCCGAAGTAAAGCTGGTGGATTTCCTCCGGCGAAAGGAGGCGCGGCGATATGACGAGCCGAATGTCGCTCCCCACCCGGGCGTCAAGACTCTGCTGGACACTTACCGGATCTGTGAAGATCACGGCATCTTGATCGCGCAAGATGTCGTTGCACCACCAAGAGGCGATGCGGTCGCGCGCCTCGTCCTCGCCGATGCTGAGAGAGCGTAGGTTTACCTTCGAGTGAGCATTTTCGCGGGTATCGAAAAAGAGCGAGCCACCGCGCTCGTGAAAATAAGAGCCGAACTTTTTGAAGTTAGTAAGCGAAAGCTGGAAGGCGTTGTAATCCGCGTCCGGCCCGAGAACCTGGCGCGCAAGCTCGTCACTCGTTAGGCCTGGCTCACGCGCAGACGGCGCAAGGCTGGCCAGCAAGACCGCTGAGGCAATGCGATCAGCAAACGGACTTGTCCTTAGCTCACGGAAGTTTGATTCGGCACAGGTGATAAGGTTTTGCGATGGATCAAGGTCCGCGAGCCAAGTGCGCGATTCGGGGTCTGCGATGCTGGCATCGGCCAGCGTAATGAGATGGGTTGACTCACAGCGTGCGCGAACGAGGGCGGCAAGAAAACCAAGCGCGCCGCGCGTTCCTTGAAATCCACCCTTCGCCCGCACGCGGACGAGTGCGAGGTCCAGCAACTCAGGCGTGAACGGGTAGGATTCGCGTAGCTGCTCGGCATAATCAGGGGGCAGTGCAATTCCAAAGCGGCGCCAACTGTTGAGATAACTCTCGATGACGCTGTCGATCTCGGAGGACTGCTCGTTTGGCGAGACTACAAAGAGCCGGTGGAAAAGAATTTTCCGACGGTCGGCCGTGTCTTGGAAACGCAACTCCACTCGCGCAACACGCTTGAGCGTTTGGCCCGGCTCCTGATTCCCGTCGTACACGGACGCTACCAGCGCCACATTCGAACCGGCGCGGTTCGCCTCTTCCGATACCATTTGGAGAAAGTTCAAATTCCGCTGCCGGAGCGCCGGATCGCTGATTGAGCGCACGCCGCTCTCCAGTTCGTCGAAAATCAGCACGAGCTTTTTGTCGCCGACGGCACGGCGAAATGTGTCGATGTCCGGCGGCTGATCCTTCCAAGCATCAACCCCGAGTTCCTGTCCGACGACACCCCAAAGCGATTCGAGAGGGAAGTCGGTGAACTTTCTCCAGATAAGCCGTGTGCCGGCCGGGGCCTGAAAGGCGAGCGCGTTTCGACCGAGCCATTCCCCGAGTTCATCGCGGGCGGTCACCAAATGGAGCGGCACGAGAGCGTCGTGCGATTTGCCGACGCCCTTCGGGCCTTCAAGTAGGAAAAGGCCCGGCTCGGCGCCATCGGAGTTCAGCCGCGTGTGCAGCGCGCTGATCAATCTGCGCAATTCCCCGGTCAGAAAGGTGGAGTCAAAAAATTCCCGAGCCCTCGATTCAAGCGCTCGCCGCTTCGGATCTGCCACCCGCTCAATGTCAATGACGCCTTGCAGACGACCGGCCAAAACTTCGGGACGGGGCTTAAGAAGCGACGAAATCATCCCGCAGTGTGAATAAGTTTTCTTGAAGCGTCAAGAAAAATATATTCCACTAGATACTAGTCGCTATCAGAGCGATAGATGGTGCCGGTTGAGATTCGACTGAATGACTCGCAATTCGGGTTCGCCTTCCTGAGCTACGTTCGCAGAAGCCTGGTCTTTTGTGATGTCGAGGGCGGTGATGAGCTCCTGCTGGCGCGTCGTCGCCACCGCCAGCTTTTCGTCGTGCTCGAAAGGCTGATCCAACTGTTTGGCTAAATCATCGAACTGACGGCAGGACTGCGCGCGATCGGTTTCGCGTTCGCGCAGACGATCTTCAAAGCTTTCTAGCGCGCGTTCGAGCGACGCCATTGTGCCGGTGGGGCTATCGCTAACGTTTGCACGGTAGCTGTGTTTTCCGTGCGCGAGGAGCGTTGCGCGTTCGTCGAATCTTTCGATTGAAATTGGAAACCCTCCGATGTTGCCGACGACCTTGCTTGATTCGAATGGCTTCAAAGCTGCCGTCAGGAAGACGAGTGCGCGTCCGGCTTTCACGCGGTCGGTAAACGTCTCATTCTTCACCGTCATCGAGAAATTGTCGCCGCGTGTGCTGGTGCGGGTGCGCAAGTCTTCACGAATGTTTGTGATCTCGCGCTCTGTGATCGCGGCGCTGTCGTTCAGTCGGCGGATGCGGTAGCGCATCTGATAGAGGCTTTCGGCGTGCTGTCTCTTCAACCGAGTTAGGCGCATGACTTCGGCGTCGATGGTGGCTTTCTCGATCACGAGTGGATTGCCGGACGCGATCGCTTTCACTTCCGCGTAGGTGAGTGCGGCGGAGTCCACGTCCTCGGCTCGCCGGACGGTCGCGTCGCCGGTCATCACCTGCGCGATGAATCGGCATTTCGTTTCAAGTGTCTGCCACATGTAGGCGTCGAAGCTACCTTCGGTGACGTAGCGGAAGATTTTGACGTACTCGTTTTGGTTTCCCTGCCGAATGATTCGGCCTTCGCGCTGCTCGATATCCGCAGGGCGCCACGGCGCGTCGAGATGATGGAGCGCGACGAGGCGGCTCTGGACGTTAGTGCCTTCGCCCATTTTCGCCGTGCTGCCGAGAAGGACGCGGACTTTGCCTTCACGCACGGATCTGAAGAGCGTCGCCTTCGCGGCGTCGTCTTTCGCGTCTTGAATGAAGGCGATCTCGCGGGCCGGGATGCCGCGGTCGATCAGCTTTGCCCACATATCCTGATAGACTGAAAAGAAGCCGACAACTGAGGTCGGCGTGGACATGTCGCAGAAGACGAGTTGCGCGCCTTTGGTCGGTGTGGAGTCGAGCCAGATTTGGTGGATCTTCTCGACGGCATAGTTCGTTTTCGAATCGGGACTGTCGCGGAAGTGTGGGAAAACCAAGCGCATATCGAGCGCAGCTTTGCGTCCTTCGGTGGTGATCTTCAGCATGTTGTCGTCACGCGGATCGACGGCGCCGCTCTTGATTCTTTCGGTCCGCCTAACGAGTTGATCAACGAAGCGTTTTAACTCCGGCGTACTTGGTGCGCTGATGGTGATCGGTCGGCCTTGATCGAGCTTTGGTACCGGCAGCTTGAGCATCTCGGCCGTTTGCACATCGGCAACCTGACGGAATTGCTGCATCAGCTCCGGGACGTTCACGAAGCGCGCGAACCTGCTTTGCAATCGGTAGCCGCTGCCGTCCGGGCTCAGCTCCATCGTGCTTACTGCCTCACCGAACGTTCCCGCCCACGAATCGAAGTGCTGAAGTGAATTGCGCCGCAGAGTGCTCATCTGCAAGTAGCGCTGCATGGTGAACATCTCCGCCATGGTGTTGGAGATCGGCGTGCCCGTGGCGAACACCACGCCGCCACTCTTGTTCCTCTCTTGGACGTGCTGAACCTTTAAGAAAAGATCGAAGGCGCGTTCGGAGGCAGTCTGCGGCAGACCGGCGACGCGCGCCATCTTCGTGACATAGAAGAGATTTTTGAACTTGTGCGCTTCGTCGATGAAGAGGCGGTCGATTCCAAGTTCTTCGAATGTGAGGGTGTTGTCTTTCTTTTGCTCGGCCGAGAGCGCTTCGAGTTTTGCCGAGAGCCGCTTCTTTACGCGCTCAAGTTCTTTGACCAGCCGCGTTCCACGATCCGCGCGTTCCTCGCGAATCGCGGCTTCGATTTCGTCGATCTGACGAGCAATGAAGTCGCGGCGCGTCTTCATTGAGACGGGAATTTTCTCGAAGCTCGCGTGCGTCACGATCACCGCGTCCCAATTGCCGGTCGCGATTCGGCTGAACAATCTCGCGCGTCGCGATGCTTCGAAGTCATCTTTGCCGGCGACGAGAATGTTTGCGGTGGGATAGAGCGTGAGCAACTCTGACGAAAATTGCCCGAGCATGTGATTGGGCACGACGAACATCGGCTTCGTCGCCAATCCGAGTCGCTTCAGCTCGATCGCGGCCGCGACCATCGTGTAGGTCTTTCCCGCGCCGACGACGTGCGCGAGAAGCGTATTATCACTCTGTATGATTCGCCAGACCGCGTTCTTCTGGTGTGGGTGCAGGGCAATCTGCTGGCTACTTGACGGCAGCGTCAGGTGACTGCCGTTGAAGACGCGGAGACGCACCGAGTTGAATTCGTCGTTGTATTTTTGGCAGAGGCGTTCACGACGCTCATCATCTTCCCAGATCCACGTTTTGAATCGCTCTTTGATCTTTTCCGATCTGTCGCGCGCGGCTTCCGTTTCCTGCGCGTTGATGACGGCTGTATTATTTTTGCGATCGCGATCGTAAACCGTCGGCGTCTTGAGATTCAGTGCGTCCTGGATCAACTCTATCGCCGAGTAACGCATCGTTCCCCACTCGGCCGTGTTCGCGACCGTGCCGCGCGCGCCCCAATCGCCTTTGACAAACCAAGTGCCGAGCATCGCGGCGTGCGAAACGTTTACGCCATCGTTGCGCAGCAATGAGCGCACAAACTCCTCAACGTCACGGACGGGAATCCAAACGGCGCCAAGCCTTGCATCGATTTCTGAAGCGGTCAGGTCTTCGGGTTGGACTGCTTCGAGCGCGGTGGCGTTTTCTCTGTAAATCGAGTCCGCCGCTGCGGCCATCCGCGCCGTTTCCAATTTCTCGCGGACATCACCGGACAGATATTGATCATCGGTTTCCCACTGATCGGTTTCAGGATTGCGATAAATCAATCCTTTCAGTTCGGGAAGAAATTCGTTAGGCGCTCGTCGCAAAAGCATCTCCATGCGCGCGAAATCAACGCGACCGACTTCGTTCAGCGAAAGGATGAGAGCATCATGCGCTGACTCTGCGACGCGAAGCCGCTGCGCTTGCTGGATGGTGCGCTCGCGAAAGATTGCAGCCTTGGTCGCGCGCTTGGTGTCGTGGTCGTAATCCTCAAGAGAACAGAGCAACGGCAGGTCCGGATCGCCGCGGAAGGCGCGACGATTGGCGCTCTCGTTAATCGCACCGAAGCGGGAAACGAACTGATCGTAAATCAGACTAAGTTGTCGCCGCGCATCGGCGATTTCTTCTTCCGCGGAATCGTTCAACTGCGTGCGCAGAACTTCTCGTACTGCGCCGCGCACTTTGATCAGCCCGCGGATTCTGCGAGCCGTCTCGTCCGGCAGGTTCGCAACCGGCGTGAGCGTGGAGCCGGTGCGAATTGCAATCCTGCCATCATGCAACGCGAAGGCGTTTTCCTTCACATCGTCAGGCGCGGTGATCGTCTCAGCGATTTCGTTTCGTCGTAACGGGAACGGCGTGGTAGATACCCTGCGGCAACCGAGCGACCGCCTCGCGGAGCGCATTGCCAAGATCGCGTCCATCCGGCACGAGCGCCGGTTCGTGACTGCGATACATCGTGCCGGCGTTCGCCATCTGCCCGAGCATCATCTGCGGGTTCGCCGCGAAGTATTCATTGATGCGAAACGCTTCGCCCTCGCGGTTCACGTGGTCCGCGAGGTTCAACCATGCCGGTCCCTTCGGTTGTCGCCTTCAACGCGCTTCCGCAGGAACACAATGTCAGCCGTGACTTCAGTGTTCGCGTTCTGCTTGAACGCAGTATTCGGCAGACGGATAGCTCCAACCAAGTTAGCTCTCGCGTGAAGATAATCGCGCAGACTTGAATCAATTTTGTCGAGCGTGCCCTTGGAAGTGACGAACACGACGAGGCCGCCAGTCCGCACCTTCTCGATAGCCTTCGCGAAGAAGTAATCGTGGATGAGAAAATTCCGGTCGTTTAGCTGCGGATCGTGCAGTTTGTAATCGCCGAAAGGAACATTCGAGATCGCGAGATCGAATGACTCATTAGGCAAGGCAGTAGTCTCGAAACCTTGTGCGTGAATATCGGCGTCTGGATAGAGATGGCGCGCGATGCTCGCGGTTAAGGGATCAACTTCAATGCCGGTCAGCCAGGAGCGCTCCTGCATTTCCGCGGGCATGAGCCCGAAGAAATTTCCGATGCCGACCGCAGGTTCGAGCACGCGGCCATGAGCGAATCCGATTCGCTGGATAGCGCTATAGATGGCCGAAATAACTGTCGCGGACGTGTAATGCGCATTGAGCGTCGAGGCACGGGCTGCCGTGTATTCATCAGTCGTCAGCAACCGGCGTAGCTGCTCGTGTTCAGCGGCCCAATCGCTGAGCACAGGCTCGGCGAACACCTGCGGAATGCCTCCCCAACCGACGTACTTTACCAGGATTCGCTTTTCCTCATCCGTCGCCGTTCGACCCTCCTGACCGAGCCGATGTGCGAGCTCAATCGCGACGAAGTTGTCGCGGCACTTTTGCTTCAGCGATCCTTGGCCGAGCCCATCCTCCGGCCGGATGCGATAGTTGCTGGAGTTTAGCCTTCGGTTTCCGTCGGGAGGAGAATGTATTTCTCCCGAATCAGCTCCCATGCCCGATCGTGTGCCTGCTGCGGGGTCAGCTTCTGCTCCGTTTCGAGTTGCCGGGTGAGAGCTTCCATTTCGTCCAGCGTTCTCTCCTGGGCCTCCAAGAGTTCTTCCATTAAGGTGCTCTTCCTCTCCAATTCCCGCACCATTCCCGGTCGAAACTCCCGCCAGTGGCGCTCTGCCATTAACCCGTAAACCGTGAGATGACGTTCGGCGTTCATGGGATGGTGCGAAATCAAAAAGGCTAAGTTGGTCGTCGCGGGTGACGACTTTTCCATTGCGCTTGAGCATACACGGCGGACGCAATGGTGTAACGCCCGGCGTGGGATTTTGCTCCCGGACAGGAGCGGTCGACGTTCTCCAGTCTCATCGCGCGCTCCATAAATTCTCGCGCTTGGTTGGTGCTTGCTGAGGGCTATGATCAACAGGAATGGACGAACGAGATTCCGATGCAGAGCGGCCTTTGGCTCTTTCCCGCGAACAAATGCGGAGTTTCGGCTACCGCGTGATCGATCTGCTGGTCGATCATTTCGACGCTATCGGCGATCAACCCGTCGGCGCGAAACTGGAACGGGATTTTCACTTTCTCGAAGAGGAGCCTCCGGAAAATGGATGCGATCCTGCTGAACTTCTTTCGTTCCTGAAACGCGAAGTTTTTCCCAATAATCTGCACGTCGATCATCCGCGGTTTTTCGGCTTCGTGCCGGGGCCCGGGAATTTTGTCAGCACGATGGCGGACGCGCTCGCTTCCGGGTTCAACGTCTTTAACGGGACCTGGCTGGGCGGCTCGGCCGCAGCCTCCATGGAGTTGCTCGTGATCGAGTGGATGCGGCGTTTTTGCGGAATGCCGGAGACGGCCGGCGGTCTGCTCACGAGCGGCGGCTCGGCGGCGAATCTGATCGCGCTCGTTGCTGCCCGGGAGAGCATCTCGCGGGCAGAGCTTTCGCGAGCGACGGTTTATTTTTCCGATCAGACTCACTCATCGGTCGAGCGCGCGCTGCTCGTCATCGGTTTTTCGCCGGAGCAATGCCGGAAGATTGAATCCGATCTGCAAGGACGTTTGCCGATGGAATCTTTGCGAGACGCTGTGACTGCGGATCGAGCCGCGGAACGTCGACCGCTCTGCGTGATTGCGAATGCCGGAACGACAAGCACGGGAGCCGTCGATCCACTGGAGGACTTGGCGGATTTTTGTCAGGCTGAAAAGCTCTGGTTGCACGCCGATGGCGCGTACGGCGCCGCGGCCGTCATCTGCGCGCGCGGACGCAAAGAGTTGCGCGGTCTTGAGCGGGTCGATTCGCTCTCACTCGATCCGCATAAGTGGCTCTTTCAGCCTTTTGAATGCGGATGCGTTCTTGTCCGCAATCGGCAGCTTCTTCGCTCCGCGTTTCGCGTTACGGCTGATTACCTCCGCGATGTGCATCGTGAATCGGCGGAAGTGAATCTGGCCGATTACGGGATTCAACTGACTCGCAGTTTTCGCGCGCTCAAGCTCTGGCTCTCCATCAAAACATTTGGCCTGGCGGCCTTTCGCGAAGCGGTCGCACGTGGTTTCGAGCTGGCCGAACTGGCGGAGCGTGAGCTGCGCGCCAAAGCGGGCTGGGAAATCCTCTCGCCCGCACAAATGGGAATCGTTTGTTTCCAATTCGGCCAAGACGACGAACTCCCGGGACGCATCGTGGAGGAGATGCTGCGTGAAGGTTATGCGTTTCTTACTTCGACGAAAATCAAGCAGGCCGTCTGCCTGCGGCTTTGCACCATCAATCCACGGACGACTGATCAGGAGATGATTGAGGTGGTCCGCCGTTTGGACGAATGCGCCCGACGATGTTCGCAAGCGCGTAAGGCACTCTCATCGCCAGCGAGCAATCTAAGGCTGGAATCCAGCTAGCGCTTCCTTGATACGTCGGCGGCTGGCAGATATGCGTGCTGTATTTCTGGAACACGCACGCGCAGCGCGCCGACACGAAGCCGGCAATGCAAGGACGCCGGCATCATTTCGACTTCGCCATCGAGCGATACCGGAACAGATGACGGCTCGATCTCCAGACGTGCTTCACGAGCACAAACCATCTCGAAATCGTGTCCTTCTTCCGCCTTTCTTCGCAGCATCCTGAAGCCGAAACGCAAAATGCCGGCCGGGCTTAGCGGCTTGGGCAGATAAATCGCAAGGTTGTGCGCGTCGATACACTCCCGGCCGCGGAGATGGAAGTAATCGAGTTCTTCCGGATTGTTGCAGACAAAGACGAATCGGCTGCGAAATACTTGCTCTCCGTCATTAGTCGTTAGGCGAATCGTCATGATGTTGCCCCAGCGCATGAGCGCAGTCGCCCCGCTGATGAGCGCGATGAACCGGCTTCGTCCGAAACGGCGAAACATTTTCTCGCGGTGCCGCAAGGCGAGCGGATAAAGGCCCACGCTGGATCTGCTCAGGAAAGTGCGGCCGTTTACTTCGCCGACATTAATTTCCGCTGTCCGCCCGTTCACCGCAGTTTCAACCGCCGCTCCAAGTTCGAGCGGAATATTAAGTCGCTTGGCAAATAAGTTAAAGGTCCCCAAGGAAGCACGCCCAGAATCTTGCCCGTGCCAGTCAACGCCGCAGCAATCGCATCGATTGTTCCGTCGCCGCCCGCTGCGACGATTACTTCGGCGTCACTCCGCACAGCTTCCTGGGCTAACGAAGCGATCTCATCACCGTTCCGGGCAACAAGTAGTCGTGTAGAGATGCTCTGCGACTGAAACAGTTCGGCGATTTGAGTTTCGGTCTCCTCTCCGTGACGACCAGCTCCACGGTTCAGAATTACGAGCGTCCGCGCCTTGAGGGGTTGCACCTCCGCTTTCACAACGGCAGAGCGCTAAGGCGATGTCGCCGCCTCAACCAAGTAGGTTGGGGTTCTGGCGATAAAAGCGCGCCAGCTCCCGGTATAACGCCGGCTGCTTCGCACGAAGCGCTGCGGGGCGCTCGAAAAATGCCTCGGTCGCGACCGCGAAGAATTCCGCGGGATTGGTCGCGCCATAGGTGTCGAGAACGGTTGGCGTTCCCGCCTGATCTGCAGCACGCAAGGCTTCGAACTCACGACTCATGACTCTCGCCCAAGACAGGTATTCTGTGCGAGTAGCGAGTGCTGGCGCGCCGTCCGTTTCAGAATCTTCGAAGTCGAGTTGATGCGCGAACTCATGCAAGACCAGGTTCATCCCATCGGCCGGGTCCGCCGCACCTCGTTTCGCTTCGTCCCATGCGAGCACGAGCGATCCCATTCTCCGGCCAGTATGACCTAGCCGGCTGTCCTCGCCCTGCTCCCAAATATTGTTACCGAGATAGCGTTCTTCGTCGGCGATGTAGGCTGATGGGTAAACGAGGATCGTCACCAACTCCGGATAGTAATCTGTTTCACGATGCAAGAGGAGAAGACAAGCCTGCGCGGCGATCGTGAGTCGGATCTCATCATTGAGTTTGAGACCACCGCAGCCTTCGAAATGTTTCTCATGGAGGAACACTTGAATGTGCCCGAGAAGCTCCCCCTGATCCGCGACTGGAAGTCGCCGAAAGATCGGGACGTTGCGCGCGATAATGGATTTCCATGTTGCAGGAAATGGCCGGGCGCGCAGGCGCTGGCGACGCCGACGCTTGAAAGCAGCGAAAATCATGTCGGCGTCGTGTCGAACGGACGATGAGAATCCTGATTGTAGGTTAAAGTCCCATGTTTGATAATGCCGTAGCGAAGCGGTTCACGATTCCTACAATGACAGGATGTGATTCTTCCAGGCCTTGAACGGAAAGGTGCAACCCGTTTAACGCCGCCTCTGCCAATTGGGTGTTCTTTTGTGAGCGAGACGCCTCGTGCGCCGACACCTGAGCGAAAGAGGTAATACTGGATGCCTCGTCTTGATGCGTTTCGGCGAGTTTTCGAACTTCCGACCTTAACTCCGCGACCAGTTTCAACAGCTCCGCCTTTCGATCGCCTGGAATATTCCGCGCGTGCACAAGCGTCGACTCGATAACCTCGATACGATCTTCAATCATGGTAGTGGGAGAGCGAGCTTCAGCGCGTCGGATCGACCGATTTAAGCGCTGCTGGGTGTCGCGTCCTTTTCCCTGGAGTCCAGGAACGCATCTTTTGTGGAGTTTACGTAAACTGTGGATTCGTCGAAGCTGACTTTTGAAACTTTGTCCGTTGGTATGCGGATTGTCTTTCCCGCAAACCAGTGCCCGGTTTCGACGACGATTTCGGGGATCTTCCATGTTCTGCCGTCGATCATGAAATCCGCGAGGTGACCGATGAGTCCATCCGTGGCCTGGACTTTGTAGCCCTTTATGAAACGGGAACTCCGAAGGTGGGAATCCGCTCCCTTATGCCTGGCATCGTGAGCTATGGGTGGCGGAGGCGCCATCACCGGGTATTCGGCCAAACCCCACAAGGGCCATGCTTCCGCGTAGTAAGGATACCCGTAGTGACGGTGATATTCTTCTTCGTACTGGCGGGACAACGGTTTGTGCTCATCAATCGAAGGACATTTTTCGATTTGTTCGCGAGTCAGGTTTACCAGAAGCACCTCGCCCTTGGGATAAAGGCGGCCAAGCGCGTGCGGAGAAATGAGGACGAGACGTCCAGGCAACCATCCACCGGTGTCAGCAACCACATAACGCACTGCCCAATCATTTTTTTCGTCGAGATAGAAGTCTCTCACGTGCCCGATTTCGCCGTCGGTCGCGCGGAGTTTCTCGCCATAACGCTCCTGGATGCTGTGCAACATACTTAGTCCTTCCATTTTGCCGAAGCAGGCCCTGTGTTGATGGGGGGCTCGCCATCAATTGGCAAGAAACCCGCACCGGAATCGAGCAAGCGCCTGCGCGCGGATTGAAGCCGCTTCACCATTTCTGCGGCCATGCGCTTGAATAGTTCAAAACCGAGCGACGGGTCCGTCTCGCAATGCTCGCGCAATACCGTTGCGTAAAAAAAGATCGCGCTTGTTTTCCACGAAGCGCGGGCGGTGAATTGCCATTCATACGGTGGAAACAGCCACGACCAGCCGAGCACTTCGCCAGGTCCAATTCTCCCGGCCACGATCTTTCGCT
>DAIRIE010000003.1:13477-31842 GCA_036809705.1 Chthoniobacterales bacterium
GCGACGAGATCCACCACGCCTTCCTCGATGAGGTAGAAGCAATTTGCGGTTTCACCCTGCCGAAAGATGGTCTTGCCTTCGTTAAAATGAGTTCGGCGCGCGCAGGAAGCAAGAATCTCAACCTGGCGATGGCTCATGCCCTTGAGAAAAGGAGCCGCGGCAATATCATTTTTCAGATCGTCTGAGTTCATAGATCTTTATTTTCGTCTTTGCAGAACGATGCCATCGGCGCGAGAATAACTCAAAGACTTTTTTGAGTTATTCTATTTTTCTCTTATGATGAAACCAATGAAAGCAACCGGCTGGCGCACTCGCCTGATGGAAAGCACACGCGGCAAGATTCTCGATTTGCTCCGTCCGAAGGACCAAACCGTGAACGAATTGGCGGCCGCCTTGAAGCTAACCGACAACGCGGTTCGGGCGCATCTTCTGAGTTTGGAACGAGATGGACTGATTCATCAGTCGGGAACGCAGCCCGGTTTCAGAAAGCCACACGTGACCTACGCGCTCACGCCGGAAGCGGAGCAGATTTTTCCAAAATCGTATGGCGTTCTTCTGGACCTTATCTTGATCGTTATTTCAAGACAGCTGAGCTCGAAGGAACTGCGCGCGGCAATGCGCGAGGTCGGCAAAAAAATTGCCGATAATCACTTAGACGAGATTAAGGGAAAATCTCGGAAGCAAAGAATCGACACGGCTCTGCGCATTCTCAAGGATCTCGGCGGGGCGGCGACCTTCGAAGAGAGCGAAGGAAAACATTTTATTCGCGGCAACGGATGTCCCCTCGCCGCTGCCACTGGCCGGCACCCTGAAGCATGTCTCATCGCCGAGTCTTTGCTTAGCCAGATCATTGGCGCTCCGGTAAAAGAGCGTTGTATTCACGGCGCCGCTCCTTCGTGTCGTTTCGAAATCCGCTGATCGCTCAGCGCTTTGCCGGCCGATAGGAGCCGGGCACGCTCCGGAAGGAAATGGCGAGCCGGTTCCAGCCGTTGATGGCGACGATCGCGAGCGTGAGATCCACCAGCTCTTTCTCGGGTAAATGCTGGCGGGACGCTTTCGTACGTCTCATCAGGAACGTGTGTCTCGGAAACACGCGTAACCGTTCCGTCCAGGCAAGCGCAGATCGTTCGCGTTCGTTGAAAAACGGCGTCTCGCGCCAGGCGGACAAGGTGTAGAGCCGCTGCTCCGATTCGCCCGCGGCCCGCGCGTCCTGCGTGTGCATGTCCAGGCAGAAGGCACAGCCATTGATTTGCGACGCGCGTATCTTCACCAGCTCGAGCAAAGCCGGCTCAAGTCCGCTCTGTCGGACATATTGCTCCAGTCCGCTCATGGCTTTGAAGCCGTCCGGAGCGCTCTTCATGTAATCCAATCGTGATTGCATCGCTCAGATAATTATTCCCCTTTCTTTCAATATCTTCGCCACATCTTCCACGGTGGCATCTGGCAAAATCGAGCCATCAATGTCGAGGGTGGGACTCTTGCTCTGGCCGGATATCGCTTCCACTTCCCTGGCATAGGAAGGATTGGCCGTCGTATTCCTGATGTCGTAGGAAATGTTGAGTTCGTTCAGAAAACCCATCACCGCGGCTGACCAAGGGCATCCAGACTTCCGGTAGAGCGTTATTTTCATATCGAGCTATGGTTTTACCAACGCGAGGAACTCGGTGCGACTGGCCAGGTTCTCCTTGAACGCGCCGAGCAGGCAGGAAGTCACCATCGTGCTTCCTCGTTTGCGGATTCCGCGACTGCACATGCATTGGTGCATCGCTTCGATCATTACCGCGACGCCTTTTGGTTTGAGAACGCGCTGCAATTCGGTCGCGATCTGATAGGTCAAACGCTCCTGCACTAGCAGTCGCCGCGCATAGACCACGGTTAATCGCGCCAGTTTGGAGAGGCCGACGATCTTTTCATTTGGGAGGTAGGCGATGTGCGCTTTGCCGTGGAACGGGAACATGTGGTGCTCACATGTTGAAAAGAATTCGATGTCTCGCAGCAACACCATCTCGTTATATTGCTCCGCTTGAAATTGCGTGATGAGGACATCCTCCGCGCGCTGCGCATAGCCGCCGTAAATTTCCTTCCAGGAACGCACGATCCGTTCGGGCGTCTGCTGCAATCCTTCGCGATATGGATCGTCTCCGACGCGGCGCAGGATCTCGCGAATCAATTCCCTGGAGTCAATCAGTGAAAGATCGTGCGGCGCAGGCGGCCGGACGGATGGCGGGGGATTTTCGTGGTCCGCTGTTTCGCAGCTGTGGCCATTGCGATGCGTTGCCACTGTGCGTAACGGCCGGCGGAAGTCGCCAAGCAAAGATCGAAACATCTTGATCGCGGAACGCGGGGCGGTCCGTGATCCGTTGACGCGGAATGGAAACCCGACCGCTTCGTTGATAGCGGGACAAGGATTCTGATTTATCTCCGGCATGCGCAGAACAGAGATCGGCAGAGATAATAAGTCAATATATTTCTTGACTCTTGTTCGAGACGATTCAAGCTGCGTTCACCATCATGAATACGACTTCGACGAACACATCATCGGACCGGAGCGCAGCCTCGCCCGCATACCAGGCATTCCGGATTCTGCAGGCCGCCTTTATCGCAGCGCCGATCCTGGCCGGGCTGGACAAGTTCTTCCACCTGCTTGTCAACTGGGATCAGTATTTGCCTGCGGTCATTAGCCGGCTCTCGCCGATCGATGGACATCAGTTGATGCTGGCCGTCGGTGTGGTCGAGATCATCGCCGGTATCGGTGTCGCGTGGAAGCCGCGCATCTTCGCATGGGTGGTCGCGGCGTGGCTCGTGGTGATCATCGCCAATCTGCTCCTCATCCCCGGCTACTTCGACATCGCGCTTCGCGATTTCGGCCTGTTCCTCGCCGCATTGGCGCTGGCGCGACTCAGTCAGCAATTCGCCCGCTCGTGAAATGAAGATTCCAAGAATGCCAGAAAGCCACACTCAATGAAGAATTATCAATACTTGATCGTCGGAGGCGGGATGACCGCCGCCGCCGCCGTTGATGGCATTCGCGAAATCGATCCGACTGGCAGCATAGGGATCATCAGCACGGAGTCGGACCCGCCATACAATCGTCCTCCTTTATCGAAAGGTTTATGGAAGGGCGACCCGGTAGCCGGCATCTGGCGCAACTCAAAGGGGAACGCACCTGAGCTGCATTTGAATCGCGCAATCAAGGAGATCGTTCCGAAGGAACGCCGCGCGATCGACGACCAGGGAAATGTTTTTACCTATGGGAGACTTCTGCTGGCGACGGGCGGCACGCCTCGCCGCCTTCCCTTTGACGATGTCCAGATAACTTATTTCCGCACGCTGGCCGATTACCGGCGACTTCGCGCGCTAACCGAAAAGCGCGAGCGATTTGCTGTGATTGGTGGCGGGTTTATCGGAAGCGAAATCGCTGCCGCCCTCACCATGAACGGAAAGAAAGTGACGATGATTTTTCCCGGTCACGAGGTTGGCGAACGCATTTTCCCGTGCGACCTGGCTAAATATGTCTCCGGCATTTACAAGGCTAAGGGAGTTGAGTTGTTAGGCGGAGAAAAGGTCGTCGCTTCCGAAGCGCAGGGTGATCAGCGCACACTCAAAACCGCTTCTGGAAAAACAATCCTTGTCGATGCCGTAGTCGCCGGCATTGGCCTCGAGCCAAACGTCGAGCTCGCCGAATCGATTGGTCTGACGACGGAGCATGGAATCATCGTCGATGAGTTCCTGCGCACCAGTGAGGCTGACATTTACGCAGCGGGCGACGTGGCCGTGTTCTACAACCCCGCCTTGGAAAAACGGATGCGAGTTGAGCATGAAGACAATGCAAACACGATGGGACGATTGGCCGGCCGGAACATGGCGGGCATGATCGAGGCGTATGATCATCTTCCATTCTTTTACTCCGACATGTTCGAGCTCGGATACGAAGCGGTCGGCGAAGTCGATTCGCGTCTCGCAATGTTCGCCGACTGGAAGCGGCCTAACGAGGAAGGCGTCGTCTATTATTTAAGAAGCGATCGCGTTCGCGGCGTCTTGCTCTGGAATGTGTGGGGCCAGGTAGAGGCTGCACGCCGATTGATCGCGGAGCCCGGACCTTTCACGCGCGAGAACCTGAAAGGGCGCTTGCCGGACAAACCATGAAGACTGATATGAATCTAAACCAACTCGAACAGATAAAGAAAGTCACCACGGTCGTCGCCGATACGGCTGACTTCGAGAGCATCCGCGTCTTCAAGCCACAGGACGCGACGACGAATCCGAGTTTGGTTTATGCGGCGACGCAGAAGGAAAATTACCGGCACTTCCTCGAAGAGGTTCTGGCCAACCGCCGCAAGTCGGAACTTAGCGGCGCGGCGCAGATCGAAGACATTATTGATCACCTTCTGGTGCGATTCGGCAGTGCGATGTTGGAGATTGTGCCGGGCCGGGTCTCGACCGAGACCGACGTCCGCTACTCATTCGACGTGGAAGGTTCGATCAGGAAAGCGCGGCGACTAATCGCGCTTTACGAAGAAGAGGGCATCGGACGTGAGCGCGTGCTGATCAAGATCGCTTCCACCTGGGAAGGGATAATGGCCGCGGAGCAACTGCAGAAGGAAGCGATCAAGTGCAACATGACCCTGCTCTTTTCGCTGCCACAAGCTGTCCGAGCAGCCGAAGCGAAGGTGCAACTCATCTCGCCTTTTGTCGGACGCATCTACGACTGGTTCAAGGCTGCGAACAAACGCGATTACGTTGGTGCGGAAGATCCCGGCGTGCAGTCAGTGCGGGAGATTTACACCTACTACAAGCACTTCGGTTACGAGACGGAAGTGATGGGCGCAAGTTTTCGCAACGTCGGTCAGATCCTCGAACTGGCTGGTTGCGACCTACTCACGATCAGCCCTGAGCTAATGAAGAAACTGTCGGACTCCTACGACACCGTGGATCGAAAGCTGGCTCCCAAAGATGCAGCGAGCGTTGAGGTAAAACGCCTCGATCTCGACGAGAAGAAATTCCGTTTCCTGGTCAATGAAAATGCCATGGCGACCGAGAAAACAGCCGAAGGAATCCGCAAGTTCGCGGCCGATATTCAGAAATTGACGAAGTTCGTTGCCAGCAAATTAGGATGACCGGCACAACCGAAACCGTGTGGCCGATTGTTTAATGAACAATATTCTAGGATGAAAATCAGTCCCATCTTTGGGCACCGTTACAGATAGCGGCGGGTGACGGAACTAGGTGCGCGGTTTCGCCTTTCCGATGTGTGGTTCGACGGCGCCGACGAACGCGAGAATCACCCATGCTAGCACGACGCTGAGGAGCGCGAGTCCGACTCGGCCCAGCCCTGCGGCGGCGCCGGCCGCGGCCGTCATCCAGATGCCCGATGCCGTCGTCAATCCCTCGATCTTGCGTTCCGCGCTCTCTTTCAAAATGGCGCCTGCCCCGATAAAACCGATGCCGGTTGCGAGTTCCTGGATCACACGCGACAAATCGCTCATCGTCATCAAGGCACGCTCGCCCTCGAGAACGAAAAGCGCACTCCCCATGGCGACGAGCATATGTGTCCGCAAACCGGCGGATTTTCCAGCTCGCTGGCGCTGGAACCCGATGATCGCGCCCGCCACGATGGCTGCGACCAGCCGGATGACGACACGTTGAAGCTGAATCCAATCGGGGATTCCGCCGGTTAACTCTTCGAGAAACGTGTTCATGGTCTGTTTGTTAAGCCGTCTCGATTAATATCAAAAGCGCGAGGGTGTGAAACACAACTTACTTGACGATCACGGCGCCTTTCATGTCCGGGTGAAAGGTGCAGGCATAAGGAAAGTCACCGGTTTCAGTGAAGGTATGGCGCCACGATTTGTCTGAGTCTATCGAAGCGGAATCGAATTTGGCAGAGGTGGAGGTATGGGGAGTGATGTCCTCGTTCGTCCACTCGACGGTGTCCCCGCTTTTTACTTCGATCGTCGCAGGGTCGAATTTCATATTCTTCATGACTACATGCACGACCACAGGCGCGTCGGCATCTGCGACCGTGCTTTGGACGGCGCTCGCAGAACCAGTGCCGGTTGAACGGCTGGCAGAGTCGACTGGAGTGGCGGCGGGTTGCCACGATCCACACTCGTGGCGGTAAAGTGCGTGCCGTTACGTGCCGAAAAGAATCCTGCAAAGAAAAACGCCAATCCCAAGACAACCAGCACCCAGAGCGAGAAGGGCTTGATCGTAACGCGCCCGTCGCGTTCCTCGGGCTCGCGAGGAGCGCGCAGATTTTGCACGTCCGGGTCTTTTCCGTAATCGATTCCCTGGCGATCGAGCTTCGAGGTGGGATGGCTCATTTGGTGAAGCCCCCGCCACCCGAAGTCCGCTCCCAGGGAACGAACTCCGGATGCGGGTTAAGGCTTTCCTGCGGTCTCGCCTTATTTGTTGAGCGTTTTTTGGAGCTGCTTGGCGTGCTCCAGATGGGATTCGAAGATCGGCTTGCCGCTTTCCAGAAGAGCTTTCAGGTCCGCGTTCTTGGCATTGGGGATCAAGGTCTTGTCCAGAACGCCGATGACCGCTTCATGATAACTGACTTCGTTGTCGACGTAAGCCTTATCGTCTTTAGCTTGGTAGCGTTTGTGCTCTTCCGTTCGCCCATCAAATGGAACTACTTCGTCTCCTATGCGCTCATCGTGGGGGCAGTGTATTTCGCCTTCAAGTTCTAGGGCGTGGCAAAATCTCCGCCGAGCTGGCTCATCTTCTTTTCGCCGTCGAAACAATTGCGCGTGGTAAAGATGGCGGCGGCAGCGCTTCCGACCGCGGTTCAATGAGCGCGCGCCGATTCGATTCGCGTAGGCCGATTTTCAAAGTCGATCCTTCGATCTTCGTTTCGTTCCGGGCGCGGTGTTAAACGCTTCTGCTATCGGCGGCGAGGATCAGCTCCGCCATGTTGCCGAAGGTGACATTGAGCAATCCGCCGATCGCCGACCCGCCAGCGTTGCGACTTGCTCGGTGGCGCGCCGAATCAAGTTGGCCAGCGGGATGATCGCTAGGGTGGCGGTGGCGAAAATCCAAATCGGCCCCCCGTGCACGAGATAACCGAGCGCGAGTGAAACGGGCACGAGCAGCAAGAGGAAATTGAAAATCGTCACGGCTTCTGTGTTGTAAGGACGCTACGCCTTCGGTTTTTCCTGGCGCGGGATCAGATTATCGCCCGATATTCTCCGGAAGTTATGTTAAGCCATGCCAAAATTTACCTGCAAACTATCTGACCCGGCGACGCCTCTCATTCATTCCTGGGAGCACACCGTCGGGAGCGGTCACGCGCCGCTCGCCTTGCGCGCGGATTGGCAGGCGCAACTGCGGCGCTGCCATCAAGAGCTGGGGTTTAGGCACGTTCGTTTTCACGCGCTGCTTTCAGATCAGATGGGAACGCTCATCTGCCAGAGCGATAAGTTACTTTACTCCTTCTTTAACGCCGACCGGATAATGGACTTTTTGCTTTCCATCGGAATGCGGCCATTCGTGGAGCTGAGTTTCATGCCGGAAACGCTGGCCTCGGGTGGCAAGACAGTCTTCCACTATCGCGCGAACGTCACACCGCCGAAAGATCACAAACAATGGGCAACCCTCATTAAGAAGTTGGTAGGTCACTGGGTGGAACGTTATGGCCTGACTGAGGTCAGCCAATGGTTCTTTGAAGTTTGGAACGAACCAAACCTAGAGGCCTTCGGGACCGGCAAACAAAAGGACTATTTCCAGCTTTATCGTTCTACCGTCGAAGCGATCAAGAGCGTCGATGAGTCGCTCAAAGTGGGCGGACCGGCGACGGCGCAGAACGCCTGGGTCCCGGAGTTTCTGAACTTTTGCGAGAAGCATAAGCTGACCGCCGACTTCATCAGCACCCATTATTATCCGACCGACGCCTTCGGCAAAATTGGCGCGGACACCGCCTCGCAACTGGCCCACGCGCCGCCCGACATCATGCAGAAACGCGCCCGCGAAACTTACAACAACGCGCGGGGACTCCCAGTCTATTACACCGAGTGGAATATTTCATCCAACCCGCGCGATCCCTTTCACGACGAGCCTTTCGCGGCCGCGCTGGCCACGAACATTATCATGGGCGTGCAGGGACTGGTGCAAGGTTACAGCTACTGGACCTTCTCGGATATCTTCGAGGAGAACTATTTTCCATCGGTACCGTTCCACGGTGGCTTTGGGCTCCTCAACATTTACGGCATCGCCAAACCGATCTATCGCGCTTTCGAGTTACTCCACCGTCTGGGAGACAAGCTCTTACCGGTTCATGGTAAACATAAGACTGTGAGCGCGTGGGTCGCTCGTCGAGAAGACAACGTGACTGTGCTACTAACCAACCACGCTATGCCGACGCATGCGATTAAGACGGAGTTGGTGCAGTTTCAGCTAAACGATGCGGGCCGGCCGCGCACAGTTTACCTCGAGCGAGTGGATCAAGATCACGCGAATCCCCGTGCCTTGTGGCGCGCCATGAAAGAGCCGGCATATTTAAGCCCGACGGAGGTAGAGCAGTTAAACGCGGCCTCCTGTCTGACACAGCAATCGCATCCCTTCCAATATAAGAAGGGCTCTGTGCATCTTGAGATCGCACTCCCGCCGCACTCAGTCGCGGCGCTCACAGTGGAGTTTACTCCCGCAGCCGGCTAGCACTCATTAGGCCGCCTTATCGATGCTCGACAAGCGTTCTGACCATGATAACAAGATGCTGGACTCGCTCCAGCGCGATACCTACGGGTATTTCCTGCATGAAGATAATCCGGCGAACGGATTGATCGCTGATAAGACCTGCGCCGGCTGGCCCGCCAGCATCGCTGCAGTGGGACTCGCGATGAGCGCCTATCCAATCGGCGTGGAGCGCGGCTTCTGCACGCGTGCCACCGCCCTCGCCAAGACACTGACCACACTCCGATTCTTCCGCGACAGCACTCAATCCACCGCGCCGGACGCGACCGGTTACAAAGGCTTCTATTATCACTTCCTCGAGATGAAGACCGGGCGGCGCGCGTGGAAATGCGAGCTCTCAACCGTCGATTCAGCGTTGCTGTTTGCCGGTATGTTGAGCGCCGCCGCCTATTTCACCCGCGACGACAAAGATGAGCACGAGGTTCGCACGCTGGTTAATGAACTTTACGGTCGCGCTGACTGGCAATGGGCGCAGAACAAGGGTGTAACTCTCACTCATGGGTGGAAACCAGAGAGCGGTTTCCTGCGCTATCGCTGGGAAGGTTACGACGAAGCACTCATCCTCTATGTTCTGGGACTCGGTTCGCCCACGTTTCCAATCTCCGTTGAGAGCTACAAGGCGTGGGCAACCACCTACAAGTGGAAGAAAATCTATGGCATGGAGTTTCTTTATGCCGGGCCGCTCTTCATTCATCAACTTTCCCACGTTTGGATCGACTTTCGCGGCGTCCAGGATGAGTTCATGCGGACACGCGGAATTGACTACTTCGAGAACAGCCGGCGAGCGACTTTGGTGCAGCAACAATACGCGATCCGTAATCCACTAGAGTACGAGGGGTATGGAGTCAACTGTTGGGGCATTACCGCGAGCGACGGTCCTGGCCCGAAGAAACTTCGCATAAAAGGAGTCGAGCGGCGGTTTTACGATTATGTGGCGCGCGGCGTTCCCTTTGGACCTGATGACGGAACGCTCGCACCTTGGGGCGTCGTGGCTTCACTCCCGTTCGCGCCGGAGATTGTGCTCCCAGCCATCCATCATTTTAATCATATTCATTTGCGCGAGAACAATCCTTATGGCTTTAAGGCGACGTTCAATCCGACCTACCCGGGCAAGGCGGGAGGCGAGTGGGTTTCACCGTGGCATTGCGGCCTCAACCAGGGACCGATCGTGCTCATGATCGAAAACTACTTATCCGGGTTTTTATGGGGACTTATGCGCAAGTGCCCGGCCGTTGTCACGGGCTTACGCCGAGCCGGTTTCGCCGGCGGCTGGTTATAGCAGGCCGTGAGGTAAGTGACCTTCCAGCTTCCCGCTAGCTTGTTATTCTATGCGCGAAATGACTTACCACTTCCGCGATGGTTATTCTTCGATCGTGGGATTATCAATCCCGAGCGCGTCGGATAAAGCGGTGAGGTGGTCCTGCTCCTGCGCGATGATTGTGCGGAGCGCTTCGCTCAAGGCAAATTCGCCAAGGGCTTCCGCCTGCCGAATCCGCTCGCGGTAGTTGATGATCGTCTGCTTTTCGTTCTCGAGATCAAAGCGGAGCATCGCTTCGGCTTTTTCGGAGGTTTTTACTTCCTTGGGCTTGGTTGTCGGCGTGCCGTTAAAGTAGTCGATCTGCTTTGCGATTTGGAGTGCGTGGCTGAGTTCCTCTCCGGCATGCACCTCCAGCTCGGCGGCGATCGCGTTGAACTGTGCTCCTTTCATCGTCTGGCTGTAAATGACATAGGCAATAATCGCCTGGTACTCGCGGGCGAGGTCTTCGTTGAGAAGTGCAATCATCTCTTTGCGCGAAATTTTGGTTTCTTGTTTCATTGTCTTCCTTTAGGACGCGAGCGTTTCGTTGGCTCTGATTGGTTTTGCTTCGATTTGTCGGGACGAATCTCCGACCGACATTCAGCCCAAACGTGGAACGCCTTTCCAGTGCGTGCCGGGGGGCGAAAGTTCGGGTCGGATCGGCGGCGGCGTCATGTCGCGTTGGTCGGAATCGAACACGCTCGCGCCTTGCGAAATCAGGTAATCGGCCGTGCGCGCAGCCAGCGCTTGTATCGTTAGACCAGGATTGGCGGAGCCTTGGGTAGGCAGGATGCTGCCGTCGCACACGAAGAGGTTCGCGATGTCGTGCGTCCGTCCATAGCGATCGACGACCGAGGTTGCTGGATCGCTCCCCATTCGAGCCGCGCCGACGAGATGGGCGTAACGCGCTTCGTGCGCCGTCTCGGTTGCACCGGCCGCGCGCATCACTTCCTCGGTTTTGTTTTTCGCGAACTCGATCAGTTTTTTGTCGTTCTCGTGCAGGTTGAAGCTGATGTGCGGAACAGGAATTCCGAATTGGTCACGCTCGTGCGAGAGCGTGACGCGGTTCTCTGGCCACGGTAAGATTTCGCCGAGGAGTCCGAGCGCCGCCCAGTGATTGTAGTCCATCATCTCGCGCCGCATGCCCCAACCCCACGCACCGCGTGCCGCCATCATTTGTTTGGCGAAGGAGATCGGCAGCGGGCCGACGGTTTGAATCGCAAAGCCGCGGGCGAAATCGCGTTTGGGATCCGTCTCGTAAAACTCTTCGGTGAGCGCGTGGGCCGGCGGCGCTTTGTACATCCTAACGAGTTCATCAAAGCGCCCGAGCACCACCGTGCCGGCCTGCGCCATGAGATAACGGCCAACCGTATCGCTGGAATTAGCGAGCCCGGAATTTAGCAGCAAGCGCGGCGTCTCAATCGCGTAACCCGAAACGATGATCGCCTTCGCTTTTTGGAAATGCTCGCGGCCTTCGCGATCGAAGTAACTCACACCGGTAACGCGATTATTTTTCCCGAGATGAATGCGATTCGCCATCGAGCGATCGCGTATTTCCGCGCCGCTGCGAACCGCATCCGGCACGTGCGTGATGAGTGTGCTCGCCTTCGCGCCAACCTTGCAGCCTTGGATGCAGAAGCCGCGATAGATGCAGTGCGGCCGGTCATTGCGCGAACCGGAAAGAATCGCCACCGGACCGCCGGCGCTGACCGGAATGCCGAGCTTCGTGCAACCGCGGATGAGTGTGTTGCCGACACCGCCCATCGGATGCGCGCCGTAAGCGTAGCCGTGCGGATCGCCCCACGGATACCATGCCGGGCCGGCGACTGGCATCTCGAGTTCGAGCAATTCGTAATAGGGCTTCAAATCCCAATACGAAATCGGCCAGTCCGCGCCGACGCCATCGCGCGTATAGACTTCAAAGTCCGATGGATGAAATCGCGGCGTGAACGCCGCCCAATGCACCGAGCCGCCGCCGACTCCTTTGCCGCTATTGTTCGCGCCGAAGACGAGCGGATTCGCGCCGCCCGTGATGCGCATGTCTTCCCAGTAAAGTTGGTGCGAACCTTTCTCGTCGCTCACCCAATCGCGCTCCGTGTCCCAAAACGGCCCGGCTTCCAAACCAACCACCCGGAAGCCCGCGCGCGCCAGCCGTTGCAGCAACACGCCGCCTGCCGAACCGACGCCGACGATGAGGTAATCGATTTCTTCGTTTTCCGAATATCGATGCATCGGTGCATCCAAACGCTGCATCGACCCGAGATGGTGTTCGTGATCCTGCGGCGCTTCGAACGCACCGCCGATCGGCGTCTTCAATGCGTGCCTCCCTGCCCGGCGGGCGGATGTTCCTTATGCGCGGCGATTTCTTCCTCGGGCGGATCGGACACGCACGCCGGCGGCGCTTTCCATTCGTAGCGCTGCTCTTCGACCTCCCACGGCTCCGCTTCACCGCGCTCGAGGCGCATGTAAGCGCGCGGATACGCCGGCCCGCCGAACCCGATTTCGTCCCAGGCGAACGGATGCGCGTAATACATCTCGACGCAATCCTGCACGACCAAACCCCAGTAGCGATCGACCGGCATTCGCTGCCAGATTTTCTCCGCGCCCGGGAGCGGTTCGGCGTCGTGGATCGATTTGAGCAACACGTCCTGCTCGTGCCAGGAGAGGTCGAGAAATCTTCGCTGATGATTCGCCTGCGCCATCTGCTCGATCGCCTGCAGTCCGAGCCGGTAGGCGTCGCCATCGGCCGGCATCACTTCAAAGCGATAACCAGGCGTACGTTTGTCATGCAGCCGCTCGTCGATAAAAGGGAGAATCGGAATTTTGTGCTCGGCGTCGCGATCATCCTGCGGCAGGAGATGTTCGCAAATCACTTCCATCAAACGCGTCTCGTTAGGCGTGAAGAAACGAACCGGCGGCACCTCGTGCATGCGTTTGCGCACGACTTCGCGCGTCGCTGCGTCCCAAAAACTCTCCTGCCCGAGTGTGCTAAAGCCGGGATAATAACCGGGTTGCGCGCGCGGTGGCAGCGGCTCGTCCGTGCGCGGATTGCGCAACTGGTGCTGGTGAGCGGCGTTATCGTTGGGCTGCATGGTCAGCGCTCCCGTCGCATCAAACTCGCGAGCAAACCGATTGTCCCACATGCGGCGAAGAGGAGCGGCGCGAAAACCGGCGGCCCGTAGATCAGGTTATAGAGCGGCTTCTGCATTCCGCCGGGTCGCCGCAGGACGCCCCGCGCGTGATAAAAAAATCCGATGCCGCCATCCACGATCGCGAGCGCGGACATCGCCGGCAGCCAGGTGCGCGCGATTTTTGGACTAACGATCGCGCCCGCGGCCGCGCCCATCAGAAGCGGTGTGATGATGATCGGCGTCCATTGCGCGAGGTAGCGAAAATTATTTTTGTAATGCGAATAGAGCGCTTCCGCGCCGCTGCAAAACGTGCCGACCATCGTCGCCATCGCGAGATGTTTTTGGAAGCGCCCCTCGCGGAGTCCGATCGTCCATGGATGATGCGCGGCGATTTCCGAAGCCGTCAATGAGAGCACGCGCGCTTTCGGCGAGCGCAGATCGATCGGTGACGATTCTTCGCGTCGAAGAAATGACGCGATCAACCCGAGATACGCGCTCACGCCGAAAAGCAGCGGCGCGAAAATCGGTGGCCCCATGATGATGTTCGCAACCGGCAACCGCCAGCCGCCAGGTTTGCGTTGAATCCCGCGAACGTGGAAACAAAATCCGACGAGACCATCGAGCAGCGTCACCGCTGACGTCCAGCGCAGAACGGTGCGCGCGGCGCGCTGGCTGAAAGCGCCCCAAACTCCCGCGATCGTCATCGCGCCGCCGAGCGCGACTGGCGTGTACATAACGCGCTGCCCGTAACTCCCGCGATAATGTTCGTACGCGACCTCCGCGCCCGCGAGCACGCTCGACGCGCCCGCCAGGAGCGACAAGCTGCGCTGAAATCGGCCATCGCGAATATGCGCCTCCGCGATCCCGATTTCCTTCGCGACCCGCGCCGGCAAGAACTTGTCGAGAAAGCGATCCGGCCAACTGCCGTTCTGAATTCGCGGCTGATTTCTGCGCGCGCCGTTTTTCGATGCCGTTTTCATTTCATGCGCGGACGACGGGCGGCGCGCCTGTCGGTTCGGAAAGAGGCGAGACGCCCGCTGTCCACACAGGCTGGAAGCCCGTGCTCCGGTGCGGCACCGTCGTTCTCATATTGAATATTTCTCGGCATCGACGCGCTTGAACTCGAGGCCATGACCAGGCCGCGACAGGTCCGGATGCAGAGCGCCCTCGACCGGTTGGATGACGCCATCGAAAAGCATGTTCTCGATCCGCACATGATCGTAAAAATACTCCGCATGGCGAATCGTCTTCGCGGCGCAACCGGCGTGGACGTGCATCGATGGGCCGCAGTGCGACGACAGTTGCAAATGCGCCGCCTGGCAAAGTGCGTCCGTCATCAAAAAACCGGTGATGCCCGCGCAGCGCGTCGCGTCCGCTTGCAAGACATCGACCGCGCCCGCATCGAGCATGCGGCGAAAGTAGGTTTCGTCGTACCCGTATTCGCCAGCGGCGATGTCCATTCCCGGCGGGCCGTCGTCGCGCATGAGCCGCAAGCCTTCGAGATCGTCGGACGAAACCGGCTCCTCGAACCAACTGACGTTGAACTCCGAAAACGCGTAGGAAAATTCGAGCGCCTGTTTGCGCGAGTACGCACCGTTCGCGTCCACGAACAATTCGGCATCGTCGCCGATGGCTTCACGAGCGATGGCAACTCGTTCGATATCGGCTTCCGGTTCCCGCCCGATCTTCATTTTCACCCGTGGAATTCCTTCTTCGACCCAGCCGCCGAGTTGATTCTGGAGTTGCTCGTTCGTGTAGGACGTGAACCCACCGCTGCCATAAACCGGCAACGTATCCCGCGCCGCGCCGAGCAGCCTAACGAGTGGTAGGTCGAGCAACCGCGCCTTCAAATCCCAGAGGGCGTTATCGATTCCGGAAATCGCCATCGACGCGATGCCCGGCCGGCCCAAATTGCGGATCGCCTGCACCATCGCAATCCAGGCGCGCGGAATGTCCATCGCATCAATGCCGAGGACGACTTTGCCTAACGAGTCTTCGATCAGTCGCGCGGTCGCCGTGTCAGCGTAGGTGAAGCCGATCCCGGTTACATCCGCGGCCGTCGCTTCGACGAGCACGAGCGTGGTCGCGTCCCACTCAAAGGTGCCGTCGGATTCGTGCGTGTCGGTGGGAATGCGATAAGCCGACACGCGAACCTGCTGGATTGTCTCAGAGCGCGGCATCGCGAGTTCCGGGGAGCGCACGCAGCCTGCGTGCTGGCGATGGCTGCCAGCCATCGCGAACTTTGCTTTTACTTCGATCATCGGAACCATGACGCGCCTCAAAGAAAAGTTCGTTTCGGCAGGCTGCCGAAACCAGCAGGCTGGCAGCCTGCGCTCCCCAGAATCGGCGCTCGCGCCTCATCAATCTTTGTGCGGCACGAACGATTCGACCGCGTCCTTGAACGTCTGGCGAATGATGCCGATCTCTTCCGGATCGCCTTTGATCAGCGCTTTCGAAAACATTTCTGCTTCTTTGAACGAGATGTGCGGCGGTAGCGTCGGCACATTTGGATCGGTGTAGGCCTCGAGCACAACTGGCCGATCTGAGGAAAGCGCCTGGTCCCACGCTTCGCCGATCTGCTCCGGTTTATCGACGAAAATGCCGCGTAAGCCCAGCAACTCCGCGTAACGCGCGAAGGGAAAATCTGGAATGTCCTGCGAGGCCTCGTACTTCGGATCACCGGACATCGCGCGTTGCTCCCATGTCACCTGGTTCAAGTCGCGATTATTCAAAACCAGAATGACGAGCAGCGGGTTGCTCCATTCCTTCCAATATTTCGAGATCGTGATCAGCCCGTTGTTGCCGAGCATTTGCATCGCGCCATCACCGACGAGGGCGATCGCGACCCGCTCCGGAAAACAAAACTTAGCCGCGATTGCGTAGGGAACGCCAGGGCACATCGTCGCGAGATTTCCTGAAAGCGACGCCATCATGCCCTTGCGAATTTTCAGGTCGCGCGCGAACCAATTCGCAGACGTGCCGGAGTCCGACGAGAGAATGCAATTGTCCGGCAGTCGCGGAGACAACTCGTAAAACATGCGCTGCGGATTGATGGGATCGGCGCTGTTCATGGCGCGCGCTTCGAGCACTTTCCACCACCGCACGATTTCCTTTTCGAGCATCTCCCGCCACGAGCGATCTTCTTTGCGCTGGAGCAGCGGAATGAGCGCGCGCAAAGTCTCCGCGCTGTCGCCCATCAGATTCACTTCCATCGGATAACGGATGCTCAGCAATCGGCCGTCGATGTCGATTTGCACGCCGCGCGCCTGGCCTTCCTTCGGCAAAAATTCCGAGTAGGGAAAATCCGAGCCGACCATCAGGAGCGTGTCGCAGTCGCTCATCATATCCCAGCTCGGTTTTGTCCCGAGGAGGCCGATCGCCCCGGTGACGAACGGAAGGTGATCCGGGAGCGCCGCTTTCCCGAGCAATGCTTTCGCGACGCCCGCGCCTAACAAGTCCGCCACTTGCAGCACTTCATCCGCCGCGCCGAGCGCGCCGGCACCGATCAGCATCGCCACTTTCTTGCCGGAATTGAGAACCTCCGCCGCTTTGCGCAATTCGGAGTCGTGCGGAACGACGCGCGTGGAAGGAAAGCCGATCCCGGAATGGATCGTCCCGTGCGCGCGCGGCGGTTTCTCGACCGCGTCGAGTTCCTGAATGTCATTCGGAATGATGATGCAGGTGACGCAGCGTTCGACCTTCGCGATGCGCACCGCGCGATCGACCAGGTGCCGCATCTGCACGGGATCGGAACACATGTGCACGAATTCGTGCGCCACATCTTTGTAGAGCGAGATCAGATCCACTTCCTGCTGAAATTCACCACCCATGGCCGCGCGCGCGGACTGCCCGACGATGGCAACGACCGACTGGTGATCCAATTTTGCGTCGTAGAGACCATTGAGAAGATGGATCGCGCCTGGTCCGGAGGTCGCGAGACAGACGCCCACTGTGCCCGTGAACTTCGAGTGTGCGCAAGCCATGAAGGCCGCCATTTCCTCGTGCCGCACCTGCACGAATTTCATCAAATCGCCCGCCCGATTGAGCGCGCCCATGATGCCGTTGATTCCGTCGCCCGGAAATCCGTAGATGCGTTTGATCCCCCACGCGGAAAGCCGCTTTAAGAGAAAATCGCTTACTTGATCGGCCATATTATCTCCTTGATTACTCGCCTCCGGCGAAAGCAATTGTTGTGATGAGCGCGTTGTCCGATTGCCGGGAATCCAGCCGCGTGTGTTGCACGACAATCGGCACATCAGAATCGATGGTGCTCGCGTAATCAGTCGCGCGCGGAATTGGCGCCGGATCGTTGAGATCGTTGAAACGGACGTGCTTGGTCCTACGTGGAGGGACGTTGATTTTATAACGCCCGACAGGATCCCGATCGCTGTAGTAAATCGTGATCTCCACGTTCGCCTCCTGGTCAGAGGCGTTGAGCAGACACGCCGTCTCGTGACTCGTCATCGCCGGCTCTGGACCGTGGCTGGTCGGCGGAATCCAGCCCTCTGCAATCGCCCAATGTTTGCGTCCAATGCTCATATGATTCTTCTGGTCATCCAATGGCGTAGTTCTCCAGTTCGCATCCCAGCGAAAGGCTGGACGGCGCTTCAACAAATTAGCTTCTTCGGTTGGCGTTGCATCCCACTCCCCGCGTCCGAAATGTTCGGAACAAACGGCTAGGGAACACTCGTAGTCGAACCGCGAGGCTGATGACATACTCCAAGATCGCGCCGAGTTTTATCCGCGTGGCCCGCGTCGTCCCTCCGATCTCCTAAGAGAGTTTCGTATGTGCGAACTAGCAGCGTTGCTACTTGCCCGGCCCTTTGGGAAGGATTGACTCAGAGTATGAATATCTGATCGCGATGATCGAGATCGTTGTTGCATGGAACAGCTCTTCAAACGGCGTGCGAACTCGATCGCGAAGCTGATCATCGTCGGCGGCGCGGCATCAATCGTCATGCTGTGCGCAGCTCTCTACGCTTTCGCTCGATCTGAGTACTGGACACGCGTTGACGTGCCTCTCGAACAGCCCGTCCCGTTCAGCCACCAACATCACGTCGCCGGTCTCGGCATCGATTGCCGCTACTGCCACACCGGCGTCGAGCAGTCATCGTTCGCCGGTTTGCCGCCTACGGAGACGTGCATGACGTGTCACTCGCAGATTTGGAAGGACGCGCCGGTCTTGCAGCCGGTGCGCGATAGTTTACAAACCGGCAAACCGATCAAGTGGACGCGCGTCCACGACT
>DAIRIE010000004.1:0-1444 GCA_036809705.1 Chthoniobacterales bacterium
ATCGAATGGCGCAACCATTAGTTTCTTCAACCCGGGGTAACCGGCCAGTCCGGTGAGGGTGTTGAAAACGATGGCGACTTCTTCGGTTAACTCCGGCTCGGCTGTGAAGAGGCTGAAGTCGGTGTAAATGCGCGCCGTTTTCGAATGATAATTTCCCGTGCCGAGATGGACGTACTGCCGGAGACGATCGGGATCGCGGCGCACCACCAGCAGCATCTTGCAATGCGTCTTTAACCCGACCACGCCATAAACGACGTGCGCGCCCGCTTCCTCCAGCTGGCGCGCCCAGCGGATATTGGCCGCTTCGTCAAAACGCGCGCGCAGTTCGATCAAGGCCGTGACCTGTTTGCCGGCATTGGCCGCTTCGATTAAAGCTTCGACGATGGGCGAGTCGCCGCTGGTGCGGTAAAGCGTAATCTTGAGGGCGAGCACGAGCGGATCGGCCGCGGCCGCTTCCACAAAGTCGACTACCGGATCGAAGCTCTCGTAAGGATGATGCAGCAAAACATCCTGCTTGCGGATGCTCTCGAACATCTCCGCGGGCGGCGAGAAGGCCGGGTCGAGCGCGGGATGAAAGGCGCGGTCGCGCAACTTCGCCAGCGCGTCGTTCGTCACCAGGGGCATGAGGTGCGTCATGGAAAGCGGGCCGGCGAGGCGATACAGATCGGGTTCCTGCAAATCGAAGAAAGCGAGAAGCAGGTCCCGGAAATCGCGCGGGCATTGTGCCTCCACTTCGAGGCGCACGGCGTTGCCGCGACTGGAGCGCCGCAGTTCCTGCTCGATCGTGCGCAGCAGGTTCTCGGCTTCCTCTTCGTCGACATAGAGGTCGCTATTACGCGTGACGCGAAAAGCGTGAACGCCATCGAGAACCATGCCCGGAAACAGCTCCGCGATGTGATGTTTGATAAGCGAGGCCAGATAGATGTAATCCCACGGCTCGTCATCGCCTTTGCCACGCGGCATCAGGATCAGCCGCGGCACCACCCGCGGCACCTGCACGATGGCCAGCAGCGATTCGCCGCCGCGATGCGCCCGCGCGCGCACCAGAAGATTGTGGCTCTTATTCAGCAACTGCGGGAACGGATGGCTCGCGTCCACCGCCAGCGGCGTCAGCATTGGAAAAACTTCGTCCTCGAAGTAGCGCTTTGCCCAGGCCGCGCGTTTCGTAGGCAGCTGCGCGACATCGTGCAGGCGAATGCCGTTCTTCGCCAATGCCGGCAGCAGATCCGTGTTCCAGAATTCGTATTGTGTCGCGACCAGCTCATGCGCGAGTCGCTGGATGGCGTTAAACGTTTCCGTCGGCGTGATCCCATCGGGGCCGATCTCGCTCGACTCGCTCGCGATCTGCTGTTTGATCCCAGCGACGCGAATCTCGAAAAACTCGTCGAGATTATTCGAGAAAATGCTCATGAACTTGACCCGCTCGATCAGCGGCTGCGTCGCA
>DAIRIE010000004.1:1454-13875 GCA_036809705.1 Chthoniobacterales bacterium
ATCCTGCGCCTCTTCCAGCACGCGACGATCGAACTCGAGCCAGCTCAGCTCGCGATTGATGAAGTTCGCTGGGTTGGAGTAACCGAGCGGCGCCTCGTCAGCGCGCGGCGGCCGCGGTGATTCGACGACTCCGTCATTGTCGGGACTTTCGATCCTGGCAGCGCTCGTTTGCATCTGGCGGGGTGGTAATCACGACCCGGTTGGCGCGAGGCGCAAGCCCGCCTGGGTAGCGCACGCGTCTCGCGTGTTGGCGAAGGCGTCGCGCCTTCGCGGAATTTTCTGGCAGTGCGGCGTCGCGCGCGAGATCATCGCGCAAACGGAAAGATCGTTTCGGCGGGAGGCCGAATCCAGCACGCGGGACGCGTGCGCTACCCGAAAGGGGCGACGCTCTGTCATCCCGAGCCGCGGAGACGGCGAGGGGCCTCACGAGTGTCTTGCCGGGCGCTCGCGAGGTCCTTCGCTTCGCTCAGGAAGACGGAGAGAGCGCGTTGGCAATCACGCTCCAGAGCGAGTAATGCTCAGCGCGATGTCTCCGCACCAAATGGAAACGCAAACGCCCGCCGCACTCGGGTATCGCATGCCCGCGGAATGGGAACCGCACGCAGCCACCTGGCTCTCGTGGCCACGCCGCGAAGGCATCAGTTTTCCGGATGCCTTCCACCGCGTCATGCCGGCTTTTCGCGCAATGGTCGTCGCGCTCATTGAGAGCGAGCCGGTTCGCATCAACATCTGCAACGGCGCGCACGAAGCCGAAGCGCGCGCAGTTCTAGATGGACTCCCAATGGAGCGAATCACGTTCCAACGAATCCCGACTAACGAGCCGTGGTGCCGCGATCACGGTCCGATTTTCCTAACGAGACGCGAACAGCCGCGACTCGCCGTGGTGGATTGGGATTACAACGCCTGGGGCGGCAAGTATCCGCCGTGTGACCTGGATGAAGTGGCGCCTACCCGCGTCGCCGAACTTCTCGACCTTCCGGTTTTCTATCCCCGCATCATCCTCGAAGGCGGCTCCATCGAAGTGAATGGCGAAGGTGCGCTGCTCACGACCGAATCCTGTCTCCTCAACGCGAACCGCAACCCGCAGCTCACACGCGCGCAGATCGAACAACGGCTCCGCGATTTCCTCGGCGTTCGCGACATCCTCTGGCTCGCCGCCGGCACCGAAGGCGACGACACCGATGGCCACATCGATAATCTGGCGCGCTTCGTGGGACAGCGCACCGTCGTCACTGTTGTCGAAACAGATTCAGCCAGCGTGAATTTCGAACCGCTTCAGGAGAACCTGCGACGCCTCCGCGAGATGACCATCGGTGGCGAACCGCTCGACGTTTTCGAGTTGCCCATGCCTCGCCGGATGGAACGCGACGATCTTATTCTTCCCGCCAGCTACGCGAACTTCTACATCGCAAATTCCTGCGTGCTCGTCCCGGTATTCGCCGATTCGAACGATGAACGCGCAGTGGAGATACTCGGGCGATTTTTTCCCGCTCGGCGAATCGTCCCGATCGATTGCCGCGAACTCATCTGGGGACTGGGGGCGTTCCACTGCCTTACGCAGCAACAGCCAGCGTTACACCGAGCGGAGACGAGCGGTCGAGGCGCGCAGCCGGAAAGGTAACTTCCACGGGATCCCTCGACTCCGTTTCGCTTCGCTCGGGATGAACGAATTGCAGGTGCGGCTCCGCTGAGCGAGAAAAAATCCACGTGTCTCCCGCCACTTCGCTCACGCGCAACCAGAAGCTTGCCGCTCTCGCCTTCGTCCTCGGCGTCGCCCTCGTCTATTATGCGTCGCACCCGCTCCTGCTTTGTCGCCAGCTCATCATTCGCGACGATGAAGCGCTCTACGCCCGGCTTCATCTCGGTAATGATCTGCCTTATGCCTGGCTGACGGAGAGCGACTATTCATTTCGCCTCGCCGAAGCCCTGCTCCAGGGAAAACTCGGATTAACGGAGCCACCGCCGGAATGGGTCAACGAAACCATTCCACTGCGCGGCCGCTACTACAGTGTCTTTCCACTCGGCAGCGTGCTTACGATGCTGCCGTTCGCTCTCGCCCATCGCCTCATCGCTTTTTCACCGTCAGGCGCCGCGATCGCGCTCATCGGCGCGCTGGCGACGTTCCTCTTCCTCCGGTTCGCCCTGCGCTGCGGCCGCAATTTCCGCGATGCGGTCTGGCTCACGCTTTTCTCAACCCTCGGCACCTGGCTTTGGACCAACACCGCCATGGGAGGCGCCTGGCAGCTCGCGCTCGGCTTCGCCATGACCGGTGAACTCGCCGCCATTCTTTGCACCTCCGCCGCGCCGCGTCCATTCCTCGCCGGCCTCTTTTTTGCCTTCGCGTTCGGGAATCGCACCGAAGTCATCCTCACCGCTCCCATTTTCATCTACCGCTTGCTGCGGGATTCCGAATCGTCGCGGCAATTACGCGCGCGAATGGTGATGCGTTTCTGCGCCCTGCCGCTTGTTCTAGGAGTTGCTACCCTCTTCTACAACTACGCACGCTTCGGATCACCCTTCGATTTCGGGCTGGCGCGTCTGCCTGGCGTGCTCGCCGAGCCATGGTATGGCCACGGCATTTTCTCCGTGCGCGCCATTCCCGCCAATGCCTGGCAGATGCTGCTCGAGCCGTGGCGACGCGTCGCCCATTCGCCCTGGCTTTTGCCAGACGGGTTCGGCGGCTCGATATTTTTCAACGCGCCTTTTCTGTTTTGCATTTTTCTGCCGCGCCCCAGTCGCAATCTCGCCGCCTGGATCGCCATCGCGCTTCTCACGTCGGTATTCTGGTGTCATGGCAACACCGGCGGCTGGCAGTTCTCCTATCGGGGCGCAATCGTCATGCTGCCCTGGTTCTTTCTGCTTCTGCTCGAATACACTCCGCTGCGCCGATGGCAGATCGCGCTCATCTGCTTTTCAATCGGGATCAATACCTGCGCGACCTTCTTCTTCCTTTGGACGAATTGGATTCAGCCGTAACTCGCAGCGCGAGTTGTAGCCGCTTCGCTGTGCGAAGCGCGCCACGGAGATGTTTCACGCTGTTGAAACAGTGAGATCAACCGCCTTTGACGAACTCGCCGATGATGGATGAGCTTTTGTGCTTCGGAGGTTTCCGCACAGTGAGCGACAACTAGATGGGCTGGAAGCTTGTCACAGTTGATCCAAACCGAATTGCTACACGGCAAGCTAACAGCTTCCCCTACAGCCCCGCGGAAATGCGGCAAGCGGCGCCGCACTTGCGCGTGCGAGCCGCTTGCCACCGGAGGGGGAACAGCCGCCTTACAATTTCGCGTAAAGATCGCCCACCGACGCCGCGCGGAACTTCCTCGTCCCGGCAAACGCGTAGTAGGGCACGTAGGACTTGCTCGGGATTTCGGCCGCCGCACAGGCGTTGCGATTGAAAGTCGGATCAAGAACGTAAGTTTGTGAATCTTCGGTCCACTCGACCCAGGCATGCGTGACGCGGCTGCTCGGCGCGCGTTTCCCGATGACCAGGCGGATGTTCCGCGCTCCGTGGGCGCGCATCCGCTCGTAAAGCGCTACGGCCTTGCCCTTGCAATCGGCCATGGGATCATGCGCGACTTCGGTCGGTGTGCGCCATTGCATCGAATAACCGTAAGGGATGCCGCGCAAATCGGTCATCCACCGGTTCACCGCGTCAAGCGACACAGTCTCCGTTTCCCTGGCAGGGGCGACTGTGAGCACCGGCTTGACCCGCGCCATCTGATGGTCGTATGGCGTAGCTGCCACCGTGAACAAGTTGGAGTCGGCAAAACAGCTGATGGCGGAAAGTGCAAGAATGGCGAAGAGCACCGCGAGCATTCGCCGGGAGAGAAAAGGCGTCAGGCTGATAAAAACCATAATTACTATGGTTATGAGCAATCATTATGCCAGTGCTCCGGCCGGCAGCTGGGGCTTAGCATTCCCAGCTTTCGACCCGCGAGCGCTCGACCGCGGAGCATTCGCGCTTTCTCGTTCGGTTTGAGCCGCGAACTATGCCAGCGCTGGCGTGGCCGCCTTCCGCCAGCGGCTGGAGCGAATCGTGCGAGAGTTCACCCGTCGGTTAGCAGGACAACCGATCTGCGCAACGAAACTCAAATGTTCCCCCAGGATAACACGTCCCGGCATCTGATGAAGGATCAACGTTCTGCCTAACCTTACCTGAGCGGGAGACGACACTACGCATCGCATCCGATCACACCTCGCACTTTCCACCACCTCGCAGCCCGCGCGTATCGAGCGTCAGCCGTCGCACGTCGGAAGCCCTCACCGGCGCGAGCACCGCCAAGCGTACAGCATCGCTTGAATAACAAATCCCTCCCCTGGCAGGATTACACCATGTGCGCATCCCAGACGCGACGCAGCGCAAACACGCGTGGTAGCAGTGGTGGCGTGACTCAGCGCCGTGTCATCCGGAGCCGCGCAAACGGCGAAGAACCTCTCAGGAGGCTCGAATTGTCACGCGCAATTGGGTGACCTGTAAACGATGAGAGGTCCCCTCGCACCCGCTCCGGATGACAGAGCAGAAATTGCCGACGCGGCGCTTTGTAAATAGCAGCGGCTTTGGCTTAGTCGAGGCGGAGACCGGCGAAACTCTATCCCACCGGCGTGCCGCCGAGTTGGGCTAGCGACTGTTAGTTACAAATTCTCTCTCCATCCGCTCAACGGCCAAGTCCAGCTACCCCAGGCAAGGCGAACGCCAGCCGTCAGCGAAAAAGCGGGCGTGAAATCACGCCACGGATGCCCTTCCTCCGATTTAGTGCCGGCGAACAGAGACTGACGGGTCGAGCGTTTGCAGCGCTCCTTCCGTCGTCGCCCGACCGCTAACTTTTATATCGTGCTGGCCGTAGATCGCCACATTATACGGAGTGTTTGTTCCCCACCGGCGGACTTTCACCTTTCGCGGGATATTGGAGCCAGTCACAACCACGTACTGCTCGACATACTGATCGTCCGCTTTAACCGCATTTGTCTGACGCTCATTCGTCTGCGCGCTTGCTGTCGTCCCAACGACCAGCAGCAGCAGTGCTGTACCCTGAAGAAGAAACCCTGTTTTCATGCAAATAATCTATGCTAACTCCCAGCCAGCGCAAGCGGTCCAACCCCGTTGCGCTGGCGAAGTGCTGCCTGCCGAATCGCACTCCCCGTGACCGGTCTACTTAGTGCCGGTTTGAGGAGGAAATGCTCGGATCGTTTCTTAACATGCCGGCGACATCTGTCGCCCCCGTGCGCAGCAGATCACGACTCTGCAGCACATACATGGCCGATGCGCCATTGACCTGATTACCCGCAATCACGACACGCTTAGGAATGCGGCTCTCGGTTGTTTGAACCAAGACGACGCGTTCTGCTGGGATGCCTTGTTGCACCCGCACATTCGGCATGTTCTTCGATTGATCAGCCGTGTTGGTATTTGCCTTCAGCCCGGGAGCCGAAAGCAAGCCTATGCCAACCGATACGGCGACACATTTCAAAACCAACGGTGTAGTTTTCATGCTTCAACATTCCCACTCGATATTGACCTTGACAAGATCATTCTACAGTTGGCTTGGCGTTTTGGCGCAACTGGTCTGGTTTTTGGCGTAATGGCTGGCGAACGTCCCATGCCACTGACGAGCTGATTTCAGTCCGTGAAGAAATTATAGCGCACGATCGCGTATAACGCGTGAATTCCATCCTCCCACGTTACCTTCTTGCCTTCCTCGTAGGTCCGTCCGGAATACGAAATGCCGACTTCGTAGATGCGATAACGCGCTTTCGCCAGGCGCGCGGTTATCTCCGGCTCGAAGCCGAAGCCGTCTTCTTTCAGGTCCATCGTCTTGATGACCTCGGCGCGCAACGCTTTAAAGCCGACCTCCATGTCCGTGAGGTTCAGATTCGTGCACATGTTTGAAAAGAGCGTAAGGAATTTGTTTCCGAGCATGTGCCAGAAATAGACGACGCGATGGCTTTGCCCGCCCATGAAACGGGAGCCGTAAACTGCGTCCGCTTTGCCGTTCAGGATCGGCGCGACGAGTGTCGGATACTCGGCCGGATCGTACTCCAGGTCTGCGTCCTGGATAATGATGACGTCCCCGCTCGCCGCTGCAAAGCCGGAGCGCAACGCCGCACCTTTGCCGCGATTTGTCTCATGATACACAATGCGGTCTGCCAGCGGCGCGCCTGTCTCCTTCAGCATCATTGTTGTCCCGTCGGTCGAGCCATCGTCCACGACGATGACCTCAAGTTCGTGCCCTTGCGTCGCGCGGACGGCGCGGAGGACTTGTCCGATCGTTGCGCGCTCGTTGTAGCAAGGTATAACGACGGAGATCTTCACGTGGATATCACTTAAATTGTCGTCTGGTGCGCGAGCTTCACGACGAATGTCGGGCGGGTCAAACTTTGCACGCTGATCTCCTCGCCCGATGATTGAGCGGGTAGCGAACTCAGGCTACCTGAAAGAGTTCCCATGAGCCCGAGACGGAGTGATCCAACATCTGCGGTGAGCAAACGCGCACCTGCGTTTGCACCGGAACACCCGTGGCTTCTCGGGGCCGGCCTCGTGCTGCTGACGCTGATCGCATACTCGCGGGCTACGCAGTGCGGTTACATTTGGGACGACAACTTTCATGTCACGGAAAACCCGACGCTGCGCGATCTAAACGGTCTTCACCGGATCTGGACTGACGTCAGCGCGACGCCGCAGTACTACCCACTCGTCCACACCAGCTTCTGGCTGGAGTATCACCTTTGGGCGTTGAACCCAGTCGGGTATCACGCTGTCAATGTCGTTCTGCACGCTTCCGCGGCAGTTCTCCTCTGGCGGGTCCTGCTCACGCTGCGTTTACCCGGGGGATGGATTGGCGCCGCCATTTTTGCCATCCATCCTATTACAGTCGAGTCGGTCGTTTGGGTCTCCGAACGAAAGAATGTCCTCTCGGCGGTTTTCTACTTTGCGGCTGCGCTCGTTTATCTCCGCTTCGTCGCCGCGGACGTAAGGAATCAAACAAAGAATTGGTGGGCATGGTATTTTGCCGCACTCGTTCTTTTCCTCTGCGCACTGCTGAGTAAGACGGTGACGTGTTCCTTGCCGGTCGCACTACTTCTGGTGATGTGGTGGAAGGCTGGAACCTTGAAATGGCGTCACATTCTTCCATTGCTTCCCTTCTTTGCCCTCGGCCTGGGCCTCGCTTTGGGCACGGTCTGGATCGAAAAACACCACGTCGGCGCGGAAGGCAACGCATGGTCGTTTCCGCTTCCCGAGCGCGTGCTCATTGCGGGCCGCGCGCTCTGGTTTTATGCTGCGAAGCTTGTCTGGCCTGACAAGCTTACCTTCATCTATCCACGCTGGCAGATCAGCGTCAGCTTGGCTTGGCAGTGGCTGTTCCCGGCGGGCATAATCGTGTTGCTGGCAGCGCTGTGGTTTGCACGGCGTCGGATAGGACGCGGGCCGCTCGTGGCGCTGCTCTTTTTCATCGCCACGCTTTTTCCCGCGCTCGGCTTCGTCAACGTTTACCCCTTCCGCTATTCGTTTGTCGCAGATCACTTCCAGTACCTGGCCGCTGCCGGATTAATTGCGCTCGGCGCCGGCGGACTCAGCCGCCTGCCACGGCTGATTCCGTTCTTGTTGCTCACCGCGCTCGCTGCACTTACGTGGCGGCAGATTGGAATTTATCACGACTTGGAAACGCTCTGGCGCGACACCATTCAAAAGAACCCGGGATCCTGGATGGCGCAGGACAGTTTCGCCGTTGTCCTGCTGCGCAACGGAAAACCCGAAGAAGCGCTGACGCATCTGCGGAAAGCTGAGGAGATCGATCCGAACAACGTCGAGACCCAGGACAACATTGGTCGCGCCCTCGCGCGAATGGGCCGGGTTCAGGAAGCACTTCCCTATTATAGGAAGGCGCTGGAACTTCGCCCGGACTTTGCGGTTGTGAACTACGACCTCGGCAACGCGCTTCTGCAGATCGGCCAGGGCGACCTGGCGATTCCTTATCTGCAGAAAACAATTGCGCTCGATCCAACATACCTCCTTGCCTACAACGACCTGGGCAATGCGCTCCTCCAGGAGGGGCACGCGGAGGAGTCGCTCGCAGCGTTGCAAGCGGCGCTCAAGATGGATCCCAACTACATCGCCGCCCATTTTAACATTGCCAATACGCTCCTACAGTTGCGTCGCGCTGACGAAGCGATGGCGCATTTAGGTGAAGCGCTCGCGGCTCATCCGCGCGACCCTGAAGCTCTTAAGAACATGGCCTGGGTCCTTGCCACCTGGCCCGACCCAGCCGTGCGCGATGGCAGCAAGGCGGTCGAGCTCGCCGAATTGGCGACCAAGCTGGCGCCGCGCCCCGACCCCATTATTGGCGCCACCCTCGCCGCCGCGTACGCGGAGGCCGGCCGCTTCACCGACGCGCTCACGACAGCTGAGGCCGCACGGCAATTAGCGAGCAATAAAAGGAATACAACACTCGCCGACCTTATTCGCCGCCAAATCGAGCTTTACCAGCTCGGCTTACCTTTTCGCGATAACCGGTAGGCGCTTTTGAGATGCGGTTCACAAATCGTCAAAGCCCATCCTCGGAGCGCAGCGTAAGTAAGGCCGGCGGAGAGCACGCGGGGCAGGTTTGTGCTCTGATGTCTTTCACAGCTTATTCTTTGCAATCGAGACCAGTGGGAAATGCACCTGCAGGGAATCACCCCGAGCGCTTGCACTAGCTGCAACACGACATCATACTGGGGGATTGAGTGAGAGGTACGGCATGACGAGAAGACGCCTCATGAAGCAAACTGCTGTGATTTGTTTTACTTACGCAACGGCGGTTGCTGGGGCCGAGCAACCTTGCCTCAACCACGTGGGTAAGGAGCTACCGAAGTCGAAATTGGCCCGGCAGCCATGTTATGTGATGCTCTCAGGATCTCTTATTCCGCAACCATGCGAGCGACTTGGCCCCAAACCGAGCACCGCGATTCCGATGGATATCATCGGAATTCCACCTCCGAAAATACGGCCGCGATGATCCATCGCCGCTGCGGATTTTCGCACGCGCCAGTGAGATCGGCGCCGTCCAAGTTAATCCTTCAATCGTAGGGCAGAGCTGAAGCAACGTCTTTTCCGCCGGAGAAAAGCTGCGGTAGGGATTGCCGAGAGCGCCGAGATTCGGCATGGCGCGCCGGCAACGTGGAGTTCCTATATTAGTCCGCTTTCTTGACGCGGATCACGCCGGCGTTTTCCACGAACATTTTGTAGCCGAAGATATCCTGCCGGTAGATGACAACACGGGGATTGTTTACCGCAGAATGGTAAAAGACGTCGCCACTGGTCGGTTTCCATGTTTGTCCATTGGCCAGGTGGAAGACTGTGCGCGGGCCATAACCGGTATACGTTCCCACGATCGCGCTTTCGATGATTTCCGGCGCCCGCACTTTCCGCTCTTTGACGGCACGATCAACCGCCTGCGTCGCGGCCACGTCAGCGGCCTCTTTCTGTTTGCCGGCGACATAATCGCGAATGAATGCGTCCAGCTCGGCGCGCTGCTCGGGTGAAAGACCTGGCAACCCGGTACGAGCGTACGTTTCCGGATCCATCACGCTCTTCAAGCCCGGGAAAGAGCGGTCCGCGGCGAAGGAAAGATGTATTGCGATGAAAGTGAAAATAACGGCAATGCTTATCTTGTTCATTTCCCTCGCGATGGTGCGTTTGCTTTGATGAAAGGTCAATGTCGCAATCGCATTCTGAGACTCGACGCGTGTAGTGGTTTCCGCCCCTCGGGAAGATTGTCTGGCGGGCGCGAAAACCAGCAAGCGACGACGACGCCACCCGAGCTCGATTGCGCCGCCTCGCGGGTGAAAAACTACACACATCCTTCGACTAGCAAGGGCTTCCCGTCAAAAACAACAGCGGCCGAGGCTTGCGCCTCGGCCGCTGCGAATATCCTTAGTTGTCGAAGGTTACTTAAAACTTCTTCGCAATTTCGAAGTAGAGGAAGCGGCCGTATGGATCGTAGACCGAGAGGTCGGTATTGCCGTTCGCTCCATCGACGAAGGACGGGTCCCGGTCAAGAATGTTGTTACACCCCACCGCCAGTGTCGTCCCGTTGAGCATCCTATCCATAATGCTCATGGTCGAGCCAGCCACTGGAGGAGGCGCGGCGTTTTTGGCATCGCGCATACTCTTGGAGTCCTTCGGCTCGGGCACGGTGGCGCCGGGCATTTCGTTCCGGATAAACGTGTATGAGATACGACCATCGAAGGTCGCATAGTCCTGGATACTTTGGAACCGTCTGTAGTTCTCGTTCACAGGGTCGCGGCCGAGCGCATTATAAACCTTAGGTATATAGTTAGCGACGAGCGACGCTGTAAAGCCCTGCCAGCGATACTCACTCAAGAAGGTCAGCTTATAGCGCGGAAGGACTCCCACGCCCTCAGCGCCGTCTATCCCAAGGAGGTTGTAGTAGTTGTCGGTGGGCAAAACCTTCGCTTCGTATTCGGTGTAAACGATGGCGTTCGCTCCGAGCTCTAACTGACCGAATGTCTTTAAGTCGATGGTGTAATGCGCACTCATGTCCAGGCCCTCATCATGCGCCGCACCGAGGTTTCTCAGGTTGTCAATATAAAACACAGCAACCAGGTTGCCGATTAGCTGTTGTGGCCCAGTGACCGGTCGAGCACCCGTCTGCCCAGGGAAGGCGTTGAAGGCGACCAAGCTCGCATATGGTGAAGCTGGCCCCAAGGTGTTCACACTCGAGAGAATAAGCTGACCGCCAAGCGTGCCTACGATCTGCTGCTGGAGAGTGCGGAAGTAATCAACCGAGATCACCAAACCGGGGACATAGCTCGGGCTGTAAACAAAGCCTGCCGTATAACTTTCCGCGGTCGAGGGTATCAAGTTCGGATTCGATCCACCGAGCACCTGAGCCTGATCCTGCACCTGTCCCTCCAGAGTGATGGCGGGCGAAAAGCCTTGAACGGTCGGCCCCTGGGTTTGGAAGAGCGTTGGAGCGATGAACGAGTTGGAATAAGTAGCGCGCAGCGTCAGGTCCTTGATCGGCTGATAACGGAACTCGATCTTGGGAACCTTCGCGTCTTCACTGATACCCGCATAATGGTCGTAACGTCCCGCGAGAGTCAACTCCAGGCTGTAAATCCCCGGAACCTTCATCGAGGAGCCTACGATTGGAATGCTTAGCTCACCGAAGAAGGAATAAATATCGCGCTTAACCGAGATATTCCCGATGGGCACCGAGCCGATGAAGATCTCGGGTGAATCCGCGACTTTGAATCCTTCCTGCCTCCATTCAGCGCCGACTGATACGCCGATCTTGCCCCCCGGGAGCTCAAACGGGAAGCCGGTAAGCTTGGCATCAAAAACTCGCTGGAATGAGCTCAGCGAGCGGAAGTTCGCACCAAAAATAGTGTTAAACTCTTCGCGGGTGAGCTGCCCGGGGCCGGTGCCGATGGGATTGAAGGCAAAGAAATCAAGCGGAGAGATCTTGTTGCCGCTCGCGTCTACCCCTGCAATGCGTTGGTTTAATACCTCCGCATTGACCAGATTGGAGTTTACGAATGAGATGTCGTACTTGCTATAATAAGCAGCCGTTTCGAAGGTCCAATCAGGCGTGATCTGCGAACGAATACCACCGAGGAAGCGGTAGAAGTTGTTGGTATTGTCAAAGATTCGCGGGTTGGTGACGTTGTAGCGGTTAGCGATTTGCAGTTTAAACGGACCCGAAGCCGAGAACGCATCGATTGACTCCACGAATGGGTTAAACGGAGCAGGGGCTCCGCGATTTTCCGGTATTAGATGGGTCGGGTCGTTCGGGTCAACGCGCATCGAACCCAGAATGACCACGCCGGTGGTGTTGTTGAGTGGTTGAGCGTTGAGAAAGCTTTGGTAATCGGAATTTTGATAGAGGAAATTGCCAAATATCTCCAATTGCTTGCCGAAAATCTGATGGCTAGCCGACGCAATCACGTTGGTGCGCGACGTGTCCAGGGTATTGTTCGGGCGTTGCGCTAAGTCGAAACTCAAAACCTCGCCAAAGGTAGCGGACCTATAAAACTGCGGGATTGCCGCAAAACCACCTCCGGGTGCGATTGAGCCAGGCTTCACTCCCACATTGAAGGGAGAGTTCGCAATGATAGGCCCTGGGAAATGCAATGGATCTTCACCAATGGCCAGATAGAATCCGGTCGAGCCGTCCGGGCCGTTTTGATCGCGCGCAGCGCCAGCGTAGTTGGTTGTTCCATTGATGGTCGGGCTGGAGTAGCTGCGCTGTCTTTCAAAGAGCGGGTCGATCTCGTAATACTGCATGCCCACGGTCACCTGGGTGGTGTCGTTACCGACACCGCCGATGACGTACCCGCGGCGTTCGGCTACGGCGCCTTCCAAAGTCGTGCCATAGCGGAATCCAAGCTCAGCTCCCTGAAAGTCATCTTTCGTGAA
>DAIRIE010000004.1:13885-15339 GCA_036809705.1 Chthoniobacterales bacterium
TCCGATTTCGACGCCTTCGAAATCGTCCTTAAGGAAGATGTTGACCACGCCGCCAACCGCTTCCGATCCATAAATAGCCGAAGCGCCATCCTTCAGCACTTCGATCCTGCTGATGAGAGCAGCAGGAAATAGCCCTACGTCGGTGAACTGAAAACCGCCGACTGAAATAGCCGCGGAATCGGCAACACGACGACCCTCGTACAAAACGAGGGTGGGGAAGCCACGAATGGCAATGATGGTGCCGCCCAAGGTTGAACCCGAGGCGATGTTCGCGTTCGACGTGCCGAGATTTCCGCCGCCAGTGAAGTCGGGGTTACGCTTTTGCAGCACGGTTAAAATTTCCTGGCTGCCGGAGCGGTTGACCTCTTGTGTCGTGAGGGTGTCCACGGGAGCCGCGGTCACTTCTTCCGCCGTCGGGATGTTTGATCCGGTGACGACAACGCGTTCGGCGCTGGCTTCGCCAGCGGCTTGAGGTGCCGGAGGCGCTGCCGGGCCGGGCCCGAGTTCAGGTGTGCGCGACGCAGGCGAACCTGCGGCCATTTGAGCGCGCGCGCTAAAGCTCATAAAGAGCGGAAGTGCGATGCTGGCGACGAGCGCCAGGCGACGAAATCCTAAGGCTCTGAATACGTCTCTACTCATGTGTTTCTCCATTGGTTTTGGTTAGGTTGGGCAACGCATTAATGAAGAATCCACACCCTGACAAGAGATTTTTTCACTTTTTTGAAAAAATTTTTGAACGGTCAGACTGAGGATTTGTCACTATGCGGTTCCCGTTTGTAGCGAGTCTTGGGCCGCTGGCCAACAAAATTTTCCGCAGTGACTTTCGTTTGCGGGGAACCGCGGATGACGCGGATTTCGCTGATATAAGACGGATCGTGGTATGTGGCACATGCCGGCGGGCTCATATCTGCGCCGTCCGCCCACTGCGGCGATTTCATCAGCAGCTTGCGCTTTTGCTTGACGCTGAATTAAAGCGGACGGCTCTTAGCGCGCGATGTCTATTGCCACGCCGCACCCGCTCATGCTTTTGCCCTTCGTCGCCATGTTGCTTTGCATCGCGCTGCTGCCGCTCATTCTGCAGCATCATTGGGAACGCTATTACCATCTCATCGCGATTGTCCTGGCAGCGATTCCGGTGACGTATTATGCGCTCGTCCTCCGTCAGCCGGGTCGCCTGATTTATGAAGCGCGCGACTATCTGAGTTTCATCGCGCTAATCGGATCGCTCTTCGTGGTGACGGGCGGCATTCACATCGGGGTGCGCGGCCGCGCGGGTCCGATCAAGAATTCACTATTCCTTCTCGGTGGCGGTCTCCTCGCCAATGTCATCGGCACCACGGGCGCATCCGTTCTGCTCATCAGGCCGTGGATGCGATTGAATCGCGGGCGTTATCGGGCGCTGCATACCGCCTTTTTTATTTTCATCATCGGCAACGTTGGCGGTGGCCTCACCC
>DAIRIE010000004.1:15349-24006 GCA_036809705.1 Chthoniobacterales bacterium
CTCGTCATCTTTTACGCGCTGGAAAAATTGACCTGCCGCAACGCCTCCGACTCGCCGTGCGAAGAAGCCGGTGACACGGCGGAGCTGACGCGATTTCAGGGCCGGCGCAATCTCTGGTTTCTCGGCATAATCCTGGCCGCGGTCTTCGTCGATCATCCGCCATTCCTGCGCGAGATTCTCATGCTCCTGGCGGCCGGCGCCTCCTATTACTTCACCCCGAAGTCACTGCACCGGCTCAACTCCTTTTCGCTTCGCCCCATCGAAGAAGTGGCGTGGCTTTTCCTCGGCATCTTCGCCACCATGGTGCCGGTGATCGATTACGTGCAGCTGCACGCGCATCGCTTTCCCATCAGCACGCCCGGTCAAAATTTCTGGGTCACCGGCGGCCTCTCCAGCGTGCTCGATAACGCGCCGACCTATCTCACATTTTTCTCCACCGCGTTGGGCCGCGCGCAGTTGAGCATCGAAGATCCGGTTCACATCGCGCGCTTTCTCGAGAGCGACGCGCTCACTCTCGTCGCCATTTCCATGGGCGCCGTCATTTTCGGCGCGCTCACCTACATCGGAAATGGCCCAAATTTTCTGGTGAAATCGACCGTGCACCAAGCGCGCCTGTCCACGCCTGGCTTCTTCGGTTTTCTGAAATACTCCATCCCGGTATTTGCGCCCGTGCTCTGGCTGGTTTGGTTCTTCACTTTTCGCTGAATGTTTACCGGTCTCATTGAAGAACTCGGCAGTGTGCTGTGGATTCGGGCGACCGAGCGCGGAACGCAATTGCAGATCGCGGCGCCGCGCATTTCCGCCGGCCTGCGCACCGGCGACAGCATCGCGGTCAATGGTTGCTGCCTCACCGTCGCTTCACATCGGCACGAGCAGATCACTTTCGATCTTCTGGCCGAAACTGTCTCGCGCACGAACCTTGGCGCGCTGCGTCGCGACAGCCTGGTTAATCTCGAGCGCGCTCTCGCCGCCAACGCGCGATTGGGCGGACATTTCGTGCAAGGTCACGTCGATTCCACCGCGCCCGTACTTGGGTTCGAGGAAACGTCGGGAGGTTTTCGTCTAGAGGTCGGTTTGCCGAACGAGTTTGCGCGTTACGTGGTGGAGAAAGGATCGGTCGCGGTGAACGGCATCAGCCTGACGATTGCTGAAGTGAACGCCGGGAGTTTCGTCAGTTGGATCATTCCGCACACCCGTCGCTCGACAAATCTCAAGAATGCGCAGAGCAGCGATGTCGTGAATCTCGAGTTCGATGTGCTGGCGAAATACGTCGAGCGGCTGCTTGTCCGAACCTCTTAAGAGCGGCTCACACGAAGTCCACGAAGGACACGACGGAAACAACCTTTATTTTCACCTTTGTGTCCGTTGTGGACTTTGTGTGAGGCTATTCCGAACTGCGCTTATTTTGCGCCCAATCCCGACAAGACCGCGGGAATTGTGCGCAGCAGGATTTTCAAATCGAGACCTAACGACCAGCGGTCGATGTAATCCAAATCCAGCCGCACCCAATCCCGGAAATCCTTTACCTGATTGCGTCCGCTGATTTGCCAGAGACAGGTCAGCCCCGGCTTCACGCTCAGCCGGCGGCGCTGCGCCGAATTCTCGAAACGTTCCACCTCATAGATCGGCAGCGGCCGCGGTCCCACCAGACTCATGTCGCCGGAGAGCACATTGAGCAGCTGCGGCAATTCGTCCATGCTCGTCTTGCGCAGCCAATGTCCCAGCGCCGTTACGCGCGGATCGTCTTCCACTTTAAACACCGGCCCGCTCATTTGATTGAACGGCTCCAGCTCGGCGCGACGCATCTCCGCGTCATTGCGCATCGAGCGAAATTTCAGCATGACGAATGGCTTGCCGAAACGGCCCGCGCGTTTCTGCCGGAAAACCACCGGGCCCGGCGAAGTGATGCGAATCGCAAGCGCGATGAACAGCATTGGAATAGCGAAAACGAGGAGAAGAATAAATGCGCAGACGCGATCGATGATCGCTTTGACCAGCAGCGCCCAGGAGACTTCCGGGGTGGAACGAAACACCAGCATGGGCCGGCCCGCGAAGGCATCGAAGTCCGGTTTGGCGATCGAAGTCTGAATAAAGTCCGCCACCAGCCACGCCGGCACGCCTTCCACTTCGCACGCGCCGATGGCTTCCTCGACTTTGTTTAGTTGCGTATGACCTGCGGCGAAAATGACGCGTGAGACCGCATACCGATGCATCGCTTCGACCAACTCGCTGATGGGCCGTTTGCCGATATCAATCCGATCGACGATTTCGAGCAACGTCTTTTGTTCGCTCGTAAACGTGCGCTCCAGCGCGGTGATGTCCTCCGGCGTTCCGGCCAGCAACACCGGCTCGCGCATTTCTCCCCGTCGCGCCCGCCGCCGAATGTAGAGAACGGCCAGCCGTTCTTTGATGAGCAAGGCGATTGTCGCAATGCCGATAAAGAACAGCGGCACAGTGCGATTGAGCAGTGGCAGGCGCAGGAAAATGACGCACCCGCTCACGATGATGCTCAGGCCAAACATCGCGCGCAGAATCTGGACGAACGAGCGCCAGACTGATTTGTTCAGCGGCGATTGGTAAAAGCCCTGGAGATCGAGCAGAATCGGGCCAAAGGGCATGAGCACGACGAAGAGCCATTGGTAGTTCTGGAATGGATCGGGGTAATTGGCGAAGCGCAGCGGCACCGTGCCGTAGAGCCGCAGCACGTAGGCAAGGTAAAGCGCCGTCGCCAGCAGAAACGCATCGATCAGCTGCTGGAGCTGCGTGTTCAGTTCCTGTTTCCGCGCGAGCATCGGGGGGATTATAGAATATGGGGGCGCGGGTTGTGGTCAAAAATCCAGCGGTGGTCGGCGTCATTGCTTCGCAAGGTGAATTGCGAGCCGCCGCGCGCATCCGAAGGCCGCCGGATTTGTTCGAGCTGCGGCTGGATTGTTTGCCCGACATCGACCCAACGAATGTTTTGCGATTGCGCCGCCCGCTCATCATCACCGCCCGTAACCCCGCCGAAGGCGGCTGTAACAAACTTGCTTTCCGGCGCGACGATCGGTTGAGGGAGTTTCTGCCTTGCGCCGCATTCATCGACGTGGAATTGCGCTCGCTCCGTGAACTCCGCGCCGTCTGGAAGGAAGCGGGGCGCAGAAAAATCCAGCGCATCTGTTCCGTTCACAATTTTGCGCGCACGCCGAGCCACGCCGTTTTGCTGAAGCAATTTCAGCGCGCACGGAGCGCCGGCGCCAACATTTTCAAGCTCGTCACCCGCGCCGATACTCCTGATGATTTTCTTACGCTCCTGCAATTCCTTCGCCGCGCGCGCGGCAGATGCTGCGTCATGGCGATAGGAAGATTCGGACCGATCTCACGACTCCTACTTGCAGAATGCGGCTCTGTGTTAGTCTATGCGGCGCTTCAGCAACCGCTTTACCCTGGCCAGCTCACACTCCGCGAATTACGTCAGGCATCGCGTCCGTGGGAACGATCATTGCGCGAACGAGCCGAGCCCCGGCCACCGGCAAGGCTGCGCTGATTCCTACCCGAAAAACCACGTGCGCGCGCGAAATCCTAGCGGAAATCCGACGAATGTTGCGCAACGATCAATCGATGGAAGACAAGATCGAGATTCTGCCGGAACAGGCGCCGGTCATGCCGCTGCCCGGCGCGCTCCTTTTCCCGCACGCGCTTTTGCCGCTTTCTATTTTTGAACCGCGCTATCGCGAAATGCTGGCGCACGCGCTCGCTCATGAACGCATGTTCTGCGTCGCACTCGTCCATCCCGAGCGCGCGGACTGGAAAACCGAGAGGGACTTTTTCGATGTCGCCACCATCGGTCTCATTCGCGCCTGCGTCGGCCGCGGTGACGGCACCTCTAATTTGATCCTACAAGGGCTTCAACGCGTCCGCTTCGCCGCCTTCACTCAGCTTCATCCCTTTCCGGTTGCCGAGCTGGAAACGTTGCGATCGGAAACTGAAACGACAGTCGAGACGGAAGCGCTCGGCGCCAAAGTGCTCGATCTCTATGACCGCTTCCAAACGCTGGGCCGCAAATTGCCGGCGAAGATCGACAGATATATCACCGGCATGACCGATCTCGCCATGCTCGCTGATTTGATGGCCTCGACGTTCATCACCGATCCACTACGGCGCCAGCAGATCCTGGAAGAGCTCGATCTCAACACCCGGCTGCGGCTCGTTATTCAATACCTGGGCGAAGAAAGCGGCACCGCCGCGGCGTAGCTGGTGAGCTATGCACGCGCAGGGAGTAATGGAGTGATGGAGTAAGCGACATGAACCGGCTTTTACTCCATTACTCCAATGTTTCCCGCTACCACCCTGTCGGATGCCGCGCGGCGAAGCCGCTTGTGTCGCGCGACTCGAGATACCAGCGCGGGCCGACATCGCCGCCGTAACGCAGGTCCGTGGTGTCGAGCCGCAAGCCGGCGATAATCGCGAAGGTGTGGCCTCGCCGTGAGTAGACCGTGATCCAGCGGCCGCGGCCGCGCTCACCGTAAAGCAAAAAATCGCTCGACGGCATCGGCGTTGTCAGAAGACCGGCGGAATGCAGCGCGAACGAAACCGTGCCGGAACAATCGTAGCCACCGTCGTAAAACGAGCCGTGGCCACCGCCCCAGCGATACGGTTTACGGCGCAATGTGTTCACCGCCCAGATCGCGTTTTGCACATTAGCCGGCGCGCGCGCGGGAGCGTAAGCCACGCCATTGCGCAAAGCGGCGCGGCCGCCGGCGATCATTGGCCGGGAGCCGGAGGAGAGGATCGGCGAACTCTCCTCCTCGCCACCATCAGCGGTATCAGCCGGAGCGGCAGGCTGCGGGCGCGGTGAGTAATAGGCGATGCGGAGCGGCTCTGCGCGACGCGCCGGGGCGATGATATCGCCCGCGGAAAACGGCTGGAGTGTGACTCCGAAAGCGCCGCGCGATTTCTCGTTATCCTGCGCACTGGCGGAGACGGCGGCTGAGATCATCAGCGCTATCATCAACATCGCATTTTGCGAAAGCATTGGCACGCTCGGAGTGAAAAGAAGCTGGTCTTAGCCAGAGCCGCTTTCGTTTGCAACACAAACTCCCAAGTTTCTTCCGTAGCCCGCATCGCTGCGCGCAACGGCCCCGCAGACTATGGCAGTGCTGATGCCGGTGGCCAATCGTGTCTCGCGTCGCTCACAGAGCGACGGCTACAACGCGCCTTTTCTGTTCGACAGATTCCCGCGCCGCGGGTAATTGCACATCTCATGTCCGCCATTCTTCAGCGCGCCTTGAGCGACGCGGCCTCGACCTTCCAATCACTCGAAAAACTTTCCGCGCCGATCGAGCGCGCGGCCGATCTCATCGCCCACTCCCTCACCAGCGGCGGTCAGGTGCTCGCCTGCGGCAATGGCGGGAGCGCCGCTGATGTCGCCGATTTCACGACGGAATTCGCCTGCCGATTTATCGAAGACCGCCGCCCTTATCCCGCGCTCAATCTCTCCACCGGCGGCAGTTTGATCACGGCCACGGGGAACGATTATTCCTTCGAGGAAATCTTCTCGCGGCAGGTCCGAGCTTTCGGCCGGCCTGGCGACACACTCGTCGCGCTCAGCACAAGCGGCCGCTCGAAAAACATCCGGGCCGCGCTGGAAGCGGCCAGGAGCGCGCAGCTAAGGACGATCGCGTTACTTGGGCGCGATGGAGGCGAATGCGCGCGCATCGCGGACGTGGACCTGATCGTCCCCGGCACGGCGACCGCGCGCATTCAGGAAGCGCACAAGTTTCTGCTGCACGTCATCTGCGAAATAGTCGAGCCGCGCCTGGCGCGCGACTAACTCACGCTAGCGCGGCGCGTAGTGACCGTGAACCCAGACGTGGCGATGATGCCGCCATGTCCAATGTCCCGGCACCCATACATAATAGCGCGGCCCGACGTAGTAGCCCGGCCCGTGCAGGTAATAGGGACGATCATTCACGTCCACGTTAATGATGACTGCTTTGGCTGATCCCATTGCCGCCAGCGACGCAATTGCCACCAGAGCTAACCCTAATGTTCGTTTCATAGTTGATTCTTTTTCGGATTCGGACGCAAACCGGTTGTATCGTATTCAGCGCAAAGTGCTTGGTCGCTGCATGGAGCGAGGTAGCCAAGGCGTAAAGCAAAACAGCTCCGTTCATGGCCGAACGGGACTGCTCGCTTCAACGGAATTAACGACGCTACGCAGCCGCTCCGCCTTGTTTGGTGAGGGGGCGCGCGGTTCGCCGTTGATTGCCGCCAGGAAGCGATGAAGGTGTTTGATGAAAGTTTTAAGCATTCTCGCGATCGCCCTACTGGCTTCGACGTGTATGGCTGAAACAGAAAGCGGGATCGCAGGCACCATTGGTATCTCGCCTTTCCGCCCAGGGCCTGCTCGGATCGGGGAGCCTCAGGCGAAGCCGCTGGCGAACTTCGCATTTGCCATCGAGAAAGAGGGCGACATGGTCGCCTCGTTCACGACGGACGCGCAGGGCCGTTTCCAAGTCGCGCTACCGCCCGGCCATTACACCGTGCGGCCGAAGGAGAAGCAAAGCTCGATCGGTCACTATGGATCCTGGGAAGTGGACGTCGCCGCCGGTAAGATGGCGACGGTGGAGTGGCGCTGCGACAGCGGCATGCGCTAATCACAGGCGCGTAGAATCAGTTGGCAAGAAGCAGAGACCACGGTTGGTCATTGCAGCCTCCAAATTGTAGCTGCCGCCGAGAACGGACAGCAGCTGCAACGGATCGCGACGCGCTTCGTTCTACCGACAATCACACGAGCTCGGTCGTTCTCCTGTTCGACTCGAGCAGCCTTTGGGGAGCACGCCACCAGAACACCAGCCGCTACAGAGCCAACCAGGAAACGAAGCAGTAAGTTAGCTACACGGGGAGTGACCCACTGTTTCGCAACTCCGCAACATAGGACGGGACCGGCCTGACTCACACGAATGCTTCCGCGGATGATGACACGGGAGCGGCCGGTTCGACCCATTTTCCATGCTCGCGGATGAGGTCCTTCAAGCGCTCTACCGCTTGGGCTTCGGGAATGTTAAATTTCACCGGCGTTTTCCCCACGTAGAGATTGACCTTCCCGGGCGCGCCGCCGACGTAGCCGAAATCCGCATCCGCCATTTCCCCAGGACCGTTCACGATGCAGCCCATGATGGCAATCTTGACGCCCTTGAGATGAAGCGTCGCCTCCTTGATGCGCGCTGTCGTCGTTTGCAGGTTGAACAACGTCCGCCCGCAGCTGGGGCAGGCCACGTAGTCTGTCTTGAAAATGCGCGTGCCGGCGGCTTGGAGAATGTTGTAACTCAGCCGCATCGATTGTCCCGGCGCTTCCTCGCCCTGCACGAGAACCGCATCGCCGATGCCGTCGCAAAGGAGTGAGCCGATGTTCGTAGCCGCGGTCAGCAAGGTGTTCAAAAAATCCCTTCCGCCTTCCGCCTTCCGCCTTCCGCCTTCGAAGACATCCTTGAGCAAAATCGGATGCCGCGCCTGTAGCTTCGATGCGAGCAGCCGGAACGCGGCTACTACCGGCAACTCGATGCTGTCTTTGACCGTGACGAGTCGCGGTTCAGGCGAACCGTTGATAGTGGCAATCTCAGCATCATCTCGCGGATCCACTTCAACCACGCCGGCGTTTTCATAAATAACCTCCGGCTTGTAATCGCCCATTCGGTCGATCTTGTGCGCGATTTTCTCATGCTCGGACCGGCGGATGAAAACGCGCACCAGCTCACTGCCGCCGAGCGCGATGCCGACGCGGCGGATGCGCTCGCTTGCGCGGCGGTTGTAGGAGAAGGGGTCAAAAGGGAGTGACGCGTGACGAGTGGCGAGTGACGAGTCCTGAGCAAGACGCGGTGCTATCTCGGCCAGCGCACGCGCGACCGGAATCTCGTGAATACTGTCTTCGGTTAACGAGACACGGATGGTGTCGCCGATTCCATCAGCTAACAACGAACCGATGCCAATCGCGCTCTTGATGCGCGCGTCTTCGCCTTCCCCCGCTTCGGTTACGCCGAGGTGGAGCGGGTAATTCCAATCCGCCCCTTCCTCATCCAGCCGCGCCACGAGCAAGCGATACGCCGCGATCATCACCTTGGGGTTGCTCGATTTCATCGAGAAAACGAAATCGTGATAATCGAAGTCGCGCGCGATGCGGGCGAACTCGAGCGCGCTCTCGACCATGCCGAGCGGCGTGTCGCCGTAGCGATTGAGAATGCGGTCGCTTAACGAGCCGTGGTTTGTGCCGATGCGCATCGCAATGCCGCGTTCTTTGCAAAGTAAAACCAGCGGAGTGAACCGTTGCCTTATTCGCGTTAGCTCGGCCGTATATTGCTCGTCGGTGTACTCGCGCGTAACGAACTTCTTCGAGTCCGCGTAATTGCCTGGATTAATGCGGACTTTGTCCACCCACTTGGCCGCTTCCATGGCCGCTTCGGGTTTAAAGTGAATGTCGGCGACAATGGGCACATCACAGCCGCGCTCGCGTAATCCCCGCGCGATCTGCTGCAAATTCGCGGCATCTTTCACCGTCGGCGCCGTGATGCGCACGATCTCGCAATCCACCCTCGCAAGTTCCATCGTCTGGGCGATGGACGCCTCCGTGTCCATCGTGTCGCAGGTGATCATCGACTGGATCCGAATGGGATTGCTCCCGC
>DAIRIE010000004.1:24016-26582 GCA_036809705.1 Chthoniobacterales bacterium
GCCGCCGATGCCGACGCCGCCCACCTTCACCTCGCGCGTGAGGCGACGTTGATAAACCAACCGATTCGAGCAGTAGTTCACCCTTTGCGCTTGCGCCTGCGCACGCCCTTTGGTGAGTCATCGATTGCGACGATCAGCTTCACATCAACTCGATCTGACCCTCCTTCCGGGCGCGAGATGTAGACGGTACGGAAATCCTGGGAAAACATCATGAATTCCGGATGCGGCACATACAAACGGATGCCGTTCGTCACTACAACCTCAAAGGGTTTGAACGGCGCGGCTGAATACAGTTCACGAATTTCCTTAACGCTCATCAGCACCAATTTATCTCTCTGCCGATGGGCCGCAATGCGCAAGGAGCTAACGACCTGTGTCTTGCGAGCTCTTCGGCACGAATTTCGGTGTGCCGTGGCCGAAGAAGTCCTGCACGTCGAAGAAGGCGATGTAAACCATGAAGCCGATGATAACGACGGCACAAGCAGTTTGCACAACCTCGAGCACGCGCGCGCTCACGGGCCGGCGGCGCACCGCTTCGACCAGGGCGAGCATAATGTGTCCGCCATCGAGCACCGGCATGGGCAGGAGATTGAGCAGGGCAAGATTGACGTTGAGCACGACACTGAACCAGACCGCCATGAGCCAGCCGTCGGGCGCTTCGAACATGAGGTAATACACACGCAGCATCATGAGCGGGCCGCTCATGTGCTGGAGCTTCACGTCCGACTTCGGCGAAGCGATGGCGGTGAAAGTGTTCACGACCGAGACCGCAGCTGCACGCACCTGCTCGAGCGGCGCGGGATGTGTGCGAGTGAGCCGGCCATAGGGATCGAGCTCGATGCCGAAATTGTCGCCCCAGGAAACGCCAATGCGCGGTGTGCTTTCGCCCTGGGCCAGCTCGGGCGTGACGTTCAGCTCAACCAATTTTCCCTGCCGCTCGACCGTCAGCCGAATGCCCTTGTTGCCATGGTGCCGGATGTAATCGGAAGCCGCCGCGGTGCTCTTCATCGGGCGGCCGTCCACCGCGCGGATAACATCGTCTTTCTTTAGACCAGCACGCTCTGCCGGACTATTGGCCGACACTGCACCGATGACGGGAAACTCCGGCTCGAACGGCAGCCGCACTTCCGCCCCGCGGCGCTGCACCACGAGCTGCAGCGGCTCGTCCGGATGCTGGCGAATGAAATCGTCAATGCCGTTGACATGATAAAGCGGCTGATCGTTGAGCCCGATGATGAGATCACCCGGTTGCAGACCCGCCTTTGCCGCGGGACTGCCGGGCTCCACACTTGAAACGAGCGGAGTTTCCGCCGGTAAAATCTCGATTTGGCGCAGGGATTTTCGCATCCACGCCCGCGTCGCGGGAACCCGCGGCTTCGCCTCCACGCTGAAACGCCGCGCCGTGCCGTCCACCTTGCGCTCGACCGTGATCGGAATCGTCTCGCCCTCGCTGCGAACGATACGCCAACTGATGGAGTCGTCGCTCATCCCGCCAAAACGGCTGACCGTTTCACCATCCACCGCGATGAGCCGGTCACCAGCCTGCAAACCAGCATCCGCCGCGGGGGATCCCGGCGCGACGTAGCCGATAGTGGTCGTCGCCTCTGACTCACTCACCGGGCGCCCGACAATCCAAATAATGACGGCGAAGGCGAGCGCGAGCAGAAAGCTGAAGAGCGGCCCGGCAAAGGCGACAATGATCTTAGGTAGCCGCGCGCGATCGACATCGGCTTTGCCCTCGATCATGTCCATCGGCGCGAGCTGCGGGAGCGCGACGAATCCGCCGAAGGGCAGCGATCCAAGCGAGTACTGCACGCCGTTGATGGTCTTTTTCCAAATCGGTTTGCCGAACCAGATGCCGAATTTCTCGATAAAAAGCCCGCGCCAGCGCGCCGCGAGGAAATGCCCGAGCTCGTGCACGACGATGAGCAGGTTGAAGAGCAGCAGGACTTCGAGGCTGACGACGATGATGCGGGCGACGTGGGAAATCACTGGAAGAGATTCGATGAGAAAAAGCAGGGAAGCAGGAGAAGAAATGAGGACCGGCTTTCCTGGGTTCCTGCTTTCCTAATTCATAATTTTAATCGATCAAAGTCGCGGCGGTTTGCCGGGCCCATTGATCGGCGGCCAATATCGCATCGAGGTCGGCATGCGCAACGGATGCGTGCCGTTCCATCACCGCTTCGACGGTTTGCCAGATGCGTGGAAAACTCATGCGTTTGTCCAGGAATGCTGAGACGGCGATTTCATTGGCGGCGTTCAAAACAGCGGGCAGCGTGCCGCCGATTTCACCGGCGCGACGCGCGAGGTTGAGCGCGGGAAAATCGTCGTAGCGCGGAGCGGCAAACTCGAGCTTCGAGACTTTGCTGAAATCCAGCGGCGGCAGTGAATTCGGCACCCGCTCGGGCCAGGTCACTGCGTATTGAATCGGGAAACACATGTTCGAATGCGAGAGCTGCGCCAGGACCGAGCCGTCCGCAAATTCCACCATCGAGTGCACAATGCTCTGCGGGTGAATCACCACTTCCACCCGCGACATCTCCACGCCGAAAAGCCAGCGCGCTTC
>DAIRIE010000004.1:26656-27728 GCA_036809705.1 Chthoniobacterales bacterium
AGCGCCTGCTCGACGGTGATCCGATCAAATAGCTCAACCGATGTTTCGCGAAACGGCCCCCCGCTCGCGGTCAAAATAATTCGGCGCACTGCCGAAGCTCGGCCATCGAGGCATTGAAAGATGGCGTTATGCTCGCTATCGACCGGCAAGACATGAACTCCTCGCGCAGTCGCTTCGCGCATCACGATCTCGCCCGCCATGACGAGGATTTCCTTGCTGGCAACGGCGAGATCTTTGCCGGCTCGAATCGCCGCCAGCGCCGGGCGTAACCCGCCGGTGCCAATAATCGCGACGAGCACCATGTCCGATTCAGAAGACGACGCGATTTCGCACAAGCCGCTTTCGCCGGAAAGAATCTGCGGCTGGTAATTCAGAGCCGCTCGCAGCTCCGGCAGCTTTGTCTCATCGACGATGCAAACGGCGGGCGGTCGTAGCTCGTTAGCTTGCGCCGCCAGCTCACGCGCTTTTGTGTGCGCGGCGAGCCCCACGATTTCCATCCGCTCCGGGATGTCGCGCGCCACCTTCGCCGCGCTTTGGCCGATGGAACCCGTCGCGCCGAGGACGACAACGCGTTTGCGATTCATTGCTAGAGAGGATTTACAGGATTGCGGGAAAAACTAATCCTGAAAATCCCGTTAATCCTGTCAGTTCTTCACGCCACACGCACGACCAGCCGGAGATAGAAGAACAACAGCGGCGCCGTAAACAGCAGGCTATCGATGAGGTCGAGCGCGCCGCCGATCCCCGGTAGCAGGCTGCCGGAATCCTTCACCCCAGTCGCGCGTTTCACGATGGACTCGGCAAGATCGCCGATGACCGCGGCAAAGCCGAGGAGCAACCCGAGAATGGTGGCGTGCGTCCAGTTGAGCGCGGCGAGATGACCTGGCATCAATTTGTAAAGACTGAGACTGGCGAAGAGCGAGAAGGCGAGGGCGCCGAAAAAACCTTCGCGCGTTTTCTTCGGGCTGATGTGCGGAATGAGTGGATGTCGCCCGATGAGACTCCCGGTAATGTAAGCGCCCATGTCGCTGAACTTCGTCACCGCGATGAGATAAAGGCAGTAGAATTGTCC
>DAIRIE010000005.1:0-13225 GCA_036809705.1 Chthoniobacterales bacterium
GGTGAAACACTAAGCATGCGCGCCATCGTGGCCGCGGCATTGATCATCGGCTCGGTGGCGATTGTCATCACCGCGCAGCAATTCGGCGCAAAATCCGAGCCGGGGATTTCCGCCGCGATGGCTGAAGCGGAGTGAGGCGAGCTAACGGGCTATGCTGCAACTTGGCAATTGCATCGCCTCCTCTACTATCTTCGATGATGCCCGCCGAGCAGCACACTGCCGAACGTCCGCGGAAGGAGACCATCGAGGTCGTCCAAAAAAACTGGCGCGCTGAAGTGGAGACTGCGCAGGTCTATCGCGACCTGGCCGAGCGCGAGCCGGACGAAAAGCGCAAAGCCATTCTCATCCGGATGGCCGAAGCGGAGGAACGCCATGCGCAACGATGGGAGCAAAAGCTGCGCGACATGGGGCAGCCGGTCCCGCGATTAACCGAAAACTTCTGGACGCGTTTCCAGCGCCGATTCACGCGCTCACTCGGCACCGATATTGCCATTCGGCGGATGGAAGCGGCGGAGGAAAAACACGAGCGCGAGTTTACCGCACAACGCGACCGCGCGCTCGCCGGCGAGGAGGACGTGCAGGAATTCCTGCGCACCAGCGCGCTCGAGGAGAAGGCGCACGCCCGCGCGCTCAATGCCATGGTGCCGCAGCTCGGCCCCAAGACGGTGCTCGACACGATTCTTAAGCGCGAGCGCTGGCATGGGCGCGGCGGCAGTTGGGTGGCAGACTCGATCTACGGTGTGAACGACGGACTCGGCGCGGTCTTCGGCATTGTCTCCGGCGTGGCTGGCGCAACGAATAATCAGCAGCATTACGTCCTCATCTCCGGTCTGGCCGGCATGCTCGCGTCGGCGCTCTCGATGGGCGCGGGCGCGTACCTTGCCGTCAAGAGCGAGGGCGAAGTTTACGAGGCGGAGATCGCGCGCGAGAAGGCGGAAGTCGAAGAAAATCCCGAGGAAGAAATCGAGGAGATGGCGCTCTTTTATCAGCTCCAGGGATTCAGCCCTGAGGAATCGCAGAAAATGGCGGAGCGGCTGGCTGAGGATCCGCAGCAGCTCGTGCAAGCCATGGCCCAGAGCGAGCTCGGCCTTTCCGAACATCGTTTTCCCAATCCGTGGAAATCAGCCGCGTCGGCTGGGCTATCCACCGCGGTCGGTGCGTTCATCCCGATCATCCCATTCTTTTTCATGAGCGGCGTCGCGGCTGTTGTCGCTGCCTTTGTCGTCAGCATCGTCGCGCATTTTCTGGTCGGGGCGGTCAAATCGCTCATCACCATCCGTTCCTGGTGGGCATCGGGGTTTGAAATGACGCTCGTCGGCGTCATCGAAGCCGTCGTTACTTACGGCTTGGGTCTCGGCTTCGGTGCAACGATGATGTGAGGGACTCTTTTGTGCGAGTCAACCAGGCGAGACGCCCGGTTGCCGGGACAGGCGACGACGCTTGTCTTCCTAGGGGCGGTGGTGGCGCAAGAGGCGCCGCCGCACACCGATGGCATATACCAAATAATAGCCAACGACTCCCGCCGCGATGGCGAGCGACCAGACCGTCCCTGACGCGGTGAGGAACGAATGCGTCCCGGCGGCATGCACTCCCCGCCACCAGCCGTAAGCCAGTCGTCCCGCGAGAGCGAAGACGACGAGCAATGCCAGCCAGCGATTTGGAGTGTAGTAGAACGCCTCGTTACTCACTTCCCAGTGCGTCAACGCCAGCGCGATTAATCCGAGCAGAGCACCGCCGGCCATTCCGACCCCGGCATATTCAAAGGCATGCCGAACCCAGAACGACATGCAGGAAGCGGTGAGGAGAAAAAGTCCCGCGCCGAATGCAGTAGACCAAAGGTTTACCGTAGCCACCCAGCGTCGACCCTGCCGCCGGGCTGTCCCCGCTCGATACCGCAGCGCCAGCGAAAGTATAATCCCAGTGGCAAGCGCCAGTAGAACGCAGAAAAACAGGGCGAGGATCAGCAGCGGCACATGGCCACTTTAGCATACGGAAGATCGCCGTCTCGGCTGTGCGGCGGGAGGCGTCTTGCTTGCCCCACGGAGCACGTGCTGACTCCCTCTCCCATTCAACCAGGCGAGAGCCCCAGCTGCGGCACAGGCGAGGACGGCTGTGCTGCGGCTGCGGCGCGCTGGCCCGCAGCGTGAGCGGAAAATTGTGCGTTGCGGTTCAGCTTCGCCCGCCTCCGCCAGGACGAGCTGATGATGGATGGATGACGATAAACGACCCCAGGGTGGAACATAGCGCATTATAAAAGCTATAATTGTGCCTGTGTTGTCGTTCTCTGGGCGATGCCCAACTCGTTGCGGGCACGTTGCTCACACGACGGCCATAAAGGTCACGACGGAAAAAACCACCTTTGTGGACATGGTCTGAGGATTCCCGAGACTCTTCCCGATTTCGCGCCGCGGAAATCCCATCTGCGGGACGCGCCTCGCGGCGAGTTTAACTCACTGCTATGCATAAAGGCCAAATTGGCGCGTGTTTACGACTAAAGCTTGTCTTTGGCACAGCCGTTGCGTATGGCTCGGGCGAACACGTTCGTTCACCTCGCTTCTTTTATGTACAGACGCATCGCTTCATTCTCCATCGCGGCCGCGCTCGTCGCTTCCGCTGTTGTCGCCCAGGAAAGACCGCAGTTCACCGTGGACGAGATCATCGCCAAAAATATCCAGGCAAAGGGCGGCGCCGACGCTTTGCACGCGCTGCAATCGCTCCGGCTCACCGGCAAGCTGCTCGTCAACGACGGGCAGATCGAGCTCGGGTTTGTCCAAATGGTCAAACGCCCGGGCAGCATTCGCACCGAAGCCAGCCTGCAAGGCATGACCGCAATCACCGCGTATGACGGCAAGGAAGGATGGAAGATCTCCCCCTTCCAAGGCCGTAAAGATCCGGAGAAAATGTCGGCGGACGACTTGAAGGAGTTAACCGAGGACGCCGAGATCGAGGGTCCGCTGGTGGATTGGAAGGAGAAAGGCAGCACGGTGGAATACCTCGGCACTGAAGACGTGGACGGCACGCCCGCGCACAAGCTCAAGGTCGCGCGCAAAAATGGCGACGTCACTTACGTCTATCTCGATCCGGATCAGTTCCTCGAGATTCGCATGCTGACGCAGCGCATCGAGCATGGCGCGCAGATGGAGACGGAAACAGACGTGGGCGATTACGAAAAAATCGCCGGCGTTTTCATTCCATTCTCGAGCGAGAGCGGGCGCAAAGGTTCCTCCGACAAAGAAAAGATCGTAATCGAGAAAGCTGAACCGAATGTTCCGCTCGAGGACTCCATCTTCCGTTTCCCTGTCACTAAATAGCTACTCTTATGCGTTCTTTACTCGCTACTATTCTATTCCTCGTTAGCTCAGTCGCGCTCGCCCAGGACCCGGCTTTCAACTCCGCGACCATCTCCGGCCTGGGCACGCGCAACATCGGCTCCGCCACCATGAGCGGACGCATCTCCGCGCTCGCCGGCAACAGGGAACCTTCCGGCAAGATCACGCTCTATGTCGGTGCCGCCAGCGGCGGCGTTTGGAAATCGGAGGACAGCGGCACGCGTTACCGGCCGGTCTTCGACGAGCAGCCGGTGCAATCAATCGGCGCCATCAGCATCGATCCAAAGAATCCGAAGAACGTCTGGGTAGGGACTGGCGAATCGTGGACACGCAACAGCGTCTCCATCGGCGACGGCATTTACAAGTCAACCGACGGCGGTGAGACGTGGACCAAAGCCGGATTGCCGAACTCGGAACGCATCGCTGCGATTGCAGTCAGTCCGAAGAACAGCGACACCGTTTTCGCCGCCGTGCCCGGCGCACTCTGGAGCGACTCGACCGATCGCGGACTCTATCGCACAAATGACGGCGGCAAGATCTGGGAACTTAGTCTCAAAGGCAGCAATCCATCCACCGGCTGCTCGACGGTCGTCATCGATCCTAACGACGCGAATGTGATGTTCGCGGGGCTCTGGGATTTTCGTCGCAGAGGCTGGACCTTCCGCTCCGGCGGCGATGGCCCGAACGCGCCTTCCGGCAGCGGATTGTTCCGCTCGACCGACGGCGGCGCGACTTGGAACGAGATCACTCCCGAAAATAGCAAAGGCTTTCCGAAAAAACCTTACGGGCGCATCGCCGTCGCCGTCGCGCCGTCCAACTCAAAGCGTGTCTACGCCTTTGTCGAATCGATTGACAGCGCACTCTTCGTCTCCGATGACGGCGGCGCCACTTGGGACAAGCGCGATAAAAGCCAGTGGATGGTCTGGCGGCCATTCTACTTCGCCAACCTGATCGTTGATCCGAAAAACCCCGATCGCGTTTTCAAAACCGACGGCGCCATGATTGTGAGCGATGACGGCGGCAAGAGCTTTGCCACTGTCGGCGGTTTCGGGGGAATGCACGGCGATGTCCATTGCGTTTGGATTGATCCTACTAACCCACAAACTGTCTTCGCCGGCGACGATGGTGGGATGTGGTATTCCTACAACAGCGGCAGCAAATGGTGGAAAGGCGGGAACCTTCCCGTTTCGCAGTTCTACCACGTCAGTCTCGATGACAAGGATCCGTATCGCGTCTATGGCGGCTTGCAGGATAACAGCTGCTGGGTGGGCGAGTCGCAGTATCCCGGCGGTATTACCAATTCGCAGTGGGAGAACCTGTATAACGGCGATGGCTTCTTCACCTTCGCCGATCCCGATTATCTTTACGCGGAGTACCAGGGTGGCTTCGTCGGCCGCGTCAACAGGAACACACACGAGTCGCGCGAGATTCAGCCCAAACCAAACTACAAGGAGAAGCTGCGCTGGAACTGGAACACGCCCATGGCGCTTTCACCGAACGAGAAAGGAACCATCTACATCGGCGCGCAGTTTCTCTTTCGCTCCCGCGATCACGGTCAGGATTGGGAGCGTATCTCACCTGACCTAACGACGAATGACCCGGAGAAACAAAAGCAGGAACAATCCGGAGGCATCACGGTCGATAACTCAGCGGCGGAGATGCACACCACCATCTACTCGATTAGTGAGTCGCCCAAGGATACGAAAGTGATCTGGTGCGGCACTGATGACGGGAACCTCCAGGTGACTCGTGATGGCGCGAAAACGTGGAACAATGTCGTGGCCAATGTGCCAGGCCTGCCTCCGAACTCGTGGGTCAGCTGGGTCCAGGCAAGTAACTTCGATCCTGGCACCGCTTACGCCGCCTTCGATCGCCATACCTTCGGCGACATGCAGCCGTATGTGTTTCAAACTACTGACTTCGGCAAAACATGGACGCCGCTTGCCACCGCGCAGGACGCGAAAGGCATCCGCGGCTATGCTCATGTCATCAAGGAAGACCTTGTCAAACCTGACCTGCTCTTCCTCGGCACAGAGTTCGGCCTTTACGTTTCGATAGATAAAGGCAAATCATGGGCGCAGTTCAAAGGCAATCATTTCCCTGCTGTCGCTGTGCGCGACCTTGCCGTCCATCCACGCGATAACGATCTCGTCCTCGCCACCCACGGCCGCGGTATCTGGATTATCGATGACATCACCCCGTGGCGCGCGCTCACGCCGGAGCTTCTCCCACAGGAAGCTACCTTTGTCTCGGCTCGTCCGGTGCAGCAGCGCATTGAAGGGAACGGTGGCTGGGCCAACGGCGATGCCGTATTTGTCGGCGAGAACCCGCCTGATGCGGCGGTCATTACTTACTACCAGCGCAGCCGTCATCTATTCGGCAAGCTAAAGCTCGAAGTGCTGGATAGCTCGGGCAAAGTAGTCGATGACTTGCCCGCTAGTAAAAGGCCGGGGTTAAACCGTGTCACCTGGAGTATGCGGATGAAACCGCCGCGGGTTCCGCGCGCGGCGCAAGTGGCGTTTAACGGCATTCGTGGGCCCCGTGTCCTACCCGGAGTTTACACGGTGCGCCTAACGAAGAATGGCAAAGCTACCGAGACCAAGCTTACTGTCGGGCTGGATCGGCGCGCGAAGTTTACCGATGCCGATCGCAAAGCACAGTTCGAAGCTGCCATGAAAGTGCACGCGCTTTTTGGAGAAGAGAGCGCGCTTATGGATCGGATTGTTTACTTGCGGGCCGGGCTGGCAAAAGCGGGCGGCGCCATACCCGAAGACGATCCTTTGCGCAAAACGATTGCTGATTTTGACGGCAAAGTAGATGCCGTGCGCAAGAAGATCGTGGCCACGACCGAGGGCGGCGCTATTACCGGTGAAGAACGGCTGCGTGAGCATACCGACCAGCTTTATGGCGCGCTTCTGAGTTTCGAAGGCCGGCCTGGCCCGTACCAACTCGCTTACATCGATGCGCTGAAACGCGAGCTAAGTGACGTCTCGAATGAGTTCAGCGATATTCTAACGAAAGACCTGGGTGGCTTGAACGAATCCTTGAAAGCCAAAGGCCAGCCCGAGATCACTTCTCCCCCGGAAAAGGTGGCGCAGCAATTGAGTCCGCCCGCTCTTGCCCGCGTCATGAACGACTCGGCAGGCGAATTTAGCGCCAGCGCGCCGGCGGATTAGCCGGCTGAGATGCGCAACTTAGCTACCCCGCGTCGCACTCACATTCCTAGCTCCGGTGTGGAGGTAAGGGGATTCGAACCCCTGGCCTTCTCATTGCGAACGAGACGCTCTACCAACTGAGCTATACCCCCGAACTCGTGACTCTTCAGAATTTTAACGCGTGTTGTGCCATCCGTCTAATCGTGGTAAGTGCACCCGTTTTGCCCCCCTGACGATTTGCCGAAAGTCCATGGTGTCCGCGCTGTAATGTGCAGCGGTCCCGAACAGCTGAACCTCAGTTGAGATCGAACGCAGCGGAGCCTTCTTCTCTATGCCGAGCGTCAGCAGCCTGCCCTTGCTTCGCCATTCCCGTTCCGGCCGCTACTACGGCGTGAAGAAGATTCGGGGCAAACGCAGGGAGTGCTCGCTACGAACGACAGATCGGAAGATGGCAGAGCGGCGTCTGCGCGAATGGATGCGGAATTTGGATGCAGTAGACCGGGAGGTGGAGAAGACACCGCTTCGTGGGCTACTGCGCAAGTTCGTGGCTTCAAACCAAGGCAAATCAGTAAAAACCCAGCGCACCAACGCTTCGATCATCAAGCAGATGGAACTGAGCTGGCCGGGCGGGTTGGACGCAAAAGTACGGAACGTGCGCATCGCACTTAGACGAATGGTTTGCACTACAAGAGAAGCGGCTCAAGAACACTACCTACAACCGCTACGCTGGGTTGGAATTAGAGGCTGTTGCCAACGGCTTTAGACCAGCGGGCGCGAAGTGAGTCCGCCAAGTGACGCCTCACTTGGCTCGCGGTCTTACGGCGAGCCCGTCACTGACTCGTGAACGTTTGCGGTGAAGATTACTCCGGATTCGATACGCTCATTAACTTTCTGCACCGTTGCCGTCAGAGCATCGATTTGCTTCTGCTGCTCCGCCAATCTTGCTTCTTGTGTCTGTAGTTGCTGGTTTTGTTTCTCTACTTTGCGGTGCTCTTTCAGGAACTCATTGAGGAGCATCGCGTTCACCACTTCATAGCGGACAGTGTCGGCCCTGCCGTTTTCATCCCGACCCACTAAAGCAGGATTCACCTTTTCTACCTCCTCCGCGATTAAGCCAAACTGCGGAATACAATCTGGGTCTATCTCCGGTTTGTAGCGAAATCTCACTGGTTTCAGCGCCAGAATCGTTTCGCTCGCCCTGTCCATTGGTTCGATCGCTTCCTTGAATCGCGCCGAGGAAGTAAATATACCTAACTTTCCACTTGAGTTTACTACGACCTGCTTGCCAGCTACGGCTGTCCCGGAGATACCCGCAACAAAGGTCGCCTTCTGTATTCCTGGTTTGCCGATGCGGGTAGTGTTCGCTTCGCCAGCCGCGCCAACAACATCAGCGCCAACATCGATATTATTATCTCCAGTGGTTAGATCGGTTCCCGCGTTGCAACCTTCCGCGACGTTGTTTGAGCCGGTTGTATTGTTACTCAGAGCGTTCAGGCCATCAGCCGTATTGTTGTGGCCCGTTGTGTTGCTAAAAAGTGCCGCCTCGCCACTGCCGGTATTACCATAACCGGTTGTGTTGCTTTGTAGTGCATAGGCGCCGTTGGCGGTGTTGTCGCCGCCCGCCGTGGTGTAGCTCAGTGCAAAATAACCTGTGGCCGTATTGGTTTGACCGTAGGTGCTTGAAACGAGCGCAAAGCTTCCTGTGGCCGTATTGCCTTGCGCGAAGATGTTGGAAGCCAGGGCCCCATAACCGGTGGCCGTGTTGTAAAACCCGATCCGTTGCCGTAGAGCGCAGCGTTACCGGTAGCCGTGTTATAGCCGCCGTCCGCCATTGAGGAAAAGCGCCTGTGAGCCGGTCGCTGTGTTAGAGTAGCCTTCGTTATTGCTGTGGAGCGCAGAATAACCGGTGGCCGTGTTCTCCATGCCGGCCTCGTTGTTTTCCAGCGCATCAAAACCTAACGCCGTGTTTCGGTATCCCGTGGTGAGCTTCAAAAGGGCGTCGTGGCCTTCAGCTGTGTTTTGATTCCGGTATGCACCGTCCGGCGGTGGCGTCACTGCCTCAACCGAGCGTGACGGCGCAAACGAAATGAACGAGAGAGTAATGAGAAGAGGACATGGTCGTAGCAAAAACTGCTTTAGCGAAGGAACTGCAGGTCGGATTCGAATATTCATCGGGAGCTTCTTTCTTCTTCCGGTGGTAAGCCCTACTCACTACGAACCTGAGTCCGCGAGCAAAGCGACCGGAGAAACGTCCGCCCCGATTCAGGTTCTGTTTGACAGCAACGGCTTATGACAAATCCAGTGCGATGTCGAGCCGTAATGTGGTCGCGTCTCAGATGCCGATTTGCTAGGCGCGGTGGATCACAGCGGGGTCGATTCCAACTCTACAAATGCCGTCAGCAGTTCGTCAGATTCGACGAGGTATCTGCCGTGGCACGTACTGCGCTGCAGTAGGCGATTTCCAGCCGCCGGCATTAAGGTTGTCGAAACAATTACTGGATTGTGAACGAAATAGTTAACGGTGCGCCCGCATTCCCCTTGCCGGAGCTACCGGTAAATGGGGTTCCAGTTAGCGTGTGCTTTCCGGTAGAGAACGCGCCAGCGGCGTAATCGCCGTTGGAATCGCCAAACAACGAATAGGGCGCGCTGCTTTCGGTGCGGTAGTTCGCTTTCCCATCAAGGCCAAAACGCACGCTTCCGAGCACCGACGGTTGTGTGTTCGCACGGACGTTGAGGTGGGTTGTGCCGATGGATGCGGTGTTGATCACCGCGCCGTTAGATATGGTTTGAAAACCTGGCACCGGCTGGTCTGTATCTGCGTTGATAAGTGTGAAGCTAAGCACCGCCTGGCCGCTGTTTGAAGAGGAGGTGGAAAAGATCTGAAACACCTTTGAGGACGAATGGCCTGAGTGGACACCGCCGGCCGCGACGAGGATCTCGCCATTGGCAACGACGGGGAAAATGCCGTGCCGCGCTGTAGGCATCGGGGTGTCAAGGCGCCATGTCATGGTAGCGGGATTGTAAACGTCGACGCGGTTGTAAACATTACCGGAGACCTGGCCCGTGCCAGCATTGGTCGTCTCTCCGCCGATAACATAGAACTCGCTGTTGTACCAAGCCGCTTTACCCATTCCACCTCGCGGTTGCGGTAAGGGAGGTATGTTCGATCCGCCCTGGCCGCTCCACTGCCATGTATTCCATGCCGGATCGTAAATCTGAACGTCGCTGAAACCGACAGAAGGCACATTGCCTCCGGTCCGTCCGCCAAAGATATAGAACTTCGTGCCGTCGGTGGCAGCGGCGGCATGGTTTCGCCCCGCTGGCATGGGAGGAATAGAAGCCCACGTATCGTTAGTTGGATTGTAAACGGCGGCGGTGCTCACGGTGGTGCTTCCGACTATTCCGCCAGCGACATAAACTTTCCCACCGATGAGCGCGGTGGCGATGGAGCCCCCCGCGTAAGGAGCTGGCGTGCCCACGCTCCAGGAATTGCTCACGGGATCATAGATCTGCACCTGGCCCGCGGACGCTCCGTTCCCATCCAGGCCGCCGAAGAGATAGAGCTTCCCGTTGATGACTTCCGCGCCGTGGTGATCACCCACAAAAGGACGTGGCGCCAAGTCGCTACGCCAGACGCCGGTGCTCAGGTTGTAAGCCATGGTCGCACTCGTGTCCTGACCGACTAAGTACATAATGTTACTGATGACTCCGGCTGACACTTCCCCGGTCGCGATCGGAAGGGCAGGTGCTGACTGCCACACCCCGGTAGTAGTAGAGTTGTTTGTTTCGCTCACCCACGTCTGGTTCTTCAATGTGCCGTCGGCGCCGCAGGTCACGACCATCTGGTTTCCGACTAACCCTGAGACTGGCGATTGCCGTCCGCTCGGCAACGGTGGCAGTTCCGTCCAGGTTGCGGTCGAAGGGTTATAGTCGAGCACGTTGGCAAGCATAACTCCGTTCTGACCCCTGCCGGCGGTGACAACAATGTGACCATTTCGCACAAAGACGTTGGCCGTGACGTGGCCGGTGGGAACCGGCAAAGGAGTAGTCTGGCTCCAACTATTGGTAGCGGGGTCATAAACGTCCACCTCGGTTTGGTTAGTTGTGTTTTGCGCGCCGAGATGCTGTCCTCCGATGGCGTATAACTTGCCATTCAGCTCCGTCCCGCCCATGTGGTTGCGCGGATTGGGCATGGGTGCGAGTAGTTGACCACTGGTGGTCGTAGGGCGCCACGCGCTGCCGCCGTCGAGATCGAGAGCCCAGTGCGTGCCATAATCCTGCTTCCAAACGCCACCCGTTCGCACCGCGCCGCCGTAGTAATGCAGCTCACGCCCAAGCTTGACCAGAACGCCGCCACCGCGCGGAGCAGGAAGCGGCGGGCCTTGCGACCAGCTATTAGTGTTAATGTTGTATTTCCATACCTCGGTCGTGCTATCGCCGGGGTCATCGCCGAGAAAGCCGCCAGCCAGCCAGAAAGTCATGTTGTTGGGATTATCGACATCGGCCACCTGGCCGGAGTGGCTAATAGGCTGAGGGATACTAGCGAGTGAATACCATTTATCCGCAGCCGGATCATAGGCGTCGCATTCCGACGTCGCCAGGATCTGATTGCAGCAGGTATAGTATCCCGCAAATTGGTATAGCTTGCCAGCAGCCGCGCCGCCTATTGCTTCAAAACGCACCAGCGGATTTGATGCCTTCGTTGCCCAGGTAAACGAATTCTGGGCATCACTCTGAAGGCCGAAGCTCAAAATAGTAAAAGCCGCGAGCAAAAGTTTCGGGGTGAACGTGACACGCGAGTTCATGCGCCGATGCTATGCAGCGCAAGCTCGTTTGTGAAGTCTTTTCTTGCTCGCTTCGCGGCCGGGCGACCGGAGGTAAGTCCCCGCCGCACGCTGGCGAGGCACTTTGTGATTCTTGTCCACTCGCTCTTTGCTTTTGCCGCCGTTTGAGACAATTTGAAATAGGCAGGCGTGATCCGCTTTACCTCTCGCTAAGCGGGGGTCTGAGCGGGGGAAATCAATCCCAGCTAATTCGGAGCGAACTCATTGCCAACGAGACGCTCTCCCAGCGGGGCTATACCCGCGCTAAAAGCAGGAAATGGTTAGCACGTGCATGCGCCGTTCCACCCATCAAATGACTCTGCTCGCTTTCCAAACAAAACGATTGCATCCCGGCGCGCCGTGACTTTCCCTTTTCGGCGGCGCACTTCGCATCACTCACGCACAATGAAAACTCAAATCCTCGCCGGCGTCTGTCTTATCCTGGCCACGCTCCTCTCCCTGCACAACGCCCAAGCCCAACCTAAAGCGACACCGGCGGGTGACACTGCCGTCGCCACGGGCGATAGCGCCACTGGGGCCGGCAAGGTGCGCGCTGTTCCCTTCCAAGGCGTTATCGCTGCACTCGATGAACGAGCGCGCACTTTTACCATCACCGGAAAGGGAAGCGCGCGGTCTTTCAAAATTACGGAGACGACTGTCATCACCAGGGCGGAACAGGCGGCGACGATGAAAGACATTGTGGCGAACGAGGAGGTTCGCGGATCCTACTACAAAATGCCGGACGGCTCGCTCGAAGCGAAAACAGTCAAGCTCGGCCCGCTGACGGAAGCGGAACAGGCGGTGAAGGACGCGCGTAAAGAAAAACGCGACGCGAAGAAGGCGAGCGCCTCAGCCACGCCCTAGCGCCATTTCCCGGTCATCCCGGGCGAGGTCGAAGAATCCCGCAGTGACATCTTAAACCTAGCTCCGCGGGATCCCTCGACCTCGCTCGGGATGACCTTAGTTAGCGTTAGCTAATGCCGTTGCGTTTTAGCGCGCGGCTTTTAAGGCTACCCGCAGATCGGCGAGGAAATTCTGATATTCCCGCTCGCGCGATTCTTCATCGGGCTGCCGCAGAAGCGATGACGGATGGACAGTCGCGACGACGCGTTTCGCCAGCGGCGACTCCAGCACTTGTCCTCGCTGCTTCGTCACGCGAAACGCCGGACCAAAAACTGTCTGCGCCGCAGTCGAGCCGAGACACACCACGAGCTTCGGTTCGACCAAACGCAATTCTGCTTCCAGCCAGGGACGGCACGCCGCGATGTCGCGTGCGCTCGGTTTCTGGTGAATGCGCCGTTTCCCGCGCGGCTCCCATTTGAAATGTTTCACCGCGTTTGTGACATAAACTTCAGCGCGATCGAATCCCGCTTCCTCGAGAGCGCGGTCGAGCATTTTTCCCGCCGGCCCAACAAACGATTTCCCGGCCACATCTTCGTAATCACCAGGCTGCTCCCCGATCATCATGACGGTCGCCCGCTTGGGCCCCTCGCCAAAAACCGTCTGCGTCGCATTCTTGTAAAGCGGACACGCCGTGCACGATTTCGCCGCCGCTGCAACCTTTGCCAGATTCGATGTTTCCGGCACCGGAGCACGCATCCACACGTCGCCGTTCGATTGGGCAATTTTCTCCGCGTTGCGATTCATCATCGTCTCCAATCGCGCCGGCGCTTCGTTCAGCAGTGACGGAATCACCGTCGCCTCCGGCAAATTCTTCCAATACTTCTTCGGCATCTCCGTTTCCATCGCGTGCACCTTTACGCGCGCCGGATTAAAAATATTCGAGTAATAGCTGAGCCAGAGCGCTTCGACCGCATCCTCTTTGGGCGCCTGCGATTTATCAACGCCGTCGCTGAAACTGAGCTCGCGGCCGTCCCAATGCGCGCAGCGCTCCGGCGTCAGAATCGACCAGCGCATC
>DAIRIE010000005.1:13235-26499 GCA_036809705.1 Chthoniobacterales bacterium
ATACTTCTTCGGCATCTCCATTTCCATCGCGTGCACCTTTACGCGCGCATCGCAGCAAAGCGATCGACGAAAAACTGCGCGTTGTGCTCGACGATATGATGCTGCGGCTCGAACCACGCCACGAACCAGCTGCCGTCATCGGCCTTCGCTTCCCGAAAGCGAACGAAGGCGCGCATCTTGTGGATGTCGTGCCGGACTGACTTGGCCATGTCATTCGCGAGCGCGACATCCGGATCGATGAAAATCTCGAGCAGCTTTGGCTCGCCATGCGTCAGTCGCCAGAGCATGCGGTAGAGGAGCGCCCAGCGCTTCTCGTCGCGGTGCAGCGCCACGAGTTTCGCCAGCTCGATGAATTGCTTTGGCACATAAAACTGTTGCCCGTTCCGCTCGCTCGCATCGCTCTCATCGAATAGTGGGAGCGCGGGATTGCGCGAGACCAGCTGCTCCCACGCGATCCGCTCCGGCGCCTGCTCGCTCTGCAATGCGGAGCGCGCGGCGTTCTGCCAGCTGCGGAAGTTCGGAAGAATGCTGATTTGGTTCAAAGCGGACGCGATCTACTCAAGAGCGATTCGCAATTACTGTCATCCTGAGCTGCGCAGACGGCGAACGAGCTCACATCAGGGGGGCGTGTCATCACCGCCGAGTGGTCGCCACTCTGGAATTGTGAGGTCCTTCGCTCGGCTCAGGCCGTAGCGTTCAAAGTTGTCCGGTCATTACCGAGCTCTCCACCGGGAACAAATCGAGTTGCGACGATGCCGGACGCAACTGCGCGGTCAAATTCTCACGATCAATCGTCAGCGCTCTTGCATTGTGATCGGCGGTGATGACAAACGGCAGCACCTTCTGCACCCGCACATGCAGCCGCGGCAAATCTTCCAGCCGCAGCTTATGCCAGCGCCGCAATCGTAAAATCCGCTCGACTGATTTGGTGCCGAGACCAGGAACACGCAGCAACAGCTCACGTGGTGAGCGATTCAGATCGACTGGAAATGTGACGATTGCGCAGTGCCCAGCCGCCGTCGCCCCCACGATCATCTGCGTGCTTTGCCCGGCTGGCGCTAAGGCAGGTGCTTTTGCATTCTGTTTCCGTTCGTTCTTCGCCTCAGCGATGCGATCGCGAATGCCCTTCATCACCAGCTCTGTATTCTCAAATCTTTTCTGCGGCGCGAGTCTCTCCACATCATCGCGCGTCGGAAGTTCGATGTTGATAGATATGCGATCGGCGTAGCGTCCGGCTTCGGCGATGAGCGCAGGTGACGCTTCCGGGATTGTCTTAAGATGAATGTAACCGCGGAACTGATGCTCGAGCCGCAAACGTGCGTGCAACCGCCACCACCTCTTCCATGGTGTAGTCCGGCGACCGGATGATGCCGGAGCTGAGGAACAACCCTTCGATGTAATTGCGCCGATAAAAATCGAGCGTCAGCTTCAACACTTCGTCCGCCGTGAAACGGGCGCGCTGCACGTTGCTCGAGGCGCGATTGATGCAATAAAGGCAATCGAAGATGCAGTAATTCGTGAGCAGAATTTTCAAGAGCGACACGCAACGGCCGTCGGGCGTGTAGGAGTGACAAATGCCCATGCTCGAGCCGATGCCTTTGCCATCGCGCGAAGTGCGCCTCATCGTGCCGCTGCTTGCGCAGGAGGCGTCGTATTTGGCGGCGTCAGCGAGAATGGCGGTTTACGTGCGAGTTCCATCGAACAATTTACGTTCGCGTGAACGTAGCACAATAGACGCATGATTCTTCACACGGCGCGTCTGACTCTTCGCCCGTTCGACCGGAACGATCTCGAGCGGATGGTCGAGCTCTTCGCCGATCGCGATTTCATGCGCTTCTCCGGCAGCAGCGGCTTCACTCGCGAGCAGACCACGGCCGTTTTGGACAAGTTTCTCCGCTGGGATCGCGACGGTTTGCCCTCGCAGTTCGCGGTGATCGACCGCGTCTCAAACACTCTCATCGGCTACTGCGGATTTCTGCATCAGGAAGTGGATGGCGACCACGAGATCGAGATCGGCTACAGATTCGATTCGCGGTTCTGGAATCGCGGACTCGCTACGGAAGCGGCGCGCGCAGTTCGCGATCACGCCTTTCGTGATCTGAAACTCGACCGGGTCATTTCACTGATTCACCCGGACAATCATGCCTCGCGCCGCGTGGCGCAGAAAAACGGGATGCAAGTTGAGAAGGAGACGACGTTCAAAGGTCTCCCCACGCTCGTTTTCGCCATGACGCGTCAGGACTGGCTCGCTCTGGAGGGACGACCTCCGTGTCGTCCCAATCCTTCTTCATAACGTCGTTCTCCGCGCGCCCTTCAGTTTGGGAACGAGACGGCGCTCGTCCCTCCTGGGCGTTTACCGAACCGCGCGCCGTTCCCAAAACTCATCGGCCAGCGCGCGATACGCTCGTGCGCCCGGGCCGGCGCTGTCGTATTCGAGAATGGTTTTGCCGAAGCTCGGTGCTTCACTCAAGCGCACACTGCGCGGGACCATGGTCTCGAAAACACGTTCGCCAAAATGCTGCCGCACCTCTGCCACCACCTGCCCGCTGAGCTTGGTGCGGCTGTCAAACATTGTCATAACGATCCCGCTGATCTCAATCCTGGCATTGGCGCCGGAGTCCCGCACCTGCTCGATCACGCGCACAATTTTCACCAGACCTTCCAGCGCGAAGTACTCGCATTGAATTGGCGTGAGCAGCTCGTCCGCGGCGGCGAGCGCGTTTGTCATCAGGATGCCGAGCGACGGCGGGCAATCGAGAAAAACGAAATCGAAGGCGTTGTCATCCCGCAATGGCCCCAGCGCCTGCGTCAGCCGCAGTAAATGATCCGGCATGCGTGCGATCTCCACCTCAGCGCCGGCGAGATCGAGATCGGCCGGGATGAGAAACAGGTTATCGAGCCTCGTTGGCAAAATCTTTTCCGCGATCGCTGCGCTTCCGAGCAGAGGGTCGTACAAACTTTCGCCTTCGAATTCCTGCATGCCGAGGGAGCTGGTGGCGTTGCCCTGCGGGTCGAGATCGATGATCAGAATGCGCTGTTTTTTCTCCGCCAGCGCTGCACCGAGGTTGACGGCAGTGGTCGTCTTGCCGACACCACCTTTCTGATTGGCGATCGCGACGATCTTCATTGCCCGACAAGTCTGGGGAGCGCACGCGGCCCGCGCGCTGCTTTCGGCGGCCCGCCGAAAGCTTGTCTGCGCGCCCATTGACAGAAAAGAGTCCGCGAAGGCGAGGCCGCCCTCGCGAGCACGCGGGCCGCGTGCGCTCCCCAGAACAAATCCGTCCGCATCATCTTGGGCAAATGAGCGTGCGCATCTCGAAAGTGCGGCGGCCATCGTCTTCCTGCCACAGCAACTGATCCGGCGCGGGGAACATCTCCGTCACTTCCAGCTCGCCCGCTTTCGTCAGCCAGCGGTGAAAGATTTCCAGAAACAAATAACTCTCGAGATCGATGAAGACCGGCTTGGTATCTTTGTCGCGGTTCTCCGCGCCGCTGCGGCGGAGCGCCTGTTCGCTGGGTCGAATGTAGATGAATCGCGGCCAATCTTTCGCGGCCCGCAATTTTTCTACAGCGAGAACGAGGTCGCGCGAAACACCTGAGAAATCTCCGGCGCCAAGCTCCTCCGCGGAGACGCTCCAGGCCCGCCGTTGCACGACGACGCGACCGCAGCGCAGGCGCGGTGTGTTCGGCGCGATGGTGAAAAGGAACGGATGAAAGCCGAGCGGGATCACCCAGTTGCGCGCTAACGATCCGAGATACTCAGCGCCGCGACGCAGCGCCACGTCGCCTTCCTCATCCACGAACACCTCCACCTCGCCCGGCGCGACATAGCGCCAATCGGGATGCGCACGTTGTGCCGAAGCGAAGACGGCGTGCTTCGGCAGCGCATCAAAGAGCCGCACCGTCGTGTGCGCGGTGAAATCCGCCGCGAAAAATCCGAAATGACAAACCGGCTTGTCGTGAATCATCGATTCCAGCGCACGTGAAAAGGCCTCCCTGTCGGGGCAACTCCAGAACACGCCATGATGCAGCGCCGCCACCGCCGGATGCAGTTCGGCGATGAGCCAGCGGTACTCGCCGCGATTCACCGCCTCGACCGATTTCGCCGCCAGCTGCAAATCCACAGAGGGATAGGTAAATTGATCAAACTTCGGGTAATCGAAATTCTTGCGCACGACCGCGCAGTCCTCCGGCGTTAGCTCATACTCGGCCGCGCCGGCGTGCGGACAAAGCCGCTCGCGAAACGCGTTTTTCACTTCCTGAAATGCGATGTGCGCCATACCGACGAGTCCCGGGCCGGTGAGCGGAAGTTTGGCCGATTCGCAGAAACGCAGGAATGCGGGCAGCGGCATCGCGCGATTTTTTGCCGCGGCCTTCTCCAGCAACGAACGCAGATTCGCCGCTACCCGCGCCGCGACAAAAGCATAACTGTCGCGCCAGAAATCGATCCACGGCTCCGCCTCATTCACCACCTCGTCGAGCAGCGCCTGGGTCATCTCGAAGGTGCAGTCGCGGGTGCATTCCTCCGCGATGGGATTGGTCGCGGCGTAAAGCGCGCGCTGGCCTTGTTTCGGCTGAATCCCGATTGTGGAGAGTTGCCGTCGCGCTTCGTCCAGAATCTTTGCGCGCGCTGGCGGCTCAATGGTTCGCGCGAACTCCGCAGCGAATGCGGAAAAAGCCGCCACCATCGACAGCCAGCGCTGTTTGGTCGGTCCTTCACTCCATCGCTTTACATCACGATGCAAGATTTCGCAGGCGAAGGGTTCCATCGCCGGGACCTCCACCGCGGCGATCAAGACTTTTGCTTCGATGAGTTGGCGCAACGCCTCTGTCGCATCGTCGGAACTCGTCGCGATATCGCGCAGCGGAGTCTTCCCGTCGCACCGGCAAATGATGGTCTGCTGCTCGGGTTTAATCTGAACGCTTTCACCGGTATCGCTGAAAACGAAACGATCGTCTTGCAACGATCCGTTGGGATTAAGCCGGGGCCGAAGCTCAGGCGCAATCTCAGGGTCAGTATTCATGGCTGCGGCGAGAGCGTGCGCGACCCAGCGCTCCGGGAAAGCCTCTCTGCGCGTGACTCCGGCGGCGGTGTCCAATTTCAGCGCGGGCCCCTGAGTGTTAACACGCCCCCACACAGACGGGCCGAACTCGCTGAAAGTGTCGTTTTTCGACGCGATCCGCTGAAGGTAAAGTAGGAGATGGCGATCGCGTTTGCGCGCACCGCTGTTGTGCGTTGGCAGCGGTTCGCCGGAACGCGTCAGGTCCATCAGCTGGTGGGCGTCTTGCGAGGCAAAGACAAGGTAGGCCGGCAACAATTCCGCACTCGCGCTGAGCAAAGCCGCACGCGACGCAGTCACACCGGCCTGCAATTCTGTCGCAAATTGCGAGTGAGCGGTGGTAAATGCCTGGGCCCCCATTGCGTAGCTTCGCAACTCCGCCGGGGTGCGAATCTCTTCGTCCTGGGGAACACCACCGCGGCGAATCGCTGTTCGCCAGACATGGAATTCTCGCGGCGCCAGACCGTTATCGCGTCGCCTGATGAACTCTTCCGCGATTGGCTTTATCCGGGCTAGTTCTCCTTCACGCGCGAGCAGCTCGCGGGCTGCGCCAGCGAGTGCCGGTGTGCCTAATCGCTCCAGAACATTGAAGGGCGCGCCGGCCAACCGAATCGAAAACGGCGATGCGATGCGGTACCGTGACGACACGTCCGCAGCAAACCGAATGCGTCACGCGCTGACAAGTGAAAGTGGAAATTCAGTTCCTCACACGACGGCCGCAAAGGTCACAAAGGACAACAAACAGCGCAGTGTCAGCCATGACTCGCGCTTGCGTCTGTTGCCGCGCTCCCGATGAGACGTCTCTGCGAGTGCCCTTGAAAAGCCAAGTGGCTCCTTTCATCTTGAGCGAAATATGCCAGTGCACTCTCGACCTGGAAGCCACACCTTTGTGTCCGTTGTGGACTTGGTGTGAGATTCGTTTCCGCGCTCCGCTCTACGAGGTCGAGGCGCCGCCCTGCTCGTTAATCAGCGGCAAACGCAAGGTAAAGGTCGTGCCGCTCTCCGGCGTGCTGTCCACCTTGATCGACCCCTGATGATCCTCGATCACCTTCTTCGTGATATACAACCCCAAGCCGGTGCCGCTCTTTCCCTGTTTCGTCGTGAAATACGGCTCCCATATTTTCGCCATCAACTCCGCCGGAACCCCGCTGCCGGTGTCACTCACGAGAATATCCGCGTAGAAATCTTTCCGCACGCATGTCACGCTCACCGCGCCTTTTTTCTCCGCGCAGGCTTGGATCGCGTTCACGATCACGTTCTGCACCGCACGCGTCAGTTGCGTCGTGTCTCCCAGCATCGTGCAGGCATCGTCGCAAACATCGACCGCGAACTCCACCCCACTCTGCGCCGCCAGCCCCGCCGCGCCTTTCGCCACGTCGTTCAGAATTTTCGACATCGAGATCGGCTTCGGTTTAAATCCGCCATTGCTGCCGTAGCTCTGCCACATCGTGAGCAGGTCACGGCAAAGCCGCACGTTTTGCTCGATGATGTTTAACTCTTTCGGCGAGCTCGCCGCCGCGCCCTTTGCCTTCTCCGCCTCCTCGAGTTTCTTCGCCAAAATCTGCACGTAACCCCAGACGATCGTGAGCGGATTACTCAGGTCGTGCACGAACTCCGCCGACGCCTGTCCCAGTGACGCCAGCCGTTCCTTTTGCGCCAGCTCGGTCATGAGCCGGCTGTTCAATTCCTGAATCCCGCGCGAGGCTTCATCGCTCTGCCGATGGCAGCGCGTCCGCTCCACATTGCGGCCGATGACTTCGCGCATCTGCACCGCGTCGAAAGGCTTGTTGATGTAATCGTTCGCGCCCAGCCGCAACGCTTCCTGCGCCGTCTCCAGCGCGCCGAATCCAGTCAGCATGATCACCGCGACATGCGGATCGATTTCGCGAATACGCCGTAACCCTTCGATCCCGCTCGTCCCCGGCATCCGGATGTCGCTGATGACCGCATCGGGATGTTTTTCCTGGAGCAATTGCAAACCGCTCTCGACATTCGTGGCCGTGTGCACCTGATAACTCGGCTTCAGGAGCATGCGCAAACTTTCGCGCGGACCCATCTCATCGTCGATGATCAGGATCTTCGGCTGCTCGGCGACGGGAGAAGACATGGGGTCAGGGCGGAAATGAAGCTAGGTGCGTGCCGTTTGCCAAACAAAGACTAAACCGCGGATTGCGCAGATAACGCGGATGGATCCCACCATGTGGAGGCGTTTGTGCCAACCGCCGATCCGCTCACATCCGTCGGCCCAAAGGCCTCTACACGGCCTGACACATTACCGCTGTTTATCAATCTTGTTCTCATCCGCTGGAATCCGCGTCATCCGCGACATCTGCGACATCTGCGGTTCTCCACCTCCGGCGCGATTTCTTTGGGTCCTAAAATTTTGCTTGTGAGAGAAGATGCAACTTGTGAATAAGTCAAGAATTGTGAATAAGTGCGAATAACTTCGGTGCTAAATCGATAATGGCCGCACTTAACGTACATACCACGTTCTCCGCATCCGCTCCGTCGTTTACTGCGCGTCAACTCGCCGTTCTTACCCGGCGGCTGCGGAGCACAAGCCAGCCAGCTTGGCTGACCCAGACGTCTGGCCGCGACTTTGGCGGGGGAGAACCCGAACGGGCTGACACCCGCCCGCCGCGTCAGGCGGGCAGACTGACTCCCGCCCCCGCGCTCGTCAGTCGTCACTCGTCACTCGTCACTCGTCACTATTCTTCATGATTAAACGCAATCGCGTTGTCATTACCGGCATGGGCGTCGTCGCCCCGAACGGCATTGGTTTGGAAGCCTTTTGGGACTCCCTCCTCAAGTGCCGCAGCGGCGTCGGGCCAATCACCTTTTTTGACGCTTCGGATCTCAAGAGCCAGATCGCTGGCGAAGTTAAGAACTTCGATCCAAGACAATTTATCGAACCCGAGTTGAAGCCGAAGCGAATGGCGCGTCACACGCAGCTTGCCTACGCGGCAGCTATGATGGCGCTTGATGACGCCGGCCTCGAGATTAACGAAGCCTACCTTCCGAACCCGACCCCCGTCGTCGTCGGCGTAAGCACGAGCGCGATGGACGTGATCGAAAACTCGATCAGCAACTTCCAAAACCGCGGGGGGAATGGCATGTCGCCGACTGCGGTTAGCGCCCTGACTCCGCAAGCCGCCGCCAATTTGATAGCCGATCGCATCGGCGCACGTGCCCACGCCGACACGGTCTCATCAGCATGTCCGTCGGGACTCGATGCAGTCGCTACCGCAGCCAACATGATCGCCAACGGTGAGGCAGAACTTGCGATCGCTGGAGGCGCCGATGCACCTATAACCAAACATACATTTGCTGCCTTCACGGCAAGCGGGCTCAGTTCCTGTCAAAACGGCGCGCCGCAACGAGCCAGCAGGCCTTTCGATCTTAATCGCGACTCCGGTGTCATTTCCGAAGGAGCAGGGATGTTTATCCTGGAAAACGCAGAGCGCGCAAGCGCACGTGGGGCGCGAGTTTATCTCGAGGTCTGTGGGTATGCGCGACACCGCGATCGCAGCGCGGAGGAGCCCGGCTCTGGCTTGGTTGATGCTATGCAGTTTGCCTTGGCGAATTCTGCAAAAACAACTGAGGAGATCGACTACATCTCGGCTTACGGCCCCGGGCATCCGATCCTCGACTCGGTAGAGGTGCGTTACATCAAGGAGGTATTCGGGAAACATGCCTACGAGATACCAGTTAGCTCAATCAAAGGGGTAACAGGTAATCCGCTTGCGGCGGGGGGGCCTTTTCAGATCGTGGCGTGCGCCCTAAGTATCCGCGATCAAACGGTAGTGCCGACTGCGAATTACGAAACACCAGACCCCGAGTGCGATTTGGACTTCGTCCCGAATCGGCCGCGTAAAGGCTGCTTGAATTCGGTGTTGATTAACGTGCGTGGATTGGGAGGCAGTGCCAGCTCGCTTGTTGTCGAGCGCCCTAACCATTCCTGATGAATGGCGCTTCCCCTTCGATCCTTGTAGCTATCCTTGTCCAGCTCGGGCTAGGCCTGGTTGTTCTCCAATCGAACTGGCACCGCAAAGCTAACCAAACCTTTCTCATCCTGTCGCTATCTGCGACGGCGTGGCTGGGAAGTCTATATTTCGTCTTAGGCGCGCAGAGTACCCGAAGCGCCGAGATTGCGATTCGTGCTGCATCTATAGCAGCGATCGCGATCATTACCAGTCTCAACCTACTCCGGCTCGCCATCGTTTGCGATGACCAAAACTGGGAACGGATAATTCATAGGTTTCGGGGCTGGCTCCTAGGCTTTTTTCTTATCTTCGTTGTGTGTCTCACCAAGGTTTTTCTGCGGGAAGCCAGGTTCGGCAATACCAAAGTAGGTATCGCACCTATACCTATTTACGGCGCCGCTATCCGTCTGTATTTCGCCTACTTCGCAGGGGCCATTGTCGTGTTGCTCGTCGCGACATGGAGAGACCTACGAACTACTAGAGGCGCGACTCGGAACGAATTAGCCTTCAGTCTCATCGGCGGACTGTTAGTGCTAGTCGTTACGACGCCTCTTATGCTCCTAATCGGCGCGTTTTTTAGCACGGCGGTAAGTTCGCAAACAGCGCCTTTTCGCGTCATCTTATTTTCGCTTGCGGTGGCGTACGGCATTGCCACTCGCAAGATTATGGAGGTCGGATTGTTCGTCCGCAGGGCAATGTCGTACCTGATCCTCGCGACCTACCTGATAGGACTTTATTTTGCATTTTGGTGGGTGACGATGGTGGCAGCTAACTTAGCATTTCACTCGACTGGCCGTTCCGCAGCACATGTCATCGCTGCTCTGGCGATAGCGTTTGCCATGGCGCCGGCGCGCGGCCTTTCCCAGCGTTTAGCTGACAAGCTCTTCATAGGTTCCCGGGGACTCGATTTTCGTGCCACTATGGGTAAAGCCGCGGCAATCTTATCGTCCGTCACTACGCTGCACGACCTCCTGCGCAGGTTTGCCACTACGATCGCAGAAGCTGTGGGAACCGACCAAGTCACGATTTATCTGGCGGGAAAGAAGGGCGAGTTTGTGCGTCGCTACCCCCGAGAAACGGAAGCGCCCGCGCTACTCAACTCGTTTCTTTCATCGGACGGCCCAGTAGTTCACTACCTGAACATCCATCGTGAACCGATAGTTCTGGATGAACTTCATCGGATCCGCTCTACTCCTCTTATTGAACAGGTAGCGCGGCGACTAGAAGAGTTAAATACGGCGGCGGCTCTCGGTATCTACGCGAGAGAACAGCTTGTAGGTATCATGCTTCTGGCGCCGCGGCTTTCTGGGCGGATTTACGGAAGCATGGAGCAGGATGCCCTTCAGCTTCTTTGTGGGCAACTGGCGGTAGCTATTGAGAATGCTGAGCTATTTACGGAAGTTCAGAATGCCAAGATTTATAATGAGACGCTGCTTCGCAATTTGACTACCGGAGTAGTTGCGGCTGATACTGATGGTAGGATCACGGTATTCAACCAGGAAGCTGAGCAGATTACCGGGTTGGCCAGGGTAAGCAGGGGGCGGTTAGTGGACGATTTGCCGGCGCCCTTGCGGACTATTATTCGAACTACTCTGGCTACGGGCGAACGGCAGGAAGACCGGGAGGCTTCGTTTCAGGTGGAAGATGACGAAGTCTATGTGCGGGCGAGTAGCGCCATTTTTCGCGGTCAGGAACATGAGCTACTCGGTGCGCTGATGGTCTTCACTGATATCACTACGCTGAAGAAAATGGAGGAACAAATCCGGCGGACGGACCGGCTGGCCAGCCTGGGCACGTTATCGGCCGGGATGGCGCATGAGATCAAGAATCCCCTGGTGTCGATCAAGACTTTTGCGCAGTTACTGCCGGAGAGGTATGCCGAATCGGATTTTCGCGAGACGTTTTCGGGGCTGATCGTGCACGAGATTAACCGCATCGATACGCTGGTGAACCAACTGCTGCGGTTCGCGCGGCCGACCAAGCCATTGCTGCAACCGATGCATCTGCACGAGACGCTGGAAAAGACGCTGCTGCTGGTGCAGCACCGGTTGTATCAGAAGGAGATCAAGGTGGTGCGCGTTTTCGATTCCTCCACGGACATGATCCGGGCCGATTCCGACCAGCTGGAGCAGGTGTTCCTGAATTTCTTCCTCAATGCCATGGATGCGATGAAACGGGGAGGCGAGCTGACGGTTAAAACAGAGGTGCGCACGGGTGATCCGCTCATCTCGCAGCTTTCGGTGAACGGGTCGCAGACGCATGAAGCGATGTGCGTGTCGATTCGCGACACGGGCGAAGGGATCAAGCCGGGGGACATCGCGCATGTCTTCGATCCGTTTTTCACGACGAAGGATCACGGCACCGGCCTGGGACTGTCGGTGGTGCATGGGATCGTGCAGGAACATGGGGGACAGATCGAGGTGGAGAGCGAGCTTTCCAAAGGAACGGTGTTCCGGATTTACCTGCCGCTGGCGCGTGATGCGGCCGAGGCGGCGGCGGCATGAGAACGGAATAGCGATTCAGAACGAGGAAATACGAATGACGAATGACGAAACAATGATGAAATCCAGATGACGAAAACTGGCGCGGCATTTCGCATTTCGTCATTGGAATTTGTTTCGACCTTCGTCATTCGGGTTTCGCCATTTGCCCGCTCACGCGTGGCAGCCAGGCGCAATGGCGCGCGCGCGAAGCAGTGGCTTTTCGGTTCGCGGAGAACTAATATGCTGGCAGCATGATGACGTTGCCCCCGGTCTGCATCGTGTACTCACAGGATGCCGACCTTGTGCGGCGGGCGAAAGCGTATTTGCGCACGATGGCGCAAGTGCGCCATGTGGGTGAAGCCGACCGGCTGGAAGCGGTGCTGGAGCAAACATCGCCCGCGGTCGTGCTCATGGATTTGCGGGCGCGCGAATGCCGCGAGCTGATGGAGCAGCTGGAGCAAAACTGGCCCGACTCACTCCAGATCGCGCTGGGCACGCCGCGCTCCGAGCCGCTGCGCGATGCGGAGCAATCCGGGATTTATGCTGCGGAAGATTTGCAACTCGAGCGCCGTCGTTTCCAGGCGCTCGTCGGTCGCGCGTTCGATTACCTGAAGTTGCAGCGGCAAAATCGCGAACTGCGCGAGGAAGCGCAGAGCGCCGGCGTGCCGATCGAGCTGCCGCGCCCCGCGACGGCGGCGGCAATGGGCGAGCTGCGCGGGAGCTCAGCGTCGCTGCCGATGCTGCGATTCCCGCGTGTTTTTCGGCAGTTCGAGAACGTCGATTCACTCCTCGCCAGCGTGGCAGAAAGTGTGGCTGACGCCGCCGGCGTGACGCGGGTCGGAATTTTCTCGCGCATTCGCCGGGGTGAACGCTATCGGCTGCGCGCGGGTTTGCGGTGCCTGCCGGAAACGCACGAGATCGAATACAGCGAGCGGGATGCCTTTGTGCGCTGGTTTGAAACGCATGCCCATCTCATCTGGCGCGCCAATCTCGCTTACGTCGCCGACCTGACGCATCGCGCGCTTCTTCGGCGCGCGCTCGACAGCTTTGGCGCCGAAGTCATCGTGCCGCTCTACGGGCGGGACCGGATCATCGGCTGGATTTTTTTCGGCCACGGGATCACCGGATTGCCCTTTGAATACAGCCAGCTCGAAGGTTTGATGATCCTGGCCGAACACGTCTCGACCGTGCTGGAGAACGCGTTGCTCTACGAAGAGATCACACTGCAAAAAACGCTGGCCGAAACGCTGCTCAAATCGATCCCGCCGGGTATCGTCGCCATCGACGAACAGGGAATCATCCGCTGGTTCAATCCGCCGGCGGAAACGATCCTCGGCGTTCACGCATCTGACGCGTTGAATCATCCCGCCGAAGCCGCGGGGGCGAAATTGGCCATGATGTTGCGCGATACACTCGACGCCACCGACAATTTGCCGTCGAAACAGTGGATCGATCCGCGCACGCATCGCTCGCTCTCGGTCGAGACACGGCGGCTGGCGGACCAGCGCACCGCCCTCGGCGCTGTGGCGGTCATTCACGACCTCACGGCGGAAGAGAGTTTGCGCGAGAAACAGGATTTGCGGGATCGCGCCGCGTTCTGGAGCGACCTGGCCGCGAGCATGTCGCACGAGATTCGCAACCCGTTGGTTGCCATTAAAACCTTCGCCCAATTGCTGCCGGAACGCTATGACGAGCCGGACTTTCGCGAGACGTTCAACGATGTGGTGGTGAAGGAAGT
>DAIRIE010000006.1:0-1039 GCA_036809705.1 Chthoniobacterales bacterium
GCTGGAAGTCGATGCGCGGCGGGAAGTGGGGGAACGTTGAAGGGATGAAGAGTTGAAGGGTTAAAGCGGAGCCGCTTTAACGCTGTAACTCTTCAACTCTTAGACGAAAGAAGGATGGAAGTTCGATCGATATACCGGTACGCGAAGATTTCGCCCTTCAAGGCGCGCGAAGTCACGCGTGAGATCCAGGGGTTGCCGGTTTCGGCGGCGCTGGATGTGGTCGCGTCCAGTCCGAAGAAGGCGGCGGCTCTTATTAATAAGACGCTGAAGAGCGCGGTCGCTAACGCCGAGAACAATGCCAACCTCAAGGTCGATGGCCTGGTGGTGAAGGAAGCGGTCGTGGGCGAAGGGCCCACGATGAAGCGGATGATGGCACGCGCGCGCGGGAGCGGCTCACGGATTTTGAAGCGGACGAGTCATATTCGGATCGTGCTCACGGATGAGATCAAGATCGAGACGCGGGCTGATCGAAAGACGGCGAAGAAGGCTGCGAGAAAGAAGCTTAACGTGGCAACTGAAGCAGCTAACGAGAAGCGAACGAAGCCGGCGGCAGGTACGAAGAAGGACAAGAAATGACGATGCGACGCTGGCAGCTAGAGATCCTTCGACTCCGCTTCGCTTCGCTCAGGACGACAAACTATGGGACAAAAGGTTAATCCAATCGGTTTTCGGCTCGGGGTGAATCGCGACTGGCGTTCGCGCTGGTACGCGTCGCCGCAGGAGCTGCCGGGATTTTTGCACAGCGACATCGAGATTCGCAACTATGTGAAGAAGAAGCTCCAGTTCGCGGCGGTGTCGAAGATCGTGATCGAGCGAGCGTGGAACTCGATTCGGGTGACAATTCACACCGCGCGGCCAGGCATCGTTATCGGACGTAAAGGCGCGGAGATCGAAAAGATGACGGAAGAAATTTCGAGGATGGCGCAGGGCAAACAGATCAAGATAGATATTCAGGAGATCAAGACGCCGGAGCTCGATGCGCAACTGGTGGCGGAGAACGTGGCGCTGCAAATCGAGCGGCGCATTGCTTATCGGCGCG
>DAIRIE010000006.1:1049-3773 GCA_036809705.1 Chthoniobacterales bacterium
GAAAAAAGCGGTGCAGGTGGCGATGGATTTCGGCGCGCTTGGAATTCGGTTGCGCAGCTCGGGGCGGCTGAATGGGGCGGAGATTTCGCGTTCGGAATGGTATAGGGAAGGTAAGGTGCCACTGCATACTTTGCGCACCGGAATTGATTACGGTTTTGCGGAAGCGAATACGGTTTACGGCAAGATCGGAGTGAAATGCTGGATTTGTAAGAAGGAAGAAGCGGCGCCGGAGAGTTCCGCGCCCGCCGCGCCGCCACCGCCGCCAGCCGAACCGGCCGCAGTCTAGAGCTCGTTAGGAGATTTGTTATGCCGTTGATGCCGAAAAGAGTGAAGTATCGCAAGACGCAGCGGGGCAGCCGCAAAGGGACCGCTTCGCGCAATCTGCGGATCGATTTCGGCGAATTTGGGCTGCAAACGCTGGAGCGCGCCTGGATCACCAACACGCAGATCGAGGCCGCGCGGGTGGCATTGACGCGCAACATGAAGCGCAAAGGCAAGCTTTGGATTCGCATTTTCCCAGACAAATCAGTCACGTCGCGTCCGCCAGAAACCCGGATGGGTAAGGGTAAAGGCCAGCCGGAGTTCTGGGTGGCTACGGTCAAGCCGGGAAATATTTTGTTCGAATTGGATGGCGTGACGGAAACCGTCGCGCGCGAATCGTTGCGGCTGGCGGCGGATAAGTTGCCGGTGCGGACGAAGTTTTTAACGAGGCACCATGTGGCTGCGTGATTTATGTTTGTCATCCTGAGCGAAGCGCAGCGGAGTCGAAGGATCTCTGACGATGTCGGAGGCGACACGCTGCGAAGCACAATTAGAGATGTCTCGGCTTCGCTCGACATGACAAGGTTGAGGCATCATTCCGATCGGGTGTGTCCGTGATTCGAAATGAAAATCAAAGAAATAGCGGAGTTGAGTATGGACGAGCTTCTGACGAAGAAGCGCGATCTGCGGCAGGAAAGTTTGCATTTGCGTTTGCAGCAACAGAGCGGGCAACTGGAACAGCCGAGCAGGTTGCGTTTGCTGCGGCGCGATGTGGCGCGGATCGAGACGGTGCTCTCGCGGCGGAAAAATAAGAAAGCGGAGGCGGCGAAGTAATTATGGCGGACGAAGCGAGTACAATGACGAGCAGCGTTCCCGATGCTGCGGCTGAGCAGGGGAGCGCGATGTCGCAGCAGCGCGGCGCGCGCAAGACGCGCGTGGGCGAGGTGATTTCCAGCTCGATGAACAAGACCATCGTGGTGCAATCGGTCACGCGTGTGCCGCATGCCAAGTTCGGCAAGATCATCAAGCAGAAGAAGAAGTTCTACGCTCACGACGAAGAGAACAAGGCAAAGGATGGCGACACGGTGCGGATCATGGAAACGCGGCCGGTGAGCAAGCTGAAGCGGTGGCGTTTAGTCGAGGTAATGGGAAAATAATCATGGTCCAGATTCGTTCGAGATTAGATGTGGCGGATAACACCGGCGCGCGGATGGCGACGATGATCGGCGTCATCGGCAAGGCGACGCTATATGCGCGGATCGGCGACGTGATTACCGCGAACGTGAAGGAAGCGAGCGCGACGGGAACAGTGAAGAAGGGTGAGGTGGTGCGCGCGGTGCTGGTGCGAACGAGGCAGCCAATCAAACGCAATGATGGTTCGGCCTTGCGCTTCGATAACAACGCCATCGTGATCATTGATAAGGATCTGAATCCGCGCGGGACGCGCATCTTCGGGCCGGTCGCGCGCGAGCTGCGGGAGAAGAATTTTATGAAGATCGTCTCGCTGGCGCCGGAGGTTTTATGAAGGGCGGGCGAGGTGACGAGACTGCAGGCGAGACGCCTGCGTGCCGTGACAGGCGAGACGCCTGTCTTCCGCTATGAGACCGCGATTTCATGTGAAGAAGGGCGATAACGTGGAGGTGATCGCGGGTAATTTTCGCGGATCGAGCGGGAAGATTTTGCAGGTGCTGCCAAAGAAGCAGCGGGTGCTGATAGAAGGTGTGCGAATTATTAAACGACACCTCCGGAAATCGCAGGATAATCCGCAGGGGAAGATCGCGGAGCGGGAAGGGCCGATCCATATTTCCAATGTGCGATTGATCGAGAAGACGGAGAAGAAAGGGAAACCTAAGAAGGAGACGAAGGCGAAGAAGGAAAAGACTAAATAGTCATGCCGAGCGGAGCGAAGCGGAGTCAAGCGATCCTGCGGAGTTAGCTCAGAGGGGACCGAGTAGCGGAGCGGTTGGTTAGGAAATGAAGAACGAATTTTACAAAGACTACAAAGAGCGCGTGATGCCGGCGCTGCGGGAGCAGCATGGCTACAAGAACGTGCACGAGGTGCCGAAGGTGGAGAAGGTGGTGATCAACACTTCCGTGGGGTCGCAATCTGATGTGAAGCAGGCGCTGGATGACGCGAAGACTGAGCTGGCGTTGATCACTGGCCAGCGGCCGGCGGAGACGCGGGCGAAGAAGAGCATTTCCAATTTCAAGCTGCGCAAAGACCAGGCGATCGGCGCGAAGGTGACGTTGCGCGGGGAACGGATGTACGAATTCCTGGAACGGCTGATCAAGGCAGCGCTGCCGCGCATTCGGGATTTCCGCGGGGTGTCGCCGCGCGGTTTTGACGGGAACGGCAACTATACGCTGGGCGTTTCTGACCAATCCATTTTCCCCGAGGTCGAGCTCGACAAAATCAAGCGCAACATCGGATTTGATGTTACCATCGTCACCACCGCGCGGACG
>DAIRIE010000006.1:3783-20582 GCA_036809705.1 Chthoniobacterales bacterium
CTCAGCGAAATGGGAATGCCGTTCAGCGACCGCGCGAAAAAGCCGGTAGCGCAAGCGGCGTGAATGCTCACCACGAAAGAGCGCGAAGAACACGAACAACTACAGCACTTAAATGAGTACAGTTACCGACCCAATCGCTGATCTGCTGGCGCGTGTGCGCAATGGCGCGCGCGCGCAGAAGGCGGAGCTATTTGTGCCCTACTCGAGAATCAAGGCGGAGGTGGTGCGTATTCTAAAGGACGAAGGTTATATTACGGACTACGAGCTCGACCGCACCGAAGCTCATCCGCGAATCAAGATCACAAACAAGCTGGTGGATCGCAGCAGCGCCATCACGGGCCTGAAACGGGTGAGCCGTCCGGGTTTGCGGCGCTATGTCGGCGCGGACGACATTCCGCGCGTGTTAGGTGGAATGGGGATCGCTATTCTCTCTACCTCGCGCGGGGTGCTCTCGGGGCGCGAAGCGAAGAAGCAAAAGCTGGGCGGCGAGCTGCTGGCTTATGTTTGGTGACGATTTAGCTTTCCTAACGATCTAACGAACTCATGTCGCGAATTGGAAACAAAGACATTCAGTTGCCGGACAAGGTAAAAGTGAACGTCGGGAACGACGGCGCCGTTGCAGTAGAAGGCCCGAAGGGAAAGCTGAGTTGGCAATTGCCGCGGGAGATTTCAGCGAAGGTGGAGAATAACCACGTCTCGTTAGCTCGGGGGGCGGAGACGCGGAGCGTGAAAGCGTTGCATGGTCTCTCGCGCGCTCTGCTTAACAATATGGTGCGCGGCGTGAGCGAAGGATTCACCAAGAATTTGGAAATCGAGGGGGTTGGTTTCAAAGCGGCCGTGCAGGGGCAGACGCTGAATCTTTCCCTCGGATTTTCGCATCCGATTTTGTTCCCGATTCCCAAGGAGATCAAGATTGCGGTGACGGAAAATACCAAGATCGCGATCAGCGGAATCGACAAGCAGCTCGTCGGGCAAGTGGCGGCGGACATCCGGCGCTTCTATCCGCCCGAGCCTTATAAGGGCAAAGGCGTTCGTTACGCCGGCGAGCAGATTCGGCGCAAGGAAGGAAAGACGGTCCAATAATGGCAATTAATCGTAGGATGGTGCGGCAGCGCATCCACCGGCGCATTCGAAAGAAGGTGAACGGCACGGCCGAGCGTCCGCGGCTCACAGTTCATTTTTCGGGACGACACGTTTATGCGCAGGCGATTGATGATGATGCCGGCAAGACTCTCGTGGCGGCGTCGACGCTACAAAAAGAGCGTGCCGGAAAAGCCTCGGCCAATCGCGAGACGGCGGAGCGGATCGGCAAGTCGATCGCGGAGAAGCTGCGCGAGAAGAATATTCAAAGCGTCGTGTTCGATCGCGGCGGTTACATTTTCCACGGCAAAGTGAAAGCGCTGGCGGACGCAGCGCGCGAAGGCGGATTGAAATTTTAAGATGGCACCACCGAATCAAGGCAGACGACCAGAGCGGAACACAGACAGGAGTTCCGCCGCGCGCGGCGACATGACCGAGAAGGTGGTGTTCATCAATCGCTGCGCCAAAGTGGTGAAGGGCGGACGGCGCTTCAGCTTCAGCGCGCTGATCGTGGCGGGCGATCACGATGGGAGCGTCGGTGTCGGTTTTGGCAAAGCAAAGGAAGTGGCGGAAGCGATTCGCAAAGCCTCCGAGTCCGCGCGCAAAGCAATGCAGAAAGTTTCGTTGCACGAGAACACGATTCCGCATGAAGTGATCGGCGAGTTTGATGGCGCGCGCGTCTTATTGCGACCAGCGTCGCCGGGAACCGGCGTCATCGCGGGCGGCGGAGTGCGCGCGGTAGCGGAAGCGGCGGGGATTCGTGATGTGCTGGCGAAATCGCTCGGCTCGAGCAATCACGCCAACGTGGTGAAGGCGACGATCGAAGCGCTGCGCAATCTGCGAAGACGCGATGAGATTTTGAAACTGCGCGGGATTCGCCCGCGGGTAAATGCGGATGGAAAGGTGAACGATGCTACGGCTTCATAATCTGCGGCCACGGCCAGGCGCGAAGCACCGAGTGAAGAGACTCGGTTGCGGTGAGAGCTCCGGCCACGGGAAGACGAGCGGCAAAGGTCACAAAGGCCAAAAAGCGCGCTCGGGCGGAAGCATCCGTCTGGGATTTGAAGGCGGCCAGATGCCGCTCATCCGACGTTTGCCGAAGCGCGGCTTTAACAACGCGGCCTTTCATAAAAATTATGCCGTCGTTAACTTGAGAGACCTGGAACGCTTCGCAAGCGGATCTGTCGTGAACGAGGCGTCGTTGCGCGAAGCGAAATTGATTCGCGGAAATTTTCATGGGATCAAGATTCTGGGCGATGGCGAATTGAAGCACGGACTCAGTGTTGAGGTGGACAAGGTGAGTGCGCCGGCTCGCGAGAAAATCGAGAAAGCGGGCGGGACGATTTCCGCGCCTGAGGCAACGCGGCCGAACGGCCCGAGGCGAAAAGAGCAAGAACCGGCGGCAAGTCTTAAGAAGGCGCCGATCGAAAAGGCTAGCGCGAGAAAGGCCAGGTCGACGAAGAAGGCTGCGCCGAAATAGAACGCGGTCGTATGGCTGATCCACTAACCGCAACGCGCTCCGTTCCGAGCCGGGTGGAAAAACCGAGAGGCGCTATGCTGGCGCTTCCGCCGGGCGTTGCCGCATTCCTTAATACCTTCAAGATTCCGGAGCTGCGGCGCCGGATTTTATTCACCCTCGCCGTCATCGTTATCGTGCGCCTGGGCGCGGCGATCACCACGCCGGGAGTTAACCCGGTCGTGTTGCAGGAATGGTTTCGCAGCACTGCTGACAAAAGCGGCGGCGTGGCCGCGCTCTTTAACCTTTTCAGCGGCGGCGCGCTGGAGAACTGCGCAATTTTCTCGCTCGGCATCATGCCCTACATCAGTGCGTCGATCATGCTGCAATTGCTCACCGCGGTCGTGCCGCAGCTTGGCCGGCTCGCGCGCGAAGACGGCGGGCGGCAGAAGATCATGCAATACACGCGTTACGCGACGGTGGGACTTTGCCTTTTCCAGGCATACCTGCTGGCGATTTCCTTCCAGCATCCGGAAGCTTATCACACCGTCCTCGGTGGAATCCCGGAGACGATAAACCGGCTCGGAATTCCATTGGTGGATGATACCGGCTGGACTTTCCGCATGGTGACAGTGATCTCGTTAACTGCGGGCACGCTCTTCCTTATGTGGCTGGGCGATCAGATTACCGAGCGCGGCATCGGCAATGGCATTTCGCTCATCATCACCGTCGGCATTGTGGCGCGTCTGCCGGCGGCGCTGGCGCAGGCGTGGAAGACATTTGTGCCGACGGGCGATGCCACGGCGAGCCAGATGAATCCCATGGTCCTCGTGTTAATGGTGCTGTTTCTCTTCTTCGTCATCGCTGCCGTCATCGCTATCACGCAAGGCGTGCGCAAGATTCCGGTGCAATACGCCAAGCGCGTCGTCGGTCGCAAAATGTACGGCGGGCAATCGACTTTCATGCCGCTGAAGGTGAACTACGCCGGTGTCATGCCCATCATTTTTGCGTGGGCGCTGTTGTTGTTTCCGACGCAAATCGTGGGCTGGGCGTTCAGCAACAGCCGCACCGCGAAGCAACTGATTGATCTCATGCAGAGCGGTTGGCTGCATTACGTCATCCTGGCGGCGATGATTTTTTTCTTTTCCTATTTCTGGGTGGCGACGCAATTCCAACCTTCGCAGATCGCCGACGACCTGAAGAAACACGGTGGTTACATCCCGGGCGTGCGGCCGGGCAAACCGACATCGGATTTTCTCGATTTCACCATGACGCGGCTGACCTTCGCCGGTGCGGTGTTTCTGACACTCATCGCGGTGCTACCGAGTTTGCTTAGCCAGGGCCTGCGTGTGCCGCAGATCACCGCGCAATTTTTCGGCGGCACCAGCTTGCTCATTATCGTGGGCGTGATGCTCGACACGATGCGGCAGGTCGAGACGCACTTGATCCAGCGGCATTACGACGGGTTTCTGCGCAAAGGGCGGATCCGCGGGCGCGCTTTCGATTCGCGCGCCGCTTACAATCGCGGAGACGCAGCCGGGCACGACACGCTGGTGTGGTTGTATGTGGCGATCGCCATTTTGGTCATCAGCGGCGTTGCCATTTTTCTTTACGGCCGTTGAGTAAAGATGAAGAGCGGATGACACGCGCCTTTGACTGTTCGCAACGGCAAACGCGGTCCGTCGTCCCGAGCGCAGCGAAGGACCTCTCCGAAGATGAGACATTATGGAACGGCTGTGAGCTTCTTCGCCGTCGTACGCATCTCGAAGTGACACGCCCGTTTCTGCCGGACGCGGGTCGGAACAGCGAAAGGGTAGCTCCGTGAAAAAGCGGCTCGTCCTTCTCGGCGCGCCCGGTTCGGGCAAGGGAACGCAGGCGGAGATGATCACCCGGCATTTCGGCATTCCCGTCACTTCGCCGGGCGCGATTTTGCGGCGGGAGAAGGATCTCGGCACGGCGCTGGGATTGGAAACGGCGGAGATCATCCAGCATGGCGGGCTGGTCCCCGACGCAACGATTGTAAAGTTGATCGAGGACTGGCTGCGGTTGCATGGCGCGCACGGTTTTGTTTTCGATGGATTTCCTCGCACGGTGCCGCAGGCGGAGAGTCTCAAGCAAATTCTGGAACGGCATCGCACGCCCCTCGCTCTCGCCATCTGGCTCGAAGTTTCCGAGGAGACGGTGCGCGCGCGCATCTCCGGTCGTTTGCAATGTCGCAGCTGCGGTTTCGTCACGAGCACGACGGCAGGAAATTTCGCGGAGCGCCCGATTTGTCCGTACTGCGAGGGCCCGCTGGTGCGACGCAATGACGACGATCTCGACGTGCTGCAAAATCGCCTCAACGAATATCGGGCCAAGACGGAACCGCTGGCAGCGTTCTACGACGAGTCGGGCATGCTGCATCGCATCGATGGCAATCGAGATCGCGAAACGGTGTTCGAGGAGATTTCGCGGCTGATGGGTTCGGCATGATCCCGATCAAGAACGCGAAAGAATCGGAGAAAATGCGGCTAGCCTGCCGGGTCGCGAGCGATGTGCTGGAGCGTGTGATCGAGATCATCCGGCCCGGAATCACAACGAAAGAAGTGGATGAGGCCGCGGCCGACATGATGGCGGAAAACGGCGTGAAGAGCGCGTTTCTCGGTTACAGGCTCGGGCACCGGATTTTCCCTGGTAATATTTGCATTTCGATTAACGACGAAGTCATCCATGGGATCGCGAGTCAGCGGCGGATTCAATACGGCGATATCGTCAAGCTGGACATCGGAGTGATTCGCGACGGCTGGGTGGGCGATACGGCGATGACGGTGCCGGTGGGCGTGGTCGAGGAGCGAATCGAGCGGCTTTTGCGCGTGACGGAGAAGGCGCTCGAACGGGCCATTAGTCTGGCGCACGAGGGACGGCGGCTCGGAGATATCGGCGCGGAGATTGAAGACGAAGCGCGCCGCAACGGGTTCAATGTGGTGCGTGAGTTCGTTGGACACGGCGTGGGACGGAAGCTGCACGAGGAACCGCAGGTGCCCAATTATGGTAAACGCGCGAGCGGGCCGCGACTCAAGGCGGGTATGACGCTGGCGATCGAGCCGATGATTAATATGGGCGTGGCTGCCGTCAGAATGCTCGATGACGGGTGGACGGCGTGCACGGCGGACGGACTGCCGTCGGCGCATTTCGAGCACACGGTGTTGATCACGAAAGGGGAGCCGGAGATTCTGACGTGGCGCGGAAAGACGCAATTGAAGTAGAGGGCACGGTGGTGGAGCTGCTGCCTAATACCATGTTCCGCGTGGAGCTGCCGAATGGACATCGCGTGCTCGCGCACATTTCCGGAAAGATGCGGCTGCACTTCATTCGCATCTTGCCAGGAGACAAAGTTATGGTAGAGATTTCGCCCTACGATTTGTCGAAGGGGCGGGTCACTTACCGCCACAAATGACGCGGATTCGCTTCCGCGTTTTTGCTCTCGTGGAAAATGAAAGTACGACCATCAGTAAAAAGACTTTGTGAAGCTTGCAAAATTGTGAAGCGCAAGAATGTGGTGCGCGTCGTTTGCAAGAACCCGCGGCACAAGCAGAGACAGGGATAAGGCTGTTAATGGTTATTCGTTATTAGTTAATAGGTATGCCTAGATTACTTGGAGTGGAGATTCCGGCGGAGAAACGCATCGAAGCGTCGCTCACTTACATCTATGGAATCGGGCTGACGACGGCGAAACGGATTTTGGAGCAGGCAAATATTGATCCTAATATGCGTGCGAAGAATCTCACGCCGCAGCAGTTGAACGAAATTATCCAGACGATCACGAACAACAAGATAGCGATCGAAGGCGATTTGCGGCGCGAGGTGCAGGGAAACTTGAAGCGATTGCAGGCGATCAATTCTTATCGTGGAGTGCGGCACCGGCGCGGCTTACCGGTGCGCGGTCAGCGTACAAGCACGAATGCGCGCACCCGCAAAGGCCCACGCAAGACGGTCGGTGTCATTCGCAATAAAGACGCGAAAGCGGGCAAGGTTTAACAATGGCTGAACCGAAGAACGAGACGACGAAGACTGAGGCGCCTAAAACGGAGGTGAGCAAGACCGACGCGGGCACACCCCCTCCTGGCGCTGAGGCGGGAGGGCAGGTGCAAGCCGAGCCGAAGAAGAAAACGGCAGCGCCCAAAGCACAGAAACAGCCCGCTCCCGCTGCGGCGCCACCGGCTGAGAATCTTTCGCTCAATCCAGACGCGGTCGAGCAACCCAAGATCGTTAAAGCGAAAGGGAGCAAGAACGTTCACAATGGGATCGCCCACGTCCTCGCCACCTTCAACAATACCATCGTGACCATCACCGACATGAAGGGCAACGTCATCGGCTGGTCGAGCGCGGGTAAAGTGGGATTTAAAGGTTCACGCAAAAGCACCGCTTACGCAGCTCAGATGGTGGCGCAGGATGCCTCGCGCCAGGCCATGGGCCACGGACTCAAAGAAGTGGAAGTGTTGGTAAGAGGTCCGGGCGCGGGACGCGAATCAGCCGTGCGCGCGCTGCAAGCTATCGGCCTCGAGTTGACCGTCATCCGCGACGTCACGCCCGTCCCGCACAACGGCTGCCGCCCACCGAAACAGCGCCGCGTTTAGCCATTCACGACTTACTAGTCACCATTCACCTTTTCTCAATGGGCAGATACACCGGACCGAAAACGAAAGTCAGCCGCCGCTATGGCGTACCGCTCTTTGGGCCAGCCAAAGCGCTCGAGCGAAAAAATTATCCGCCCGGAATGCACGGCCCGAAAGGCTCGCGCCGCAAGCAATCCGATTACGCCATCGCGCTCGGCGAAAAGCAGAAACTGCGCTATCAGTACGGCCTGCTTGAGCGGCAATTCCGGCGCATTTTCGAGAGCGCGTTGCGCAAACGCGGCGTCACCGGCGAGACCCTTTTGCAACTGCTCGAAACGCGGCTCGATAACGTCGTCTTCCGTCTCGGCCTGGCCAACAGCCGCAGCGCCGCGCGCCAATTTGTTTCACACGGACACGTAATGGTAAATGGGCGGACGGTGAACATTTCATCTTACAACGTGAAAGCGGGCGACGAAATCTCGGTGAAGGAGAAACCCAAATCGCGCCAGCTTGCCTTGCGCAACCTGGAGCTGACGCAGATTTCACCGGTGCCCGATTGGCTGACTGTTGATCGTGACACCGTTAAAGGCCGCGTCGCGCGCATTCCTTCGCGAGAAGAGATTCAACCGATGGTGAACGAGCAGCTCATCGTCGAGTTGTACTCGCGCTAATTCGCGCCGAAGCCGCCGTCCCTCCCCCGGCGGCAGAAATGTGATGGTTCTCTGGCCTGTTTAGTTGCAGCCACGCCTCTGCCGGCGAGACCTACGGCAGCTACAACGCGATAGTTATGGCAGCCGCCTTTCCAGGACCGCGAGTGCCTTTTCGTAGCTGTGGCGCGAAAGGTAATGCGCCAGCTGCGCGTTGATCGGGCGGGGTAACGAGCGAGCGAGCGAATCGATGCGCGCTGAAATTTCGCGCAAACGTTGCATGTGCGCGTCAGGATCCCGGCGGCTGTTCCCATCCGCGATAATCCGGAGCCTTTCGCGGAGAGCTTCAGCCAGCTCGCGTTCGGTTGCCGTTTTCACACCAACACTTGAAACGCGCCGCACTCTGGCGCAAGCGTGTCTGATGCCTGAGCGGGACATTATTCGCATCCTTGTTGTTGATGACGATATCACGCTGGCGCGAATGATTCGCGAAGGTCTTACCAGCGATTTCCAGTGCGAAGTCGATGCCACTCCGAGTGCCGAGTACGGCTTCGAGCTGGCGCTGAAGAAACGATACCGGCTTTTCATCTTCGATTTTTCCATGCCGATGATCGACGGCGCGATGTTGTTTACGCTCATCGGCAAGGTGTACAACCATGTCAGTCCTCCGCTGGTGGTTCCACCGCTGATCCTGATCTCGGGCCGCGGCGATGACGCGCGCGCGCAGGAGCTGATGAAAGAACCTGGTGTGCGCGCGTTCCTCCCGAAACCTTTCGCGATGGAGCGGCTGCTGCAAAAGGTACGTGAACTGTTGCCAACGATCGCGACTATCGCCGGGTAACGCACGCGTCCGCTGCGCTTTACCGGGAGGTCTGCTCCGCGAGTAGCTGTCGGCGCGCCTCGAGCCAATCCGATTCAGAATCGCCAGGGGCCGAACGCCGCAGCCGTTCCTCCGCGATGAAGTACGCGCGCAACCGGATCGCCTCGTCGCTGATTTCCACGGGCGCCGTATCAGTGCTCGTCTGGCTTGCTGCCGCCGCAGCTCGTTTCCTGCGACGTGGCGCCCGCTTTTTCTTTGGGGCTGCTTCCGCGGGAACATCGCCGGCGGTGGACGCAGCTGAAACTCCGGGCGCGGCGGCGCCATTCGTCTGCCCGTTTTCGCTTTCTGGAGCTTTGCGTTTGCGTGGCATTTAAGCACTACCGCATACGCGGCACTCTGCGCTTCGCAAGCGCTTTCAGTGTGGCGCGCGCGAAAGCATTCGTTAGCATCCGGCATGCGCCACTTTCTCTTTCGCTGGGTCATCACGACCATCGCGGTCATGGTCGCGGCCTGGCTTTTGCAACCCGCGATCCGCTACGATTCGCCGACCGCGTTGATCTTTGCGGCGCTTTTGCTTGGCGTCCTTAATGCATTCCTTCGACCCGTGCTGCTGATTCTGAGCGCTCCTCTGATCCTCCTCACACTCGGCCTCTTCATCTTCGTCGTGAACGGTTTTATGCTCTGGGTCGTTCCGGGAATCATCGCCGGTTTTCACGTGGACGGATTCGGCGCGGCGTTGCTCGGCGCGGTCATCATCAGCATCGTGAGCTGGTTGCTGAGCGCATTTTTCCGCGGCAGCGATGGACGCGTGCACGTCCTCACGCATCACACCCAAGTCAAACGCGTGCGCGGCCGCGTCATCGAGCCGGAGGAAGGCCGATGACGTACTGCCTGGGTATGCTTTGCCACAGCGGCGCGGTCTTTCTCTCCGATTCGCGCACCAGCGCCGGCATGGACAACATCACCATGCGCAGCAAAATGCGAATTTACGAAAAATCGGGCGAACGCGTCATCTGCATCATGAGCTCGGGCAACCTTTCGCTCACTCAGGCAACGATCGCGCTCATCGATGACGACCTGCTGCTGGCCAACAACGAGCCGAAGCGGCAAACCATGCTGACCGCGCACACGCTTTACGAAACAGTCCGCTACGTCGGCAGCAAAGTGCGTGAGGTGGAGAAACGCGATCGTGCGGCGCTCGAAGCTGACGGATTCGATTTTAACATCAACCTCATCATCGGCGGACAAATCGCCGGCTTCGCGCCGGAGATTCACCTCATCTATCCGCAGGGGAACAGCATCCACGCCACTCGCGATTCGCCTTTTCTACAGATCGGCGAAACCAAATACGGCAAGCCCATTCTCGACCGCGGCTTTTCCTACGACACGTCGCTGAGCGATGCGGTGAAGTTCGGCATTATCTCACTCGATGCGACGATGAAGAGCAACGTCGCGGTCGGGCCGCCCATCGACGTGTTCTGTTACGAAGTTGATTCCCTGGTGGCGAACCAACGCGCGCGGCTGGATGAAGACGATCCTTATCTTCAGGAGATCGGGCGCAAATGGCAGAATGGAATTGTGAAACTGGTGAACGAAATGCCCGCGCCCGACTTCGACAAGCCGTCGCTCGGTTTCGCGACCGCTGCCTGAGCCGATGCGGTGCCGCTGAGCTTTTCCTCAACCATCCACGGCACGTAATCCGCTCCCGTTGATTTGCGGCTCTTGCCGCTCTTAATTCCCAGCTTCTCCCGGCCATGCCGACCTTTCATAGCTACAACGTCGTTCCCACCCTGCCTGCCGCCCTCGAGCCTCTGCGCGAGATGAGTTTCAACGTCTGGTGGACGTGGGAACCCTCCGCGCGCCGGCTCTTCCGTCACCTCGACGTCGACTTGTGGAACCGCACCAATCACAACCCCGTGCGTATGCTCCAGCTTTCCCGCCAGGCGCGCATCGAGGAGCTCGCCACCGACAAGTCATTCCTGCGCGAGCTCAAGCAGGTGCACGATGCGTTTACGAACTATCTCGAGCGCAAGGATACCTACGGGAAGACAGGCCCCGGTGCGCAATTGCAAAACGCCATCGCTTATTTTTCGGCCGAGTTCGGTTTTCATGAATCTATTCCGAACTACTCCGGCGGCCTTGGTATTCTTTCCGGCGATCATTGTAAGTCGGCGAGCGATCTGGATCTGAACTTCGTGGCCATTGGTTTGCTTTATCGGCACGGTTACTTCCGTCAGGAGATCGACAAGGACGGAGTGCAGCATGCCATCAGCCTCAACCAGAACTTTCATCATCTACCTATCCGCGATGTGCGTCAGGATAATAAGGCCGTTCTTATCTCGGTGCGCATTCTCGATCGCGAAGTCTTCGCCAAAATCTGGCAGCTGCGCGTCGGCCGCGTGAACCTTTACTTACTTGATACCGACGTGGCCGAGAACAGCGCGGAGGATCGGCTTATCACCGCCGAACTTTACGGCGGCGACCTTGAGATGCGGATGCGCCAGGAAATCGTGCTCGGCATCGGTGGAGTCCAGGCGTTGCGTGCGCTCGGGGTTGAGCCGGATGTCTTTCACATGAACGAAGGCCACTCGGCTTTTCTCGCGCTGGAGCGGATTCGCCGCTTCATCCTGGAAAAGAAGCTCGACTTCTACGGCGCGCTCCAGCTCGCCGCTGCCGCCAACGTTTTCACCACTCACACGCCGGTTCCTGCCGGCAACGATTCCTTCCCGCGCGAGATGATGCGTAAGTACTTCGCTGATTTCGCGGCGGAAGTAGGTTTGCCCTTCGATGAGTTCTTTTCCTTCGGCCAGACCCGGCTTAATCAGTCCGACCCATTTAGCATGACTATTCTCGCGCTCCGCATGAGCCGGCATTCCAACGGCGTGAGTAAATTGCACGGCGAAGTCAGCCGCGGTCTGTGGAAGGATGTGTGGACCGGCGTGCCGGAGCACGAAGTGCCGATCACACACGTGACTAACGGCATTCACACCAAGACCTGGATGGCGCCCGAGTTCTCCGCTCTTTACGATAAGTATCTCGGTCACTGGGAAGAGAAACTTACCGATGAAGACTTCTGGCGCCGCGTCATCGACATCCCAGACACAGTATTATGGGACACGCATCAGAAGCTAAAGGCCCGCCTGGTGCAGTTCGTGCGGGAACGGGTCCGCGCCCAACGCGAGCGGATCGGCGAATCACCGCAATCCATCCGCGATGCCAATCGCCTGCTCGATCCCGAGATTCTGACCATCGGGTTCGCTCGCCGCTTCGCTACTTACAAACGTGGTGCGCTCCTCTTTAGCGACAAGGAGCGCCTTCAGCGTCTACTTAACGACAGCACGCGCCCCGTGCAGTTCATCTTCGCCGGTAAGTCGCATCCGCGTGATGAAGGAGGCAAAGCGCTCATCCAGGAAGTCTATAAGTTCTCCCGGGAAGCTGATTTGGAAAACCGGGTCGTTTTTGTCGAAGACTACGATACCTACATCGCCCGCCGTCTTGTCCAGGGCGTGGATCTCTGGCTAAACAACCCGCTGCGTCCGCTCGAAGCCAGCGGCACCAGCGGGATGAAAGCTCCGCCCAACGGCGGCCTCAATCTCAGCGTGCTGGATGGCTGGTGGTGCGAAAGCTTCAACGGCAACAATGGCTGGGCGATTGGTTCTGAGATTAATGACGGCACTGTCGACTTCCAGAGCGAAGTAGATGCTTCCAGTTTGTATCAACTACTCGAGAATCAGATCGTCCCACTCTACTACGCCAAGCCCGATGGCAAACTACCGCTGGCCTGGCTCCAGCTCATGCGCGAATCCATCCGCAGCGTCACCCCTGTCTTTAACACTCACCGCATGGTTAAGGAATACACCGAACGCCTTTACCTTCCCGCAGCCAGCGCCCATCGCGGTCTTTCTCAGGATCATTGCGCGGCTGCTTCCGAGCTAAGTCAGTGGAAAACACAAATGCGCCAAGACTGGCCGCAGGTGCGCATAGAACAAGTGCAGGTAGCTAACGCGGACCGGCAAAATATACCAGTCGGTGAAGCTCTGGAGCTAAGCGCTCGAGTTCATCTTGGCGCCGTTAACCCGGAACATATTCGGGTGGAAGCTTATCACGGTGAGATCGAGAACGGCGGCATTAAAGCTCCAGCCATTACTTCCCTCACTCAGGCGAATCAAAACGGCGACGGCAGCTACATTTACCGCGGCTCAGTTCCGGCTAGCGAATCCGGTGCTTACGGTTTCAGTGTGCGCGTCATTCCCACTCACCCGCATTTGCAACAAGACCACGAGCTGCGTTTGATTACCTGGTCGTGACGGGGTCTGCGCTTGCACTCGCAGTTTTGAAAAGAGCGAGTAGCTTTCGCGCCAATGTTTCAGCGGCGTTCAGTTAAACACGCGCATCTTTTGCTCCGTCATGCGGAGAAGGTGCGGCGTTACCGGCGCGATGTCATGAGCGAGCAGGCCCTGGTCGATCTCGACCGGCACATCACAGAGCTAAAAGCGGCGGCGCGAGCGCGGAATGACTCCGCCATACGAGAGAAGTCCGAGCAGCTGGAGCAGATGATCGGGCATCAGGCGGCGGGACATTGGGAGGCGGGTTGGCGCGAAAACACGGAGGTGATCCTCGTCGCCATCGTGGTCGCCGTCGCAGTGCGATCTTATTTTATCCAACCATTCAAGATTCCCACCGGCTCGATGCAGCCGACGTTGAATGGAATTATCGGGCACCCGCAGATGAAGCCGGCGCCGAACATTCTGCAGCAGGTAGCGGAGTTTTTTATTCTCGGCCGCGACTATATCAATGTTGTCTCTCAAGTAGATGACACGGTCGATCACGTTGAACCGCGCAAATTTCTTTTCTTTTTCACCTGGTCACGCCTGATCTGCCACCATCAGCAAATTTCAATCTATTGCCCGCCCGACACTTTGATGAACGATTTCAAGGTCACGCCAGGCGCTTCATACAAGAAAGGTGCGGTGATCGCACGCGGCGCGGTCGACACCGGCGACCAGGTCTTTGTCGATAAGTTCAGCTATAACTTCATCAAGCCACATCGCGGCGATGTTTTTGTCTTTCGCACCAATCACATCTTCATGATCCGCGAGGACCCCGAGACCGGCGCGCCCTATTACATCAAACGCCTGGCTGGAGTACCCGGCGACACGCTCCGCATTAGCCCGCCGTTGTTATATGTGAATGGCGAGCCGCCGAAGCGTTTCGGCTTTCAGCGGGTAATGGAGGCGAAAGCACCCTATCGCGGCTATTCACTTGGGGGCGCGAATCTGGCCAATCCGCACCAGACCTTCACCGTGCCTGCGCACGCCTACTTCGCGATGGGCGATAATTCCTACTTCAGCTTCGACAGCCGCTATTGGGGGCCGGTGCCGGAGGAGAATTTGGTCGGGCGAGGGTTGATGGTTTACTGGCCGTTCAATCGGCATTGGGGACTTATACGTTAGTGAACGGTGAATAGTGACTGGTGAATGGTGGCCGGCTGTTTCCATTACTAGTCACTGATCACTATTCACGAATGCTTGGCCTCATCGCACCGGCGCGCCTTTACCCGCTCCTCGGCCTTATCGCCGGCTACGCTTTGGTCATGCTGGCGAACCCGGTGCGGCTGGCATTGCGCGATGGCTTTCGTTGCATCGCGCGTTATGAGCGCGTCTGGCTCACGTTCGCCCTGCTTGGCTTCGCCTATTTCGTTTTTCAATTCGCCACTTTCACTCCGCTGAGCAGCATTTCCGAAATCGATCTGCGGCAGATCGCTTCCATTGCGCAGTGGAATTGGCCGCAGCTCTCGGAAGTATGGCGCGAGGCGCCGCTGCCCGCGCTGGAAGGCGTCGCCGGCATTTTCGACAATGCCACCACGACATATCCGCTCGCCGTTCTCGCCGCCATCTTGCTGCTGCTGAACTGGCGAGGTTTGCATGGCACGCTCTGGCGCGCGCTGCGCAAGCTATACAAAGGTTGGAGCATCCCGATCTACGCCGTTTTACTCGCCAGCGTTCTCGCCGCTCTCGGCAAGCCGCTTCTCTATTGGAAGCTGCCGGCCTGGAACAATGAAATCTCCACCGCTCATCTGCTCAAGATGTCAGCCGCGGTCGATGCCATCGCGTTCATCTTCGAGTATTTGGTCGGCGTTTACATCCAGGTTTATCTCATTACGGTGTGCCTGGCTTGGATCAAAGGGCTGAGCTTCGGCGAAAGCGCTCTTTTCGCCTTTGCCGTTCGGCGATTCAGTTACGTTCTGGAATGGGCTGGCATTGTCGTGCTGGTGAGTTTCCTCGTAGTGCGGCTGCCGTTGCTGCTGGCTTATTTCATAAACATTCCCGACGTGCTCGACTACCTGCCGCTGCAACGCGCGGTTATGAGCCTCTTCATCCTGCTCTTTTGCTCGGTGCAGATTTCTCTCGTGCTGCACAATGAAAGTCTGCGAGAGGCGCTGCGGGCCCATTGGCAATTGCTGCGGCGCGATACGCGTCGCGTCGCCTGGTTCCTTCTCATCGGCGCGCTGAATTTCTTTCTCATTCTCGCGCTCGATGCCTTTGTGCGCGCTGCCGTCGCCGACCGCGCGTTCGCCATGATAGTGTGGCGAACGGTTTTCGTTTTCCTTCGCGCGCTCGTCACCGGCTGGCTGCTGGCGTCGTGGGTGGTGCTGTTCCGCCAATGCGAAACGGGACGGATCAATCAGGAAAACTGGATTCGGTATTGAAGTGGATTGCATGAAAACCTCTGATTCCGCCGCTTCGATTACGCGCGCGAGCAAATCAAATCTTGCGCTCGCGTTTGTGGCGATGCGAGGACAGCGCCGGCGCGATATCACGACGTTCTACGCTTTTTGCCGCGTCATCGACGACATCGTTGATGATGTCGCTCGCGATCGCGAAACCAAACGACACGAACTCGCGCAGTGGCGACGCAGCATGCGGGAGCCGTTCGCGGGCGAACCTGTCCTGGCGAGAGCGGTGCGTGAATTAATCACGCGCTATGGCATCACGCCGGAGATGCTGGAGGAAATCATCGCGGGCGTGGAGATGGACATCGATATCAAGCGTTACGCGACGTTCGATGAGTTGCGCGTGTACTGCTACTGCGTCGCGAGCGCGGTCGGTCTCGTCAGCATCGAGATTTTCGGCTACCGCGATCCGCGATGTCGCGAATACGCCATCTCGCTCGGTCTGGCTCTGCAACTGACGAACATCATTCGTGACGTGGCGCGCGATCTCGCCGCCGATCGCATTTACTTGCCCGCAGAAGATCTGGCGCGCTTTCATTATGGCGAAGCCGATCTGAGCCAACGCGTTTACGATTCACGATTTCTGGAGTTGATGGATTTCGAAGCGGCGCGCGCAGATGCTTTTTATGCCGAGGCCGCGCGGTTTCTCCCGGCTGCAGACCGTAGAGCGATGCTGCCGGCGGAAATTATGCGGTCGGTTTATCAAGGTTTGCTCGAGCGCATGCGGCGCGATCGTTTTCGTCAATTCGAAAAAGATTATCGGCTCGGCAAAGTTGAAAAGTTTTCCCGCACCACCGCGGCGCTCCTGAGGTTTATTTGAATGGGAGCCGCTGCGCGTGCGTCAGACGTTCACGTTCCGAACTAAGAGAAACATTTCATCATGAATACCAACCGATCATTCCTGCTCACTGGCTTTGCCACTCTGCTCACAGCCCTCGCATTGAATTCCTGCGATTCGCCCACTGGCGCCGGTGCGGGATACGGAGCGGCGGCAGGCGCGATCATTGGCGGGGCGGCGACTGGCCATGTTCGCGGCGCGGCCATAGGCGCCGCTTCCGGCGCGGCAGCTGGAGCATTGATTGGGCACGCGATTCAGGAAGACCAGGCGTATTCTTACGGCCCGCCGCCTCGTGGGGGATATCCGTGGGCGCAGCGCAGCGGCACGCCTGGTTTGGTCATCAGCCCATACCCTCCGAATCGTCTGGTTGATGTGCGCGGCATTCCGCATGGAGCGCTGGTGCGTGATCCTTCGACGGGCGGCGTGTTCCGCCGGCCGTAGCTGTCGTCACGGTTTTTTGCGCAACGAATCGACGATGCGCTGTACGCGTTCATCCATTTTGAGCAGCTCGGGCCACGGGCGGTGATAATTTTCGCCTGGCAACTTCCGCGTCGCATCGATGCCCATGTGCGAGCCGATGTTTTGCTCGCTCGGCGCGTGATCGAGTGAATCGCTGGGATTGCGAATAAC
>DAIRIE010000006.1:20594-22083 GCA_036809705.1 Chthoniobacterales bacterium
GTATTGGCACAAAGGCGGAAGAGCACCTCGCTGGTGTTGTGCACGTCGCAATCTTCGTCCACCACCACGATGTATTTTGAAAACATCATCTGCCCCATGCCCCAGAGACCGTGCATCACCTTGAATGCCTGATAGGCGTATTGCTTGCGGATGCTGACGAAGACGAGGTTATGGAAAACGCCTTCCGGCGGCAGCGTCATATCCACGATCTCGGGAAAGTTCATGCGGAAGACCGGCAGGAAAATGCGCACGCTTGCGTCCCCGAGATAGAAATCTTCCATCGGCGGCGGCCCGACAATCGTCGCCGGATAAATCGCCTCGCGCCGGTGCGTAATCGCGGTGAGATGGAAAACGGGGTAATCTTCAATCGCGGTATAGAAACCAGTGTGATCGCCGAATGGTCCCTCCGGTCGCATCTCGCCCGGTTGGACGAAACCTTCGAGCACGAAATCGACATCGGCTGGCACTTCCAGCTCGACGGTTTTGCATTTCACCAGCTCGACTGATTTTTTGCGCAGGAACCCCGCGAACAAAATCTCGTCGAGGCCGTCTGGCAGCGGCGCGGTCGCGGCAAAGGTGTAGGCGGGATCACCACCGAGGGTGACTGCAACCGGCATTGGCTCGCCGCGTTCATAATAGACTTTGCCGTGGCGCGCTCCGACTTTGTGCACCTGCCAGTGCATGCCGGCGGTGCGCTCGTCGTAAATCTGCATGCGATACATGCCGACGTTGCGCGCGCCGGTCTCGGGATCGCGCGTGTGGACATTGGGCAGGGTGACGAAGCGGCCGCCGTCTTTAGGCCAGCATTTGAGGACGGGAAGATCGCGGAGGGAAAGGTGATCAGTGATCGGTGAACGGTGATCGGTGGCCCCGAATCGATGCACGACTTCCTGGCATGGCGCGCTGTTCACTCGCTTTGGACGCGCATGCAGCAGGTGAATTCCCTGTTTCAGTAAACTCCAGCCTTCGCGCAGATCGGTCGGCGGTTTGGCTTTGAGGATGAGCTGAATTTCCTGCGCAAGATCGGCGATGTCATCCAGGCCGAGGGCGAGCGCGATGCGTTTGCGCGAACCCATGGTGTTGATCGCAACCGGAAACCGCGATGGTTTTCCATCGACCAGCGGTTGCTCGAACAATAACGCCTTGCCGCCGCCGGACGATTTCATCTCGCGGTTCGCCCACTCCGCGATGACGAGATCGGTATCGACCGGTTGCGCCACGCGCTGCAACTCACCGGCGCGCTCGAGTTGCGCGACGAAATCGTCGAAGGAGCGGAACGCCATTACCGGGGCGCGTCCCGTTTCAGGAAACGCGAATCGTTAGCGCGGACCGACCAGGGATTGGAAGGAAACCACGCGACCGTTTGCGAAAGTGACCGTGCGGTAGGGATAAGGAACGCTCGGCGGGATGTAGGAATAATAGAACGGGTCGTAGAAGGGATCACCCACGAAGGCAAAGGAGCGTCCTCCGTGGCGGGTGCGAATAACGC
>DAIRIE010000006.1:22093-26060 GCA_036809705.1 Chthoniobacterales bacterium
CCGCCGTATCCGTAGCCATATCCGCCGTATACATACGCCGGCGCGTAGTTGACGTAAATCCAACTCTCAGTCATCTGCCCGCGCATTGCGCCCGCGGCCTTTTGTTCGGGTGAACCCCAGGCCAGCCAGACCGCACTTTGGGTCATGCCGGTGCGGATGCGGCCCGAGGCGACGAGTTGCTGGTCGTTAGGTGAAAGGCTGTTGAATATGTCGCGGTGCTCGGAGATGCGCGATTCCGTGGTGGAACAGCCGGCGAAAAGCAACGCCGCGAGCGCGAGCGGCAAGGCGAAAAAGGAAGAATATCTCACGTTGACGAGCATACGAACAGGCTGGCGAACAGTCAATTGCGTCACTTCCTTGATTCAACCCGGCCGCAACCGTAACGTTGCGCGCGATGCGAGATCGCTTCGGGCATCACGTTTCCTATTTGCGCGTCTCGGTCACCGACCGTTGCAACGAGCGCTGCCGGTATTGCATGCCCCATGAGTTGCAGGAATGGCTGCCGCGCGCGGGCGTGCTCGGTTTTCCTGAAATGCTGCGCCTGGTGCGCGTGGCCGCGACGCTGGGTGTCGACAAAATTCGCGTCACTGGAGGCGAGCCGCTCACGCGCGCGGGTATCATCGAGTTTCTCCGCGAGCTGTCGCGGGTCGACGGGATCAAACAGGTTGGCCTTTCGACGAATGGCACTTTGCTCGACCGCCGCGGTCGTTCGGGTCGCACGGTGGCGCAGGAACTTCGCGCTGCCGGCGTTAGCTCGTTAAATATTTCCCTCGATACCCTGGATCGCGCCGCTTACCACGAGATCACGGGGCGCGATTTTCTTCCGCGGGTGTTGGAAGGAATTGACGCCGCGCTCGAAGCTGGGTTCGCGTCCATCAGACTCAACGCCGTGCTCATGCGCGGCCGCAACAACGATGACGGCCTTGCCGAGCTGGTGGAGTTCGCGGCATCGAAGAATCTGCTCCTGCGCTTCATCGAGCTAATGCCGGTCAGTGCCGCGGAGATGCTGGATGATTCCAATTTTTTCCCGATCGCGGAAGCACGCCGCGCCATCGAAAAAAGTTTCGGGCCGCTCATCCCGCAACCGGATTTTCGCACCAACGGCCCGGCCACTTATTTCCAAATTGCCGGACGCGATCAGCGCATCGGCTTTATCGGAGCGCTGACGAACCTGCACTTCTGCGAGAGTTGCAACAAGCTGCGGCTGACCTGTGATGGCAAACTGCGCCCTTGTCTCGGCAGCCATCTCGAGTTCGACATCCTGCGGCCACTCCGCGGCGGCGCGAGCGACGAGGAGCTGCGCGTGTTTTTCCTCCACGTGGTCGATCGCAAACCCGAGCGGCACGAGTTTCGCGACAATTACCAACCGCAGCGTCGCATGGTCGCAATCGGCGGCTAATGAAACGCGCGCTCACTCACCTCGCGGGCGACGGGCGCGTGCGCATGGTCGATGTCTCGGCTAAACCGGCCAGCGTGCGCGAGGCGGTAGCTTGCGGCACGATCAAACTGAAGCCGGAGACGATTCACGCGATTTCTCAGAATCAAATCGCGAAAGGCAACGTCCTCGCCGCCGCGCAGCTCGCGGGAATTCAAGCGGCGAAACGAACGGCGGATTTGATTCCGCTTTGTCATCCGCTGCCGCTGAGCCATGTCGCGGTTGAGCTGGAGACGCTGAGCGGCGGCGTTCGCGCGACATGCACCGCGCGCACTACCGCGCAAACGGGAGTGGAAATGGAAGCGCTCACCGGCGTCGCTATTGCCCTGCTCGCCATTTACGACATGTGCAAGGCGATCGATGACGCGATGGAGATTTCCACGGTGCGATTGCTGAAGAAGACGAAACGCGCAGCTCAGGCAAGGAGGTGAATTATGAGGAGAACTACTCGCATACTCGTTCACGCCGACACTCCGCCGCTGCAGCAAACCATGACTCCGCTTTCCGTCGGCGTCATCACCATCTCCGATCGCGCGAGCGGCGGTGAGTACAAGGACTTCGGCGGCCCGGCGATGAAAGCGGCGGTGGAAAAACGCGGCTGGGACGTGTTGTGCCAGGCCGTCGTGCCGGATGATGTGGGACGAATCCAGGACGCGATCCGCCGTTTCTCCGCGCAAGGCTGCGGCCTGATCCTGACTACCGGCGGGACGGGAATCGCCGAGCGTGATGTCACGCCGGAAGCGATCCGCGCCATCATGCGGGTGGAGATTCCCGGCTTCGGCGAAACGATGCGGACGCGGTCGGCGGAGATCACGCCGAATGCCATTCTCTCGCGCGGCCTGGCGGCGGTGGTGGATCATTCGCTCGTCATCGCCCTGCCGGGTAAACCGAGCGGGGCGGTGGAATGCCTGGGATTTATCGACGGCGCCATTTCCCACGCCGTCGCGCTGGTGGAGAAGCGGCCGACTTCGTGCTGAAGCGCGCGGAAGTTCGGTCAGATCTCGTTAGCTAAATTGCGAGCCGTTTCCTGGAGTAATTGCCAGGCGGCATGCAGATGCTTCTGCGTCGTCAAAATGTTACCCAGGCCAAGCCTGATAACGATGCGCCCCCGCAATTCTGTCTGGTTCAGGTACGTTTTTCCCGATCGGTTAATTGCCTCGATCAACCGCGAGTTGAAGGCGTCGGATCGTTTTGCCCGAAAACAGACCACTCCCATCGAAACCGGCGCCGCGAGCTCGAACTCCGCGGACTCGCGCACCCACTCGGCGAAAAGCTTCGCCAGACGCAGATGTTCACGGATTCGCGCCGCCATTCCGCTGCGGCCAAATGTGCGGAAAACCGTCCACGCTTTTAACGCGCGAAAACGGCGGCCGAGCGGCACCCCGTAATCCATGTAGTTCCGCTCCGCTTCTTCTGTGTCGGCGCGGAGATATTCAGGCACGAGGGTGAAAACGCGCCGGAGCTTTTCGAGGTCGCGCATGAAGAGAACGGAGAAATCGAACGGCACAAAAAGCATCTTGTGCGGGTTAAGTACGAGCGAGTCGGCTTCGGTCCAGCCGTCGGTGATCGATCGTTCTTCGGGCAACAAGGCGAGTCCGCCGCCGTAGGCCGCGTCTACGTGCAGCCAGATTTTGTGCTCGCGACAAACCGCCGCGATGTCAGCGGTGGGATCAACGCTCGCGGTGGAAGTTGTGCCGCAGGTCGCGACTACCGCCAAGGGTTGAAGATTGCTGGACGCGTCGCCCTGCATCGCTTCACGCAACGCCTCAACGCGCATGCGGAACTCATCGTCACATGGAATGCGCACGACGTTTTCTTCGCCCACACCGATGGCGATGGCTGCCTTCTCCACCGAGCTGTGCGCCTGATCGGATGTATAAACACGCAGCACGGGGCCGCCGCTGATCCCACACCGCCGCGCGTCCGGCACCACTTCTTCACGCGCGGCGCAGAGCGCGTGCATGATGCCGATGGATGCGGTGTCGAAAATCACGCCGTTCCACTCGCGCGGGAGCTGCATCCATTGCCGCAGCCAATCGACCACCACGGTCTCGAGCTCCGTCGCCGCGGGCGACGTGCGCCACGTCATGGCGTTGACGTTCAGCGCCGCCGACGCGATCTCTCCCAGCACGCCCGGCGCCGTGCTCGTGCAACCGAAGTAGGCGAGAAAGTCCGGATGCGACCAGTTTAGAATTCCGGGAACGATGATGTTTTTGAAGTCGGCGAGGATGGAGTCGAAAGCCTCGCCCTTCTCCGGCGGAACAGCCGGAAGCCTGGCGGAAATTTCACCCAAGGGCGCGACGCGCATGTTGCCGATATTTTCGCGATAGTCCGCCGCCCAATCGACAAGCTGGTGCAGTTGGCGGCGAAAGTCGTCGATTGAGATGTCCCCAAGTTCGTCGCGCATTCTATCGCCAGTATGAACTAGACTGGATTCACCTGGTTCTTACGAGACCCTCCTGAGTGAAACACCTAATCCTCTTAATCCAGTTAATCCTGTCTAGTTCTTAGAATGCGAACCCGAAACTAAAA
>DAIRIE010000007.1:0-1290 GCA_036809705.1 Chthoniobacterales bacterium
CAGCTGGGACGACCCGAACGGTACAAACCTAAACCCCCGCCGCATCGTCTTCTTGAATGCACCAAACGCCCGTTCGGCCAGAGGAGGTATATTTACGGACGGTAGATATTATGATCCTTGGGGAATGACGTACTTTCTCCGGTTTGATTGGAACTATGACAATACGATTCAGAACCCTTATCAAAACGCTGGACCGCAGCCTCTATCTACCGATTTAATCGGCTGGTCCTACGGGAAAGATCAGACAATCGGCGCAAACGGGACCAACAATGCTGCTACGTCCGGCTTCGACGACACTCTATCGTGGCAGTAACTTCTAGTTCTTATCCGAGTTGGGGCGTGAGGACAGCGAGCGCAGCGTTCACCCTACTGGAGCTCCTCTTGGTGGCCGCTATCATGATACTCGCGGCGGGATTCATCGCTCCAGCAGTTACATCGCTCAAATCTGGCAGCGATATCACTGACGGAGCTTACACGATTAAAAGCGCTCTCGAACAAGCTCGCGCTTACGCTGTAGCTAACAACACGTATACTTGGCTTGGCTTTGCTGGTTCGATAGGGACTACAATAACTGGCCAGGTACACACGGCCATCGTCGCATCTAACGACGGGAGCAGGTTTGTGTGTACCGGGAGTGGCTCATCTACAACACGGCTAGGTACTGACGACCCGGCAGGCGGTACTATCGTCGTTGGCAGCGGACCCGGATCAGTAACCCAAATAGGCAAGGCTATGACGGTCAATAATGGTCACGTCGGCGACACCGGCGTTCCTACGAACAGCGGAAGTGAATTTGAAAGTCGCCCAAATGTAAGTGCGGCCTATCGAGTTTCTGCAGCGGGTACTACTCGGCACCCATTCACCGTGCAGACAACCACGTTCGGACGGTGGATCCAATTCAGCCCTCGCGGTGAAGCCGTGGTCAACGGAGATACGACGAATATCGCGCTATATGCAGAGGTCGGCCTGTTGTCGACTCATAGTAGCTCTTTATCTTCAAGCCCTAACATTGTTGCCGTACAGCTCTCTGGCTTTGGAGGGGAAGTGCGCGTGTATCGCCGGTGAAGTCGAGAGCAGAGCAAGTCGGGTTTTCGTTGGTTGAGGTAGTCCTAGCTTTGGGCATCGTAGCCATCTCTATCCTTAGTATTTTTGGCCTTCTTGCAACCGGCGGTCGCGCAAACCACACCGCTGTCGAGCAAACGGCAGCAGGAGATATCCTGACACAGATCACCGGGGATTTCCGCGCAACGCCTAGAACGTCCTCGATCACACCGGTATTCGCAATCAACA
>DAIRIE010000007.1:1300-4409 GCA_036809705.1 Chthoniobacterales bacterium
GGTGTACTTTGATTCAGAGCGGCGGCCGTCTCGCACATCGAACTCAAACTCCCGGTATCGAATCGATATAAGTTTCCCCGCCAGCGGCGGCGGAAGAGGTGCGACTTTTGTATATCTGCGCGCAATTTGGCCAGCTGCAGCGGATCCGTCGTTGCGCACCACTGACTCGGCGGAAATGTTTGTCGCGCTTGATCGAAACTAGCTATGAAGACGCATCGGCGACTTGGTTTTACCTTGATAGAGATCATGGTGTCTCTGGCGATTGTTATCGTACTCGTGCTCATATTGGGACGGATACTAAATAGTGCTACGATCATTAGCGTCCTTGGTCACAAACAAATGGATGCAGACACGCAGGCACGAACTGTACTCGATCGTTTGGGTGTGGATCTCGCACAAATGATCAAACGGGCGGATGTTGACTATTACGTAAAATCGTCAGCGAGCGATACTGAACCTGGAAATGATCACCTTGCGTTCTTCAGCCATGTGCCGGGATACTATCCGTCATCATCTTGGCAATCGCCGGTTTCTCTGGTCGGATATCGCATCAATTCGAGTTCGACTGTGTCGCTCGTGAACAAGATGGAGCGGCTCGGCAAAGGTCTGCTTTGGAATGGAGCTTCAACTTCAGCTCTGCCTTTGATTTTTGGCTACCCAGATGTAATTAGGACGAATTGGCCTTATGCCACGGACACCAGTACTGCTGACCCGGACTCTGATTACGAGGTAGTTGGTCCAGGAGTGTTCCGCTTCGAATATTGTTATCTACTGAACACCGGAGGTGCGAGTGTGTTGAGCGATACGCCCGGTGCTCCGGGACTAACGCAGGTTGTGGCAATCGTGGTCACGCTAGCAGCGATCGATGTGAAGGGTCGCGCGCTTCTCGACAATTCCGCCACGACGAACTTAATCGCATCGTTAGCTGACTTTAACCCATCAATGCGACCTGGCGTTTTAGCAGCAAGCTGGCGCGGAGCGGTGAGCACAAATGCGGGAGGTTATCCGCAGTTGGCATTATCAGGTATACGAATTTACGAGCGCAGTTATAACCTTACCGCCGGCAGATGATTTGTCTTAAACATCGCGCGAACGGTGTTGCACTCGTGTTGGTTCTCGCATTTCTCACGCTGCTCGCCGGTATCGCTTTGACTTACCTTGCTAGATCAGGCGTCGATCGCCAGTTGAGTCACGGCACATTTAACGACACTCGCGCCGACCTGCTGGCGCGAAGCGCGCTCGATGTGATTGTCGGAGACGTCAAACAGGAGATTGCCAACGGGTCGTCGGCCTCAACGGTAAGTGGAATAACGATCTATACGCCTACAGCTACCGCTAATAATGCTAACGTGATACCGCAGCGAAGCGGCAACCCATCATTCGCGGGCGGAGCTAGCAACGATCCCATTCCAAACTTAATTAGGCGAAGCGTTAATCCCGACAACATAGCTAATCCGCCGGGCGTACCAAGTCGCGCTGCACCGATTAACTCGACGGTGAGTTCATCCAATGGCCGTTCCGTAACCACTGCTCGGTGGAACCGACATTATCTAATACCCCGGGTAAGCGGGGCGACCACGAGTGAGACTACCCCCATTTCTGCCTTCGTCGCGCCGGATTGGGTGCTTGTTTCACGCAATGGTCCTGTTTTTGTGAACACGTGGAATACGTCGTTTGTAACGGATAGCTCATCAAGTAACCCGAACTATGTCATGGGGAGGTACGCATACGCTGTGTACAACGAGGGCGGCTTGCTTGATCTCAATGTATCTGGGTTCCCCGCCGGCACTGATAGCACTATGGCGTCGCATAAAGGTTATGCCGCGTTCAACGACTTAACAGCCCCAGCCGTTGGTCTTTCTTCTAACGCAGTCGACGACTTAGTTGGCTGGCGCAACTATGCGTCGGCGCAGCCCAACGGGACGTTTGGAAACTTTACATTCAATTCAGCGTCCGCCGGTCGATATATTAGCGCCGTCTTGGCGGCGACCAACGGATTCATTTCAGTTCAACCAGGTACTTACAGCACTGGTTCCGGTCCGCGCAGCAATCAGGCATTCGTTAATCGTCAAACCCTAATATCTTACCGAGGGAGTGCTGGTATCGCGTGGAACCCTGACGTTCTTCAGTATTTCGGAACGTTTTCTCGTGAACTCAACATTCCCAGCTGGGGCCTTTCCTTGGTATTGCGTGTCACCGCACCATTCTCACGCCGTGACGGAACACAGGCACAGATTGGTGAGCCTCTTCTGCGAAGGTTCCCCGTTTCTGAATTAGCTTGGATTGGGCCTGGCGGTCCTGTATCTCCCGGTACGGCAGCAACAGTTAGACGCGATTTCGGGCTGGTTTGGAATGCTGATCACTGGGATTACTATGGCGCTGCGGGAACCTCGCTCGCGTCTGCTATCGCGCCACTGAAGGCGTCAACTGGGACGCGGGAGCCGGATTTTTTCGAACTACTCGCGTTTGCGAGACAGGCAGCTTCGCCGCCGATCAGTGAGACTCTTAGAATTGGCGCATCGCTTATCGATCAATATGACACCGATACAGCGACAACCCGCGTTGCGTACCTCGATTCTACTTCCGGAACGGTGATGTATGCTTATGGAGTGGAAACAGTTCCGGCGCCCCCCCCTGCTCCTCCGCCTCCATCGGGAGCCGCTGTACTTGACCGCGCATTTCAGACCGTGGGCGAATTCGGTTTTGCCTACAGGAATGCCACAGCGACCCTCGACCTTTACACTGCTTCCACGCAAGACGCGGCAGTCCTCGACTTGTTTGGGGTGAATGTTGGCTACATGCGCGCCGGGATCGTTGACTTAAACACGAGGAACTCGCCGGCGCTAGCGCCGGCGATTTCCGGTGCGCAACGCAGATTCAATCCTCCTGCGAATGTCAGTGGCCCTCGATCTACGAGAGCTGCAGCTGATCTTGCTGACACCGCTTACACCAATCATGCACTAAGCCGACAAGACTTGCCACGGCTGGCGTCGGCATTACGAACTAGCGAGATTGGCCCCAGTGAAGACGAACGCGAAGTAATCGCTCGCTGTCTAGGTGAAGTTTCACAGACCCGCAAATGGAACTTGATGATTGATGTCATCGCACA
>DAIRIE010000007.1:4419-15257 GCA_036809705.1 Chthoniobacterales bacterium
GTCCGGCCGGTACCCGCCTACAGCAAGAGGCTTCGCGAATTTTGTTGTCGAAGGTGAGAAGCGTTACTGGCTGCATGTGGCGATTGATCGCTTTACCGGCGAAGTGATTGATCAGCAGCTCGAAGCTGTTTACGAGTAGTGGGAGAAAGTAGCAAGTCTAAAGTAAAAGGTCTAAAGTAGAAGAAGACTTGGTGATCCGTTGTTGGACGGGCAGGCTGTTTGACCGATGGCAACTCCGAGGTTAAGATTGAACGTGGATTACTCGAAGATCATTACGATCGAGCCAGGTAAACGGGGCGGGCGGCCCTGTATCCGTGGCATGCGCATTAGCGTATATGATATCTACGGCTGGCTCGCAGGAGGTATGAGCAATGAGGAAGTTATCGAAGAGTTTCCTGAGCTGACGCTGGAGGACATTCGCGCTGCTCTCGCTTATGCCGCTGATCGCGATCACAGCTTGATCAAGCCGGCGGCGTGAAGCTGCTGTTGGATCAGAATCTCAGCCACCGCCTGGCAGGCCGCCTCGATGATCTGTTCCCGCAATCAACACATGTTCGGCTTGTACAGCTTGACCGCGCCTCCGACGACAAACTCTGGGAATACGCGAAGAGCAATGGCTACTGCATTGTCACCCAAGACGCCGATTTCGCAGAGCGTAGCCGCCTTTACGGCAGCCCGCCCAACGTTGTCTGGTTGCGATGCGGTAACTGCACACCGCTGCAGGTCGAGCGCATGCTCCGGCAGAACGCACCAGTCATTATCGAGATGATCAATAATCCAGCGCTGCGTTATTTGGAGCTCTTTTGAAGCGCTAGGTTGTCACCTGAAGTCCCTATTATGTGCGACATGGATGCTCCAACGGAGACGCACTACTGAATGTACCTCGCGATTGATCGCTTTACCGGCGAAGTCATCGATCAGCAGCTCGAAGCTGTTTACGAATGAGTAGCTCAGGCTACTCAGTTATCAGTTATCAGTTATCAGTTATCAGTTATCAGTTATCGGTTAATCGGTTAATGGGACGCTTCGCGCGTTATCGGTTATCGGTTGATAGCTATCCGGCTCGTTTCCGATGAACTGCACGAAATCACCCTGGAAGATTTAGCAAGTTGGCTAATTGTCTGCATAATGATTGAAATTCGCCGGCGGTGAGAGAACCGAGCTTAGTCTCAAGTCGGGGCAGCGAGACGGGTTGTATTTGCTGGAGATGGAATACACCAGGTTTTAGGAATGGTTTCGAACAGGGAAACTCCCAGCGATTCTGTCGAACCGCCGTCGTGTGGGGAATGACTAATATCAGCGCAAGCTCTTCTTCGGCGGGATAATCGCTGACTACCAAACACGGCCGCACCTTTGCGGCCAAGCCCAAATCAACCCGCCAAATCTCACCGGGAGCCGGTCTGGCCATCTTCTTCTTCCATCAGGTCCAACATGCGAAAGCGCTCATCTGCCCGACGATCGCAATCACGAAGGACGTCGGCTTCGTCCTCCAAATCGAAGATTGCCGCAGCAAGCCGGCGTCGCTCTTCGCGAGAAAGCTTAGGAAGCACAGCGAGAATCTCCGACGTGCTCATTGGCTCCAATCTATTCCGCAGGACAGGCGGCGGCAACAGTATTTGCTAATCCCGAAAGCGTTACTGACTACATGTGGCGATTGATTGTTTTACCGGCCAGGTGATCGATCAGCAGCTCGAAGCGGTGTACGAATAGCAGCTATACGTCGTTATTGGTTAATAGTTATCTGTTGTTGGAAATCTCGGACAGAGACGCTTTTACCCCATTAACTGATAACCGATAACTGGCAGCCGCCGGCTGCCACCCCGTTAACAGAAAACAAATAACTGAGAACTCGTCAGCTGACGTGCCGCTACTCAGCGTTACTCGTAACTTTTATCCGGAAAGCCTTTCACCGGTTATCGGGCGACCACACTTGGCTAACCAGACCGGCGGCCAGGCGACAAATACTGCGCTCGCAGTCAGCATCGTGAAGTTGGTTTTCATTTAACTCCAATTCGCGCTATAATATCGCATGAGCTCGGACGATCTGATCACGGTGAATCCGGACATCCTCGGCGGTACCCCGGTCTTCAAGGGAACACGCGTGCCGGTGAAGACTCTCTTTGAGTATCTTGAGAACAATTACTCTCTCGACGAGTTTCTGCACTGTTTCCCGCCAGTGAGTCGCGACCTTGCTTGCCGGGTTTTAGAACGCTCCGAGAAGGCGCTGCTAACCCCAGCGTGAAAATATTGCTGGACGAATCGGTTCCCCGGCCTCTCTCCCACGCTCTCGCCGGTCATCAATGCGAAAGTGTTCAGGAGCGCGGCTGGGCTGGACTAACAAATGGCGAACTATTGCAACGTGCCATACCTCAATTCAATCTCTTCCTCACGTGCGATCAAAACATTCGTTATCAGCAAAACCTGACAAAGCACGAGATCGCCGTACCCCAGCTGTCGACTAACGATTTACGGAGAATACAGGCGGCCATCGGCTTCATTCAATCCGCAGTCGCCTAAATTGGGAGGCATGAGCTGAGAGTTCTCGAGATTCCCTGATTACATTAGTTCAGAACACAAGTCCAAAACTAGAGCATTCCGTTTTGTGAAGACGAGAAATATTACCCGGCTGAATGCGCAATAGATCGTTTCACCGGCGAAGTGATTGATCAGCAACCTTGAGGCGGTGTACGAATAGCAGCTATTCGTCGTTATTAGTAAATCGTTCACGGTTGGTGGGAGCGGTGCGTAGAAAGAGATCATTTCCCTATTTAACTACGAACAGGTAACTGAGACACGTAACGTTATTAGCAACTGCTCGAAGCGGTTAAGAGTAAAGAGAAAGGTGAAGTTATAGGTCGCCAGGACAGGGCGAAAAGGGGACGGAAAAACCATACTGCTACCGGACTTCGATAGCGCGATACCGGAGCCTACTTTTCGATTCCATAGCCAATTGTCCCATGGCTCTCCAAAGACGCGTGCGTTACAACCGACCGACGAGCCCTTGGTTTAGGGCGAAGGAGCGGTAGTAGCGGCCGGCGGAGGCGGCGCTCCGGTGGTATTATAATGCCGCACACCGTTGCCATCTATCCAGTAGTTGCGCGAACCGGCATCCTTGTAGTCCTGCGATGCATCCTTGGAATCGTGCGCGGGCCGGTCGAGACTGCCGCGGTGGGACGGATCCCACATCCATGAGCCGGAGGGCGTATTGGCCGGTTGAGGCCGGCGGTAGCCGACAAAAGGTTGACGCGGTGCGGCCGGTCCGGCTGCCGCCGTTGTGGCAGTTGCGGATTGGGTAGTGATTGAGCTAACTGTCGCAGCCGGCGGGGGCTGGATGCCGCGCCATTGATTGGTCCAGGCGTGGAAGGATTTATCCCACCCCAGCCAGACGAGCAGCGCAATCAGGAATAGCTCAGCGAGGAAACGCATTGCTCTAAGATATCAAAAAGGCCAGATGCTGAAAAGAGGAAACGATTGTATCAAAGAAAGCTGAAACGAGGAAGAAAGACTGACTTTGAGGGAGGATATGGACACGAGCCGCAAAAAAGCCAAAACGGCCTGTACCGGCGGCTGGTAGCCGCACGCGGGAAGCTGGCAGCTTCCCCTACAGCGATCGGAGCATTGCAGACACGTGCGCCTTCCCACTTACTTTCCTGCTTTCCTTATTCATGATCAAAGCCATCTGCCGATGAGTGCTAAGAATTAATCAGGAAAGCAGGAACGCAGGAAAGGAACTCACCACGCATTAGGAAACAGGACTTCGGCATCTAATCCGACTCTTACCGATATCCCGGGTTCAAAAAACCGCGTTTGCAGTCATCGCTGTCTGCTCGAGGACTCCCAAAGCTTGTGAGCAGGCAGGATGGCAGCTACAACTCGAACGACCGGCAGCAACTTCCTGCGTTCCTGCTCTCCTAAGAGATCAGACTGCGTGGCCGGTGGCTTTGAGAACTTTGATGGCGTCACGGAGCTCGGCGGCGCGTTCGTAGAACTCTTTGGCGATGGCAGTTTCCATTTCGCGTTCCATGATCTCAAGCTTGGTCCGGGGACGTTTCGCGCTGACTTCGGTGAGCCATTCTTCCAGAAAGGCGATCTCGCTGCTCTTGCCAGCCAGCTCGGGGAAATTCGATTGCTGGAAGAACTCGACGATGGCATCGCGGCCGCGTTCGATCTCGCGAATAGCTTCGGCAAACTTCGAATCGTTAAGTAGAATGGAAGCTTTCGCGCGCGTGTTCATCATGAGCACGTAGGGGCGGAACTGCTGGAAATTCCAAATCACTTCGTCGCGCCCAGTGTGTTGATCGACAAAGGTGAATAGGTCGAGATTGCGCTGAGTATCGCGGACGACACCGGCGAACTCAGTGAGCTGAAACAAGCTGACGTAGCGATGGTAGTACTGAATAGCTTCCTGTTGCAGCTCCGAGCATTCCTCAGAGCTGAGCTGGTAAGTATCGCCGGACGCTTCCGCGATCTCGGCGCGGTTCTGATGATAAGCCAGGAGCGACTCACATCCATGCGGGCGCTGCCCATCGGGACGCCCGGTCAGCTCCATCTGGAGCACACCGAGATCGATGCGCAGCTGCAATTTTTCGCGGCCATCCAACCCCGCCACCTTCCGGACTTTTATCATGCCCGGCTCGTGCGGCCAATCCCTTAAGACCGTGTTTAAATCCAAGCTCATGCTGTTAGAAATGATCGATCACGCGATGTCGTTTTGTCAATGATGGCGAAGATTGGACGCGGTGTGCGGCGAATTCGTTCGACCTCATTTATTGTAGTGGCGCGCCTGTGGCCGCAGCGGTGGTTGTAGCATAAAGCACGACAGTGAGTGAGGTGCGCATAGTTGGCGCGAGAGGAAGTATTGCGACCGACAGCATTCCGCCCGAGTTTCGCGCGTGGAAGCGGAGATAGACGCCTTCATCGCATATCTTGCGGTCGAGCGGGGGCTGTCGATTAACTATCAGCTTTCGACGAGGCGGATGCTGGAGGAGTTTGCACAATGGTGCGGCCGCCGCCGGTTGAGCGATGCGCGCGAGGTCAACATTGATCACATCACCGAGTATCTCGCCGAGCGGAAACGCGGCGGGCTGGCGGCGGCGTCGATCAAGCTCATGGTGGTGGCGTTGAAAATCTTCTTCCGCTTTCTCCTGGCGAAGAAGGTGGTGAGACGCAATCCGACGGAGACGCTATCGCTGCCGCGGATCGAGCGCTATCTGCCGGAGACGTTGAACGAGATGCAGGTGGAGCAATTACTGGAGAGCATCGATACGACCGCGGCGCTGGCATTGCGCGACCGGGCCATGGTGGAGCTGCTCTATGCCAGCGGGCTGCGCATCTCGGAACTGGCGAATGCGCGGCTGGAGAACTTCAGCGCGGAAGAGCGAACACTGCGGGTGATCGGGAAAGGTAACAAGATGCGGATGGTGCCGGTCGGGCGGAAGGCGTGCGAGGCGCTGGCGGCATACCTTTCGACGGAACGGCCGAAGCTGGTTTCGCGACGAAGCGGGAACGAGATTTTTCTATCCGCGCGCGGGACGAAGCTAACGACGGTGCGCATCTGGCAGATCGTGAAGAAGGTGGCGAAGCGCTCTGGACTGGAAGTGAATATTTACCCGCATTTGTTGCGGCACAGTTTTGCGACGCATTTGCTCGGGAACGGCGCCGATTTGCGGATCATTCAGGAGATGCTTGGGCACGCGGATATTTCGACGACACAGGTTTACACGCACGTGGACCAGCAGCGGTTAAAGGCGGTGCACCGGAAGTTTCATCCGCGGGCGTAGGGGCGGAGCACAACCCGTCGCTGAGGATGTTTGTTCCACGGATGAAACAGGCAGAGGAGGTTTGAGCCACGGATTAACATGGATGAGGAGAGTTGGCCTTGTCTCTGTTTTTACGCCCTCGCTAATAAACGCTCTTTATCGGGGCGGCGACAGGTGTGCTCCACCGCCGCAAAAAGATAGGCGGGGTGTGTTCGTCTCGCTAACATTGCAACGATGAAGCGGAGCGGAATCGTGCTTCTTGTGCTTGCGCTGCTTGTAGCGGTGATCATTGTGCTTGCGCTGCGGCACAAGGAGCTGGCTGCGACGGCGGAAGTTGCCACGCTATTGTCCGCGGATACGACGCTGTTCATTCACATTCCCGATGTCGAGGCGAACCGCGACGCCTGGCAACGCACGGACCTTTACCAACTCTACCACGAGCCGGCGGTGCAGGATTTTCTACGCAAACCGCGAGCGCAACTCCCGAAGACCGGCGCGCTGACGGATGCGTGGCAGGATGCGGCGGTTTTGCGCATGCGAGACGCGTTCCTGGCGACGAGCACAGTCGATACGCTGCGGCTGACGGGCGGTTTTGAATTTCGCTGCGGAGAGAAGGAAGCGCGCGAGGTCATCGAGCGTTGGAAGAAACGCTGGGTCGCTCAAGGCGCGCAACGCAGCTCGAGCGCTTACGGCAAATACCAGATCGATGTGCTGACTGCGCCGCGATTAAGCCTCGCCTCGGTCATCATCGATCACCGATTTTTCGCCGCGACAACAGTGGAGGACTTGAAGGTGATGCTGGAGCGGGTGGAGCGTCGGGCGAAGAGCGATCGGCTGAGCGGCGAGGAGAACTTCCGCGCTGCGATGAAGCAGATGCCGCGCGAGTATGCCGGGCTGGTCTATTTTCAGCCGAAAAAATTCGTGCAAAAGCTTGCGGACTTGCGCGCCCAGAGCGGGCGGCAATTGCCCGCGGGCCAGCAGACATTACTCGAACGAATCCAGAGCGTGACGCATGCGATGGTGTTCGACGGCGGCAAACTGCGCGACGTGGATTTCATCGCCATGCCGCGGCTGGTGGATGCGAAATTAACCCGCGAAACCCTCGCCGCCGCGCAGCCCGAGACGCTGATTTATCTCGCGGCCATTATCAATCTGCGTGAGCAATTGGCCGATGCGGCACGTGCACCAGACTCCGCGTTGGCACGTGCCGGCGTTTCGCCGGCCGACTGCGAGGCCGCTTTCGGCGACGAGATGTCGTTGCTGGCTGACTGGCCGGCAACGGCCCGGATGCCGGGCGCGGTGGCGACGCTGAGCGTGCGTGATGCGGCGCGGGCGAGGAAAATCGCGACGTCGTTAGCTGCGGAAGCGGGCTGGGAAGCAGCGAACCGCGACAGCTCGCAACTCTTCACTGCTCCGCCCTCCGGACTGGCGCTCATGCGAATGGTCGCGGGTCTATCGGACAAACGGCTGGCTATTAGCACCGATATCGAGCGGGTGGAGCGAGCACTCGCGCCGGCGAAAGCTGCCGGCGGGCTGGAATCGGCCGCGGCGTTTCGCGAGGCCTCGCGGCTGGTGCCAGACGGCGACCAGTTCTTCGCCTGGCTCGATCTCGGCGCGCTCTACACCCGACTCGACGCAACGCTGCGCCCGATTTTGCAGATCAGCGCCGCGTTGATGCCGGAGACTTCCGATCGGATCGATGTGAGTAAACTGCCGCCGGCCGAGGTGGTGACAAAGCATCTCGGTTCCGTGGTGGCGTCACAGTCGTATGTAAACGGCGGCTATCGCGGGGAATCGGCCGGCACCATCACGCTCGGCCATGCGGTAGTGCTGGGCCTGGCGGGATATGCCGGGTCCACATTTTACGGGAAACATGCCGATGTCTCGTCCTGGTGGAGAGTTGCGCCTTCGCGCTCCAAACCAACGCCGAGCGCCACGCCAGCGTCGGTCCCGTAGCGTGTTAAAATCGTCGCGCGCGCCACTTTATTCGGACGTTCGCCGCAGAAATGTGCTGCTTTTCCGCCCGGACATGCTATCGTTCGCGGCCTATGGCTATTCTTAAGAAAAACGCATTTTCCCGCCGCGTTCCCGATCTCGTGACCGAGGAACTCGTGGCCGTGCTTTCCCGGCGTGCGTCGTTCGAGTTCAAGCAACTCTTCGACATCGTGCATGAGAACCTTCGTGCTCGCAACGCTGCCAGCGGAGGCGAGGAAATGCTGCGCCTGCGCGCCTACGAGAAATTGCAGAACCTGGTCGCGCGTGGAGCGGTGAAGAAGAATGGCAAGAAATACAAGGGCCTCCCTTCAGCGCTTGCCAGCGCGATCGCGCCCCAGAACGGGCACGTTCCCGTTGGCGTAAAGTAATCCCGGCCCGCAGCGACTCGGCCCTCACGCCTTTTGCGTTTGTGGCGGTGACGTTTTCGGACAGAATTTGCCCCAATTTTACGAGATCCGTTTTCTGAAATCCTGGTAAATTCCGTTAATCCTGTCTAGTTCGGGTTAATGCTGCGCGAATATTTGCCGGTCCTGCTCCAGATCATCGTCGCTGTCGGCTTTGCCGTCTCGGCGCTGATCATCAGCGTGCTTCTGGGCAAGACCGGAAGACGTAATCCGACCAAGGACACCGCTTACGAATGCGGCATGGTGCCGCAGGGCGAAGTGCAGCCGCGATTCAGCGTGAAGTTTTACCTCGTCGCGATGTTGTTCATCCTTTTCGATCTGGAAATCGTCTTCATGTATCCGTGGGCCGTCGTCTATCGCGATATGATCCGGCATAGCTCGATCATTTTTTGGAGCATGCTCTCCTTCGTCTCGATCCTGATGGTCGGCTATGTTTACGCCTTGCGAAAAGGCGTGCTGGATTGGAAGAAGTAGCGACCGCGCCGGCGCGGATGGAGTAAAAAGAGTGGTGAGAATTCCGCCGGTCCCATCACTCCACTACTCCACTACTCCGCCACTCTCGTCCGCCCCGATTGGTCTTGCGCCCTCAACGCAGACCGCCTAATAGCTTTAGCCCCCATGGTTCATCACGTCATCCTCTTCAAGCTCAAGCCGGAAGTGACGCCTGCGCGCGTGGAGGAGATGATGATGAATACGCGCATGCAGCTCCTCAAAATTCCGGAGGTGCTCTCGATCAAATGCGGCAAACGCATTAACGATGAGATGCCGTGGCCATTCTTCATCGCCATCGATTTCGAGTCGACGGATAAATACGAAATTTTTCGCGAGGACCCGATCTACGTGAAATACGAAGCCGAGATCATCAAGCCGAACACCGCGGAAGCGCTCGTGCTCGATTTTGAGATGGATCCGGGCCGGGACGTGCGCTTTTCGTAGTTCTGACGCGCTGCCTGCGGCATGATGTGAATGGTGATCAGTGAACCGTGAATGGTATTTCCCATTCACTGATCACCAGTCACTATTGACGTCTTTCAAGATGCGCCTCGGCTACACCTATTCGCGTTACCCGGTCCTTTCGCAGACTTTTTGCGACGCGGAGATGCTCGAACTGGAACGGCGCGGGCACGAGATCGTGCTTGGCTCGATGTATCCGCCCCAGACGGAGCTGCGGCACGAGTACCTGGCGAAAATGCGGGCGCAAATTCACTATGCTCCATCCCCGCGTGAGCTCGATGCGCTCGCTCGGAAAGCAAAACGGCGCGGCCGCTGGCCGGAGGCGATGGTGCGGGAACACGAACGGAAGTTCGGGCCGGAATACAAAGCGGCCTTGCGCGCGCGGAACGCTTTGTTTTTCGTCGAGCTCTTCGAGCGCGAACGCGTTCCGTATTTTCACGTTCATTTTGCCAATCGCGCCGCGCACACCGCGATGTTCGTGAAAGCGATCAGCGGCATTCCGTTTTCCGTGACCGCGCACGGGCAGGATTTCATGAGCGATCTCGGCAATGGCGAGCTGCTGTGCGAGATTTGTGCCGAGGCTGAGTTCGTCGGCGCGGAAACAAATTACAGCCGCGACCTCTTGCGCGCGCGCTGTCCTGAATCGGGGGCGAAGATCTTTCGCGTGTATAATGGAATCGATCTCGCGCGTTTCGCGGCGCCGGAATACAGGAGAACCGCCGGACCGATCCGGTTGCTGAGCGTGGCGCGGCTTGTTCCGTTCAAAGGCTTCGATGTTCTCATCGATGCTTGCACGCAACTAACGCAGGTCGATTTTTGTTGTCACATTATCGGAGACGGTCCGCTTCGAGTGGAACTTGAGACGCGGGTCAGCAAACACGCTCTTCAAGACCGAGTGCATTTCGCCGGTGAACGTTCGCAAAACGAAGTGCTCGCCGCTTTGCGCGACTGCGACATTTTCGTTCTCGCCTCGCAGGTGGACGAACGCGGCGCGAGCGACGTTTTTCCCACGGTGATTGCGGAAGCAATGGCTTGCGGAAAACCGGTCGTCTCGACCAGCATCGCCGGAATTCCCGAGCTCGTCGTCAACAACGAAACCGGTTTACTTGTTCCGCCCGCGGATTCCGGCGCGCTCACCGGGGCGATCGAGCGACTCGCACGTGACGAAAGCTTGCGCGTCGAATTTGGTAAAGCCGGCCGCCGCCGAATCGAGCAGAATTTCACCATCGAGAAAACGATCGAGCCATTGCTGGAACGTTTCCAAAACGCGCTGTCATCCTGAACCGCGGAGCCCACTCGACGAGCTCAGGGTAAACTTCGCGGAGTCGAAGGATCCCGTTGCAACCTTTAGGTAACTTCCACGGGATCCCTCGACTTCGCTCCGCATGACAGTGCAAGCGGTTGACCGCGCGCTGAATTCTGGCAGGAATGTCGCGATGAAGACGAAAGCGATCGTGCTGGCGGGCGGCGCCGGCTCGCGGTTGTTCCCGCTCACGCAAATCGTCTGCAAACAACTGCTGCCGGTCTATGACAAGCCGATGATTTGTTATCCGCTGGCGACGCTCATGCTCGGCGGCCTGCGCGAGATTCTCATCATCTCCACGCCGAAAGATTTGCCGATGCTCCGCGCTTATCTCGGCGACGGATCGCGTTTCGGCATTCGCCTCGAATTCGCCGAGCAGCCAAAGCCGGAAGGGATCGCGCAGGCATTCGTCATCGGCGCGAA
>DAIRIE010000007.1:15267-25461 GCA_036809705.1 Chthoniobacterales bacterium
GGACGAGGCCGGCGGCATCGCGCAGGCGCTGGGGCTGGCCGAAATGCACTGCCGCGACGCGCGTTGCTTGGTTCTCCTCGGCGACAACATTTTCTACGGAAAGCTCGATTTCTTTCGCGATGCTCTCGGTCTCACCCGCGGCGGGTGCATCTTCGCGTATCAGGTGCGCGATCCGCAGCGTTACGGCGTGGTCGAGTTCGACGACGCCTCGGGCAAGGCGATCAGCCTGGAGGAAAAGCCGCAGCATCCGCGTAGCCCGTTCGCGGTGCCGGGTCTCTACGTTTTCGATGAGCGAGTAGTCGAATATTCACGCGCGCTCAAGCCTTCCGGCCGCGGCGAACTTGAGATCACTGATCTAAATTTGCGTTACATGCAAGACGGCGAGCTGCGGGTGAAACGGCTCGGCCGCGGCATCGCGTGGCTCGACACCGGCACGCCGAACAGCTTGCTCGAAGCGAGCAATTACATCGCCACGATTGAGCACCGGCAGGGAATGAAGATCGCGTGCCTGGAAGAGATCGCGCTTCGCATGGGCTTTATCGAATCGCGCGAGCTTAGTGGGCTGATCGATCGGCTGCCGAAGGGCGATTATCGCGAGTACCTTATGCGGGTGGTGGAGGAATTTCCGCTCGCCAATGCGCGGGCGGAGCGGCGGTGAAATTTGGGACGACACGAAGGTCGTCCCTCCAGGTTCGCGGTTGCGGGGACCAGGATCGGTTGGAGGGACGGGCGCCGTCCCGTCCCCGTTCTTACTAATGCGCTTGCTCTTTCAGCAGATGATCGGTGTCGGCGAGCAGCTTTGTCACCGCGTCTGCTTCGGTAGCATCGTAGTAGCCGCGGATCTCTCCGCGGCGATCCACCAGCACCATTCGCGTGCTATGCACGGGCTCGCCCTTGTCGCCATCGTGCTCAGCGGCGGGAAGTTTAAAGCCGTGAATGGACAAATCGTAGATCGCTGACTTCGGTCCGGTGAGAAAATCCCAACGGCCAGGCTGCGCATGCAGGCGATCGGCGTACTCGCGCAACATCGGCGGAGTGTCCTTCTCCGGATCGACACTGAAGGAAACAAAATGCACATCGGTTTTCTCGAGCGGCTTCTGCATTTCACTCATGCGGCTGCTGATCATCGGACACGGGCCCGGACAGGTGCTGTAGATGAAATCGGCGATCCAGATTTTGCCGGCGAGCTGCGCGCTGCCGAAAGGTTGAGCGTCCTGGTTCGTTAGCTGAAAAGCCGGAACGGCGCCGTAGCTCGGGAATTCATGGCTCGTTAGGCGATGCACCTGCACTTCGCGCAGCGCCAGGATTCCGGCGGCGACGATGAGCGGAAACCCGAGCAGCACCAAGTTCCACGCCCGCGTTTTGCGCAGCGCGCTGGGATTAGCAGCGACGGCGGTGGTGCTCATGTTTTCGTCATCATCAAGGCGCCCAGGAGCAAGGGTAGGTAAATAATGGAGCCGAGGAAAAGAAGGCGCGCATTGCGCAGATTACCCGCGGCATGAAAACGCAGCGCCAGCGCAGTGAAGGCGCCGCCGAGAGTCAGCTCCGCGACGAGATAAAGCGGATGCGCCATGCCGATGAATGCCGGAATTCCGCCGATGAGCAAGAGGCCGATGCAAAAGAGCACGGCCTGGCTGGCGGAGCGAACACCGCTTTCATCGTCGCGCGAGAGCATGCGGAAGCCGGCGCATTCGTAATCGTGGCGGCAAATCCAGGCGATGGCGAAAAAGTGCGGCATTTGCCAGATGAAAAGAATGGCGAAGAGGGTCCAGGCGGCGAAATCGAGAGAGCCGCGGGCAGCGGCCCAGCCGATGAGCGGAGGTAATGCGCCGGGGATGGCGCCGATGAGGGTGTTGGTGTTGGTGACGCGCTTGAGTGGGGTGTAGCCGAGCACGTAGATAATGATGGTGAGCGCGGCGAGAAACGAGGCGAGGAGATTTGTCGTCGTAGCCAAATAGATGACGCCGGCAGCGGAAAGGGCGCAGCCGAGCATGAGCGCGTTGTGTGCGCGCATCCGTCCCGCCGGAACCGGACGTTCGCGCGTGCGCGACATGAGCGCATCGAGATCGCGCTCCCACCATTGGTTTAGAGCGGAAGCGCCGGCCGCGGCAAGAGCGGCGCCGATAAGCACGTGAAAGAAACCAGCGAGATCAAACGGAGTGCGCCCGAAATAGAAGCCGACGCCGGTGGTGACGAGCACGAGGAGCGTGAGCCGCGCTTTGACGAGCTGGGAAAAGTCCGACCAGCGACTGGGCGTTTCTGTCATGTCGAGCGAAGTCGAGACATCTCTGATCATTTCGCTTCGGACAAAAAGCTAGAGATTCCTCGACTGCTCTGCGCTTCGCTCGGGATGACAAAAGAAGCGGGCCGCAATCGCCAGCAGAGCGCACAAATAACGACGCCGAGCGCGAACATGGCGGCCCCGACTGCGACATGCGCGGTGGCGATATCGGCGGCTTTGTTGCTCCAGATAGTCCAGGCTCCTAACGAGAACTGTACTGCCACGGCAAAGAGCCAGGCGATTGACAGCTTGCGGAGGGCAGTGCTGCCGTGCCGATGCGTCGCGACAAAAAATGTTCCGACGCCGATAATGACAAGCACGGCGCCGAAACGATGGCCCATTTGCAGCCAGATCTGCCCAGCGGAAACGTCGGACATGCCAATTTTATCGCGCGCGGCGTTGATCCGCCCGATCGCTGCAGCGCTGGTGTCTGGAAGCCATTGGCCATAAGCCGTGGGGAAATCGGTGATGGAGAGATCGCGATGCTGATGGCGCATGGTCGCGCCGAGCGCGAGTTGGAGGTAGATGAGCGCGGTGGTGATGAGCGGGATGCGACGAAGCGACGAAGCGACGTGCAGAGGCGACCAGAAGCGCGATGTGACGAGCGCGATGAGGACGAGCAGTCCGAGGAATGCCTGGGCAAGGCAGGCGTGGAAGATGCCGATTTCATCCTTCAACATTGTCACGCGCAGCCCGCCGAGTACACCTTGCAGGATAACGGCGCCGACCGCGAGGAGACCGAGCATTTTCACCCAGCGACGCGATTCAGAGCGCCAGAGCCAGGTGGCGAGGATCAACGTGAGCAGGCCAACAGTGGAAGCGATGAGACGGTGGGTGTGCTCGAAGAAGATTCCGCCCACCCATTTCGAGAGCGGAAAGAGGAACATGTTATAGCCGAATGTGGTGGGCCAATCAGGAACGGTGAGACCCGCGCCTTTGCTTGTGACCATGCCGCCGCTGCAAATAAGGAGCAGCGTGCAAAGCGCTGTGAACCAGGCGAAGCGGTTAAGCCAGCAATTTCCTGGAGGCGCATTCATTCGCGTTGTCATCTTGAGCGAAAGCGAAGGACCTCGCAAGCACGTGCCAGATACTCGCTTCGTTGCGGCTGAATATCATTCGGTCGGCCTGATTTACGATCCGCGTGTGAATAGTGATCGGTGATGAGTGAATGAAACCTAGGAGCCGCGCGTTCTCCTCTATTCACCCGTCACTATTCACCTCCGGGCGTCGCGACCCGGCGCCGCCCTTGCGCATCGCGCCTGCACGACTTCTATCTACATGAGCGGACTCGGCGCGGGCGAAGAGGGCGGTCTGCTATCGGGTGGGCCGCCTTGTTTGTCGAGGTTGCCGCCGCCGGGCGGCGGAACGGTGCCAGGGGTGGGACCCGGCGGAGGTTCACCCGGCGGGCGCTGCGTTGGCGCGGGCGCGCTTTGCGTGCCGGCGAGCTCGGTCCTTTCCTTGAGCCAGGCCTGATAATCCGCGGGCGTGTCCACCACGAGGGTGCCCTTCATTCCGTAATGGCCGAGGCCGCAGAGTTGTCCGCAGACCACTTCGTAGGTGCCGGTCTTGAGTGGCTTGAACCACATCGGGATGATCGAGCCGGGAATCGCATCCTGCGCGATGCGCATACTCGGCAGCGCGAAATTATGGATCACGTCCTTCGAGGAAACTTCAATGATGACGGAGCGACTGACCGGGACGTGCAATTCCCCGAGAACGACGAGGTCGTCTTTGCCGGCAGAGTCGCCGGGATCGAGCCCAAGCGGATTCTGGTTCGTGACCAGCCCAACGTCGCGTTTGCCGAATTGCCCGTCGGGTCCTGGCATGTGGAAGGTCCAGTTGAATTGTTGACCGACGGCGTGGACGAGGATCGCGTCTTTGGCATCGGGAAATTCGTTGACGCGTTTCGCCCAAAGCGGCACGGCGAATCCGACGAGCAGCACCGCCTCGATGAGGACGACGGCGAACTCGAGATGGGTGGAAATTCCGCTGCGCACGCCTTCGTGATCGGCGGTGGGGTGGCGGCTGCGATGAAAACGGATGAGGACGTAGATAAAATAGGCCGACCAGCCGACGAAGAGCACGCCCATAAACCAATGGCAGAACTCGAGGATGTGATCGATCTGGTAGCCATGCTCGGAGACGTTGGGCGGCTGACCGAGAAACTCGTTGATGAGCGCGAGGCTACGCATATTGCGAAAAGTCTTCCTCGGCGAGCTGCTCGTGCGGCTGAAGCGGCATGCGGCTGCGGCGCCAGAGATGCAAACTGAACGCGCCGATTCCGCCCAGGACCGAGCCAACGACGAACATCAACACCCAAATGGCCATGGCCATGTGCTCAACGTTTTTCGGCGGCCCACCGGCAACACCGTTGTAATTCCCGAAGCAAGCCTGGCAGGCGAAACTCTGCGCCAGCGGGGCCGCGATGATGAAGGCGGAGATGAGTTTTGCTTTCATGTGATGAGGCGGAGGCGTTTCATTTTGCGGTAAAACAAAACGCCATAAATGATGAGGGCGACGGCCGAGACAAAGGACGCGATCGCGCCGCCGAGATAAACGGGCTCGCCGACGGTGAGATTGATCCAGACGCACCAGAAGCCGATGCCAAGCGCGAGCAGCGTCGAGAAGACAATGAAGACGATATGGAAGCCTTTGATCGACATCAGCGAATGATCGGATTGTACCAAGCCAGATAGGTCAGCCAGAAAAGGCCGAGGACGAAGAAAGCGGTGAAAATGAGGATGCGGTAGATGAGACGCTTCTCGGCTGAGAGGTGCATGAAGTTCAGCGCGACGAGCGTTCCTTTCAAAGTCGCGACCAGCATCGCGACAGCGATGTTGACCTTCATGCTCCCGAAATTGAAGTAGGAGAGGGCGACGGTTACGCCGGTGAAGAAGAGCAGGAGGTAGCCAATCGCTTTGTATCTGGCGACGTGCTCGGCGACGTGTTCAGCCGAGTGCGGATCCGGCGGAGCTTCCATCAATCCGGCGGTGGGTATTTCGTCTGAGTGGTCCATCGTTAGAGCAAATAGAAAAGCGGGAAGACGAAAATCCAGACGAGATCAACGAAGTGCCAGAAGAGGCCCGCGACTTCCACGCGGTTGGCCAGATGCTCGGGGTTGTGGCGATACAAGCGGGTGCTCGCCGGCAGCATCATGTAGCAAAAGACGAGAACGCCAGCGAGCACGTGCGCGCCGTGCAATCCCGTAATGGTGAAGTAGGTCGCGAAATAGGAACTGTGTTTCGGGATGAACATGTTGGCGTATTCCACGTCGGCTTTTTCCACCACGCCGATTTTGTGCGTCGGCGGGACGTAGAAGAAATGTGGCCGGTCCATCTTTTTGTTGCTCGGGTCGGCGTTCACCGGGTCGAGCGCGATCTCGTATTCCTTAACGTTGGGATCGTTGAGGGCCTGCGGATTGTGCAGATGACCGGTGATCTCCTTGCGCGGAGCGAGGCCCTCCGCGAGCAGATGCTCGTTGCCGAGATATTGCTCGTATTTCCCGAGCTCGGATTCTTTGATGCGCGCGCCAAAGTGCTCGAATTTCTGCGGCCATTCGTAGGCCAGTTTGACCACGAGAAAGATGACGCCGCACAGAATAGTGATGACCATGTAAACGCGGTAGCGGGTGAACTGCCGCATCTTTAGCGCCGCCCATGCCAGAACCACGGTGACGGATGATGCGATGAGGATGGCGGTGTTCATCGTGCCGACGGGCACGTTGAGCAGACCGTGGGGCCAATCACCCGGCGCAGCGTCGAGCCGCAGGAAAACGTAAGCGGAAAAGAGGCCGCCGAAGAGCATTACTTCCGAGGCGAGGAATAACCAGATGCCGATCTTGGCGTTCCAGAGACCGGTGTCCCGCCGCGCGACAACTGTGTAGGGAATGTCCATCGCCCGAGCTTACGCGTGCAGAATTGGTTCGGTGCTCGGCTGCGCCACGCGCTCACCGGGTTCGATGGGTTCGTTCTGCATGGTGAAATCCTTACCGCGGCGCGGCAGGCTGTATTCGTACGGGCCGCGATAAGCGACCGGCGCTTTGATGAAATTACCGTGCGGCGGCGGCGAGGGCGCGGTCCACTCCAGTGTCGTCGCTTCCCACGGATTATCGTTCTCGACCTTCTTCCCGCGCCAGATGCTGTAGAAGAAATTGATGATGAAAGGAATTTGCGCGAGACCCATGCACCAGGCGGCGATGGAGATCGGCTGGTTCCATTGAAATCCGGTCAGGCCCCAGACCTTTTCGTTGGCCAAATTCCAGCCCTGGCCGCCATCATACCAACGGCGGTGCATGCCGAGCATTCCCTGCAAAAACATCGGCAGGAAGATGACGTTCATGCAAATGAGCGATGGCCAGAAATGCACTTTGCCCCAGAACTCGCTCATCATGCGCCCGGTCGCTTTCGGGAACCAATAATAGATGCCGGCGAAGAGCGCGAAGATTGTGCCCGGCGCCACGATGTAATGGAAATGGGCGATGACGTAGTAGGTGTCGTGCACGTAAAGATCGGCGGAATTAAAGGCGAGCGGAATGCCGGTCAGTCCGCCGATGCCGAACATCGGGAGAAAGGCGGTGGCGAAAAGCATCGGCACGGTAAAGCGAATCGACCCACCCCAGAGTGAGATGAAGAACGCGCTGAGAATGATGACCGACGGGATGGAAATGATGAGGGTCGTGGTCTGGAAAAACGCGCTCACCGTCGTGCCCATGCCAGTGAGCCACATGTGATGGGCCCAGACGATGAAGGAGAGAAATCCGAGGACGAGAGAGGCGAAAACCAGCGACTTATAACCCCAGAGCGGTTTGCGAGAATTATTGGCGATAACTTCCGCGACGATGCCCATGCCCGGCAGGATGAGCACGTAAACTTCCGGGTGCCCGAGGAACCAGAACAAATGCTGCCAGAGGAGCGGGCTGCCGCCGCCGCTGTTATGAAGCGGGGCGCCGTTCACCACCAGGCCGCTCGGCAGAAAAAAGCTGGTGCCGGCGAGGCGATCCATCAGTTGCATGACGATGGCGGATTCGAGCGGCGGGAACGCGAGCAGGAGCAGGAAGGCGGTGACGAATTGCGACCAGACAAAAAACGGGAGCCGCATCCAGGTGAGACCGGGCGCGCGCAGCTGAATAATGGTGGTGATGAAATTGACCGCCCCGAGCAACGATGACGTAATCAGGAAAACGAAGCCGATGAGCCACATCGTTTGCCCATTGAATACCGGATTATATGTCGGCCCATTGTCGGCAATTACCGCCAGCGGGGTGTAGGAAGTCCACCCGCCCTTGGCCGCGCCGCCGGGAACGAAGAAGCTCGCGAGCATTATGGCGCCGCCGACGCCGAAAGCCCAGAAGCTGGCGGCATTGATCTTGGGAAACGTCATGTCGGGCGCGCCGATCTGGAGCGGCACGACGAAGTTGCCGAAGGCGGCGAACGCGACCGGCACGATGCCGAGGAAGATCATGATGGTGCCGTGCATGGCGCCGAGGGAGTTGTAAAACTCCGGTGTCATTTTGCCCTCCGGCATGGTGCCGGGGCCGAAGATGTTCCCGAGAATGTTGCCGATGAGCGGCAACGAGTGCCCGGGATACGCCAGCTGCCAGCGCATCAACATCATGAGGGAGAAGCCGAGAAAGAGGAAGACCAGCCCGCAGAGGCCGTATTGGATGCCGATGACTTTGTGGTCGGTGGAGAAAATGTATTTGCGCCAGAAGCCGAGCTCGTGATGGCCGTGGTCATCGTGTTGATGCGGATCGTGCGCGGCGTGAGGATCAACGTGAGTAGTCGCGTCCATGCAGAAAGAATCTAGCGAAGCAAACATCGGGACGCAAAACGCGTTTGCAAAGTAGGAAATGCGAACGCTGCATGTCATCCCGAGCGAAGTCGAGGGACCTCACAAATTCAGTGACCATCGGAACGTCCTTCCTCGCCTCGCGCTTAAGGTGAAAGGTGCCAGGCTTGCAGCCTCCACATGTAAAACATAGTATTACATATGACCAAGACCATTTCCAAGATCGGCAATTCTCAGGGGATCATCTTCGATGCCGCCCTGCTCGATCTCGCCCGCGTAAAGGTGGGCGATCAAGTCCACGTTGCTGTCCATGAAGGCGGCACCATTACGCTTACGCCTGTTCGTCCTCGGATGGACTCGGACGCGGCGGCTGCCAGCGCCAGCCGGATCATCAAAAAGAACTCTGGCCTGTTTAAGCGCCTCGCTTGAGCGCGATTATTCACCTCACCGTTGCGGCCGTGAAAGCGATTCACGCCGAAGTGCTCCGCGAGCATGGCGGCTCGCCTGGAATTCGCGATGAGGCGTTGCTCGAATCGGCCATTGCCGCACCGCAAGCGACAATGATGGGTCAGCCGCTCTTTTCTGATCGAATCGAAATAGCGGCGGCATATTTGTTTTACATTTGCCGCAATCACGCCTTCATCGATGGCAACAAGCCCACCGCTTTGGCGTCATGCCTTGTTTTCCTCGAAAGCAACGATCGGCTGCGAAATCCCAAGCTGCCCGCCGACGAGTGGGAAGCGTTCGTCATCAATATCGCATCGAGTAAACTCGACCGCGAACGAACCAGTGGACGACTGCGTGCGCTCCTTCGCAGCTTGAAGCGCGCCGCAAGATGAAGATGGATGCATTCCTCCACGCCGGCTGCGATGTGCGCAGTGATCGGCTGACGCGGATCCTTTACGCGACCGACGCGTCGATTTACCAGATCGAGCCGCAGGCGGTGGCGTTTCCGCGCAGCGCGCAGGAGGCGAGCGCGGCCATCACGGCGGCGATCGATGCGGGACTTTCGGTCACGCCCCGCGGCGCCGGAACGAGCCTCGTCGGTAACGCCATCGGCGATGGACTCGTCGTCGATTTCTCGCGGCACAATCGGCAGATTACGAATCTCGATCTGGAAAAACGCAGCGTGCACGTGGGCGCGGGCGTCGTCCTCGACCAGCTGAACGCGTTCCTGCGGCCACATGGTTTCTGTTTTGGTCCAGACGTGGCGACGAGCGCGCGCGCCACCATCGGAGGCATGATCGCAAACAATTCTTCCGGCGCGCGCGTGCCGGTCTATGGAACCACGGCCGATCACGTGCTCGGGACGGAGATCGTGCTGGCGGATGGCCGCATCGAAACGATCACGCAGGCGAATGGTTCCCTGGCTGTCGAGCGGCAGCGCGTAAGCGAACTGGTGCGCGGGAGCGCAGAGGAGATCGCGCGCCAGATGCCACCAGGCATGATCAAACGCTGGCCGGGCTACGGCATCGAGCGATTCCTTCGTGCCCCGACAAATCTGAACGAAATCCTCGCCGGCAGCGAAGGCACGCTCGCCGCCATCTTTTCCGCTGAGCTCAAAATCTCGCCGCTGCCGCGCGAGAAAGGTCTGGGGCTGATTTTCTTCGGCAGCGTGGATGAAGCGATGCAGGCCACGGTCGAGCTGCTCGAATTGCAGCCGGCGGCGATCGAGCACATCGACCGCCCGTTGCTCGACCAGACAAGAGGCCAGCTGCATTTCCAGCCCGCGCGCGACCTCATGCGGCTCGATGCGCAGCCGTGCGAAGCGATTCTGATGGTTGAGTTCTACGATGCGAACGTGGCCGAACGTCTCGCGCTGATGCAGGCGCGACGTCTCGGGTTGCGCTCGCAGATCGTCACCGGCGCGCGCGAGATGAACATGGTGTGGGGCGTGCGCAAAGCCGGCCTCTCACTGCTGACCGGGCGCGTCGGGCCGGCCAAGCCCGTGGCATTCATCGAGGACGCTGCGGTCCGGCCGGCGCAGCTGCCGGAGTACGTGCGCGGTTTGGAGTCGATCATGAGGCCGCTTGGACTCGAGGCGTCTTACTACGGCCACGCCGCGAGCGGATTGCTGCATGTGCGACCCGTAGTCGATCTGCACGACGCGGCCGATTTGAAGAAGT
>DAIRIE010000008.1:0-6095 GCA_036809705.1 Chthoniobacterales bacterium
CGGTGGCTTCTCGCTCATGGAGGTCCTCGTCCCGTGGCTCGAACTTGAACGCAACTAACACCATGAAAATCAAAATCGGCACCCAGCTCGAAGAAGAAGTCTTTCAAGACCTCAAAGTCGCCGCAGCGAAAGAAAAGCGCGCCATCGGCGAAGTGATTCAAACCGCCGTCGCCGACTATCTCCAGCGCCAAACGCAGCCACGAGGAAGAAAATCTGGCCTTGCGCGTCTGCTGGAATCTCCGCCGATGAACATCAGCGACGAACAATTCCGCGAGACCATGGAGGCTGATTTCTGGGATCAATGAACCTCGACGACATTCTCAACGGCAGCCGGGTTTTCGTGGATGCCAATATCATCATTTACGCACTCGGCCGAAAGTCAGTGCGGTGCCGCAGCTTTCTTACCCGCTGCGACTCCGGTGCGATCGAAGGTTGGATCACCACTTCGGTTGTCGCCGAGGTGGGGCACCGGCGAATGATGCACGAAGCGCAGTCTCGCCAACTGATTGGTTCGAATCCGGCGCGCGCACTCGCGCAAAATCGCAAGCTGATCCCACAGCTCACCGCGTATGCAGATGAAGTACGCAACCTCCTCGGTGGCGGCTTGCAGGTCGAAACTGTTCGCCCTGAGGATTTCTTCGTGGCGCTCGAGTTGCAAAAGCAGCACAGCCTCCTGACTAACGACGCGCTTAACCTTGCTGTCGCCCGCCGACTCGGCGTCAACGAGATCGCCACCGCCGACACGAACTTCGACCTCATCCAAGGGGCCATCGTCTATAAGCCGGAGGATCTTGTGATATGACCACTACCCACGACTTCGTCATTGCCGCGCTCGAATCGCGTACTGAGTCCACGGCGGTGGATTTCAAAGGCTCATTTGATCCGGCGAACAAGGGAGAATGGATCGAGGTGCTCAAAGACCTTGCGGCTTTCGCAAATTCCGGCAGTGGTGCGTTGCTCTTCGGCGTTGACAACGACGGTAAACCCACGGGCGTTGATTGCCGAGGCATCCTCGACTTCGATGTCGCGCGCGTCGGCGATAAACTGCGCAAATATACAGGCACTAACGTCAGCGATCTCGCTCTCTTTGAATGCACGCACGAAAATTGTCCCATCGCTGGCCTTTACATTGGCCCGGTTGAGGTGCCGCTCGTTTTCATAGCCGACGGTCAATACGCCAACGCAGCCGGGCATGAGCGTTTCGCATTTCGCACTGGAACAATCTACTTCCGCCACGGTGCCAAAAGTGAACCCGGTACGAGCGACGACCTTCGGCAATTTCTCGAACGGCGAATCGCGGCCATACGGGAATCGTGGCTGGTTGGTATCCGGCAAGTCGTGGAAGCTCCAGCAGGATCGGAGTTCCGTGTCGTTGCGTCAGGAACTACCGAACAAAAAGGCGAAGAGAAGAAGGTACGTGTCGTCGCCGACCCCGAGGCGACGCCGTGCATCACATTACATCCAGATAAGACTCATCCTTACCGGCAGTGCGATGTCGTGCGGATCGTAAATTCACGTCTTGGCGGCCGCGCCTGCGTCAATACTCACGATGTTCTTTCCGTGCGGCGAACTCATGAGACCGATGAGCGCCCAGAGTTTTTCTACCAAGGGAAATTTAGCTCTGCGCAATACAGCGACGCTTTTCTCGATTGGTTGGTAACGAGCTTCGAAGAAGACTCCACCTTCTTCGAAAAGGCTCGTGCCGAATACCACAACGTTGTGATCAGCCTTAACGCGAGGAATCGCCGGTTTCGCTCGAACGGTCAGGAAGCTCGAACTCTGGGTCTATGAAACGCGCCATCGAAGAAGACTTTCCCATCGTCGAGATCAATCGACTCGCGGTGCCGGAGCGGAATTCGTTCAAGCCAATTTACCAGATGCATAAATGGTTCGCGCGGCGGGCGTCGTGTGTCTTTCGCGCCATCCTGCTCGGAGCGCTCAAGCCGGCGGGCACGGACATCATGGCGGAATTTTATCGCGACCACGCAAATGACGCGGACACAAACGGCAAGGTCGTGCTCGATCCGTTTATGGGCGGCGGGACGACGGTTGTGGAGGCGCTGCGGCTCGGATGCAAAGTCGTCGGCGTAGACTTGAACCCAGTCGCATGGTTCATCGTGAAAACCGAGGTCGAGCCGGTGGACCTCGCCGCGCTTGAAGTTGCGTTCGACCGGTTAGCAAACCGAACCGTCCCGTGGTCCGGCAAGCCATTGCGCGATACGCTGCTCGGCCTCTACAAGACCACTGCTCCTTATACTGCGCCTGACTCCGAGAAGCTCGGAGACTCGGATGTGATCTACACGTTTTGGGTGAAGTCTGCGATCTGCACTGGCGCGAAGTGCGGCAAGCAGGTGCCGCTATTCTCGGATTACGTCGTCGCGGCAAAGAGCCCGAGTATTCGCTACTACCCGGATTGCGAGTGCCCGAAGTGCGGAAAGAAATTCGATTGGGAGATCGAACCGGCGGCGCTGATTGCCGACCCGCGTCTCATGCTGCACAGCCCACGCAATTCGAATGGAAAGGGCAGCGCCCGGTGGACCTATGCACATCCGGAGGGCGGTCTCTACGTCGCGCAGGGCGAGAGCGACGGGACGCAGGCCGCCGTGCGCTCCGGTATGCTGGAGCGCGGCGAAGTTTGCTGCCCGCACTGCTACAAGTCCGTGAAGGTAATTGCCTACATGCAGGACGCGACGACGCGCAAGAAGCGCAAAACGCAGCGCAAGAAAGTGCCGCTTACCGTCCTGCTCTGCCCGCGGAGCGAGGAAGTCTTCCAGTGGCGTGGCGAGCTCCCGCCCGAGACAGCTATCACCAGTCCCGCGGGTCACACGTTTGACCCGCAGCGCAGCCATGTACCTACGAAGGGTCGCTACGTCTGCCCCCACTGCGGGAATAACGACGCCATCATCGCCTCCGTTCGAGCGCAACCGGAGGAGCAGCTTCTGCCCATGAGCGCCTACGGCTTACAAGCTTATGCACCCGGATGCGATCTGGCCCATGACCCCGCGCGCTCTGGCGGGGCAGACGGAGAACTTTTCGAACGCAACAGCGCTGACACGGAGGCCGCCGACGAAGATGAAGCCGTGTCGGCTTCCGGTACGCGCTACACCGGTCCTTTCATCCCGCCGACGCACAATCTTATCTGGAAACAGAGTGGCAAGTATTACTCGCGCCACGCAGCGGCCGACCAGGCGCTGTACGCGCGAGCTGAGAAGTCGTGGGAAGAAAACAAGGCTTTGCTGCCCTCGCCGAAGAGCAAGATCCAAAAGGGGCAAGAAACGGCACGCCTTCACGAACACCACTATCGCTACTGGCATCAAATGTTCTGCGTACGGCAGCTTTTGGCGCTCAGCACGCTGCTCGCAGCAATCGGAGCAGAAGAAGATGAGCCGTTGCGCGAAGAGCTTCTTGGCACGCTGATTTGCACTCTTGAGGCGAACAATTTGTTTTGCCGCTACCGCAGTAACTGCGGCATGCGTAGCCCGTTCGGTGGGATTTTCTCGCGCCACGATTTCCAGCTCAAGCTGACCACATGCGAGAACAACGTGTGGGGTGCTATTCCAAATTATGGCCCGTTTATTTCGAACTTCGGAAAGGTTGTTGCGGGCAAACGGTTCGCGTTGCGCCCATATGACTTCGGCCAGCCGGGTGGCTTGCAGGAGGGTTTCCGTGACCCGGTAAAGAATGGGGAAGCCTTTGACTTGCGATGCGGTGATGCGCGCGAAGAAATTTTCGAGAGCGTAAATGTCGAAGTCGTCATCACAGACCCGCCCTATGCGGGGAATGTGAACTACAGCGAGTTGGCCGATTTTTTCTACGTTTGGTTGAGGCTATTGTTGAAGCAGCGCTACGCAGCCTTTCAACCAGAGCTGTGCCCAAAGATTCAGGAGATCATCGAGAATCGCGCGCGCGGCTTGGACGGTGAATCGTTCAAAGTGGGCCTGAGCGATGTACTGCGCCGATCTTCCGACATTGCTAAGGTTGGGCTCGTCGTCTTCACCTACCACCACAGCGGCGACACGCAGTGGAACGACCTATTGGGGGCAGTATGCGAGGCCGGGTTGGTTATTGAAGCGATTTATCCAGTGCATAGTGAAAGTGAGAGTTCGATGCATCTTCAAGGTAACGAAGCGATCGCCTACGATCTCATTCACGTTTGCAAGAAGCGCCGGGCCGAAGATGTAGCGACGAAGCGAAGTTGGGCAGGCTTGCGCCAACTCGTGCGGCAGCGCGCCCGCGACGAGATCACTCGAATTGAACAGGGGCGATACGGCGGCCAGCCGCTTCCTCCGCCCGACGTGCGGATGGTGCTTATCGGCAAGTGCCTTGAAGTTTATTCCCGCCATTATGGCGCGGTTCTGGATTGGAACGGCGAGCCGTTTCCGCTGCGCGCCGCCCTCAAGGACATCCGCGTGATGGTCGAGCAGGTCGTCTCGCGCGAGATGCCGCTTCCAGCGGAACTTGAAACGATCGACGCAATCAGCCAGGTCTGGTTGGTCGCGCTTTGTGATAAGCGTGAGGTTTCCGTGGACAGCATCAGTAAACTAACGCGCGGTATCTTCGAGGTGAGCGACCTCACCGGCCACAAGCCGCCCATCCTGCGCAAGGGGCGAGTAAAGGGCGGGCGCACTTACGAAGTGCTCGCTCCGCTCGAACGGCTCGAATCGCTGCGCTCGGCATTGCGCGAGACCGGCCCGAGCGTTGAGCAGTTAGGCCTTTTCGCCGGCAACGGTGAGGCGGCGATCGACGGACCGAATCTCGTGGATGTGCTCCATTTTCTCATTGCCCATGCCGAGCAAGGCGAACGGCTCGACCATCTCGTCGAACGTTTCCGCGGTCAGCGCGAGGCGCTGCGAGCCGCGCTCGAATACCTGCAGCAACGCGATCCGAAACGCTGGACCAAAGCATGCGAGAAGCTGCTTCCTTTTTACAGCGATGCGATGCTCGCGAAGTTCTTTACCCAAACCGGCTAAGCGCGTCATGCCCGGATACCTCGTCATTCCCGAAGAAGCCTGCGATTGGAGCGGCATTCAGCCAAGCAAACTGAAACCGCACACGACACGCCTTGGATTGTTCGATCTCCTGCGCGAGTTCGAACAAATGCCGTTTCCGTTCGGTCGCGCCACGGGTGTTTGCCTCTATGGTCTCGACGATCTGCTTGAGCGAATGAATGTCCAGGAGGACGTGAACGAAAGCCAGGACTGGCTCTTCCTCCGCGATGTGCGGCGGCGGTTGAATGCAGTGGCGAATGAAGTCTCAAACACGCAGACGATCCACGTGCCTATTCGCCGAAAGCTCGTGCTTGGCGCCGACAACAAGCTTTACGCACATCAGACGACGGGGAGGCGCATTCCTCTCTGGCGGCTCTTCGGCGCGAATCCATTGATTCGCGAAATTGGGTTGCACGTTGCCTACGAATTTGGGGAGAGCTTGTCATGAGTACCGCGACTGAAATCTTAACGGTGAACGATCGTGTTCGTGTGAGCGGGCGCTACGAAATGGGCGTGGGCGAAGTGTTGCGTGTGTGCGAAAATGGCGGCGAAAACTTCGCGGATGTTGTTTTCGAAAGCCGTGGCGCGCGGCGTCTCGAAACGTTGCCACTTCATCGGCTGGAACGCGCTGAATCCCCGTGGGAACGGTTGCGCGAAGGCAAGTTCGATGATCCGCGCGATTTTCTGCTGCGGCAGCTTGCCTGGCAATTCGCGCTCGGCAACACCGGTGGTGAGCTAACGAACTCGCGCACGCAGCTCCTGCCACATCAAATCCTTCTCACCCACGACGTGGTGAAAATGCTGCGCCGCCGACTTCTCATCGCGGATGAAGTCGGTCTCGGCAAGACCATCGAAACCGGCATGATCATTCGCGAGCTATCTACGCGAGGCGAAGCGCAGCGCGTCCTCATCCTCGCACCGGCTGGCCTGATTAAGAACTGGCAGAATGAGCTGCGCGACTGCTTCCGGATGGAGTTCGAAATTCTCGGCATGGACTTCAACGATTACGCCCCAACGCAGTGGGAGACCCACGCGCGCGTTATCGCATCAATCGACACATTGAAGCGACCGGTTCGGATGGAACGCGTCCTGAACGCTCCGCGCTTC
>DAIRIE010000008.1:6105-25436 GCA_036809705.1 Chthoniobacterales bacterium
GACCTGATTATCGTGGACGAGGCGCACCACGTCAGCCGGAAGCGCTACGGCAATAAGGTGCAGACGACGCAGAATTATCGGTTGATGGAATCGCTGCGCGGTCACACCCGCGACCTGATGTTCCTGTCTGCGACGCCGCACCAAGGCGACAATTTTCAATTCTGGTCTCTGATCAACCTACTCGACGATCACCTCTTCGACTCGCCCGAAGCTTTGCTGAATCACCGCAGTCTGCTCAATCGCATTATGGTACGGCGCACCAAACGCGAGGTGGTAGATGCGCACGGAAAAGCTCTTTTTGTGCGACGGCAAGTCCATGCGGAGAGCTTCGAACCGGCCCTGCGTGAGCAGCGATTTTACGAGCAACTCACTGAATACCTTCGTACAGGTTACGAGGCCGCAGGGGTGTTCCGCTCAGGACGTACGACGACGGCGCAACGCGCGATTGGCTTTGTAATGACGGCATTTCAAAAGATGATGTCGTCCAGCCCGCGCGCCATCAAACAGGCGCTCCGCCGTCGGCTGCTCGTGCTGCTCATCCGCCAGCAGATCGACATCGAGCGGAAACGACGCGCGGATTTCGCTCCAGAATTGCCTGCCCAAATTGTGCGTCTACAGGATGAGATGCGTGTGCTCGCGAGAGAGATCCTTCAGACTGTCGGCCCATCAATCGATGACGCTGACGCCGATGCCTACATAGCGCTGGCTCGGCAGCGTGTGGTTCGCAAGCTCAGCGACATGGACGAAGATACGCAGTGGGCGCTGGATTCGGATGAGGAAGGAGACGAAGGCGTCTATGGCGATGTCGAAATCCCCGACGAAGCGGCCAAGGTTCGCGAACTCCTCGGTCTGGTGCCAGAAGGCACGGACCGGAAATTTGACCGCCTGCTTTCTGTCGTCTCGCAACTACGCGCGGAGAACGAAGCCGAGCGCTTCATTATTTTCACACAGTATCGGGAAACGCTGGAGTTTCTCCGCATCGAACTTGCGCGGATCTTCGGCGAAGATCGAATCGCCACGATTAAAGGCGGACCACTCGAGCACAAGATTGAGGCGGCCGAGCGGTTCTGGGATGAGGACGGCGCGAAATTCCTGATCTGCACCTCTGCCGGGGGAGAAGGCATCAATCTGCAATGCGCCCGGGTGTTGTTTAACTACGACCTTCCGTGGAACCCAATGGCTGTCGAGCAGCGCATCGGTCGCATCCACCGTTACGGGCAGCGCGAGGTGTCGCAGGTGTACAACCTCGTTGCCAAAGACACCGTTGAAGAACGCATCTATGGCTTGCTGAACGAAAAACTGGTTGCCATCGCACAAGCGATCGGCAAGACCGACCAGCAAACCGGCGAACCTCTCGAGGATTTCCGCACTGAAATTCTAGGCTTTCTCGGGTCAAATCCGAACTATCAACAGCTATTCAAACAGGCGCTGGTGGATCGCGACTACCAGCGCACGGCAAGGCAGATCGAGGAGATGATGGAACAAGCACAGCTTGCTCGCGGCGCGCTCATGCAGCTCTCGCAGGATCTGACACAATTTAACCTTGAGCACTACAAGCGTATCGCGGGTCGCTTCAATTTGGAACAGCTTGGCATCTGGTGCCGTGAGTCTATCCTCCGCCTGGGAGGTAGCGTGTTACTGGATGGTGAGTTCTGGCAGGTAGTAACGCCAGACTGTTTGAAAGCCTTTCCACAAGTTACACCTCGCTATGGCAAGGTGACTTTCAATCGCGAACTCGCGACTCGAACGAAAAAATGTGAGCTGCTCGGTATCGGCCACCCGCTTGTGGACGCGCTGCTCGCGTATCTACAAAACGCTCCATTCCATGGTGAAGCCTCCTGCATTCCCGCTGCTGGCGAGCCGGCTGGGGTTGTTGAAGCGCGTTACCGTGTGACATGGGATCGCGCGGACCAACGCGCGAGTGCCACCATTGTAAGCGTAAAGCTTAACGGCCAGAACCTCGCAGAAGAATCGTCCCGTGACGCCCAACGTCTACCGATCCAGCGCGCGCCGCGCAGCGACATCACGATCGCGGAGGACGTTGTCCTGCGCTCCGAGGAAGCCATCCGCCTTTGGGTGGCCTCCCGTCGCACAGAGTTTCCGCCGGAGACAATCCCGCGCGTCGAGCTTCTCGGCGTCTCGGTGACTGGCGGATGAACCCAATTGAATGATTTCTGAAGCTCGAAGTTCCGTCGCGATTTCATCATTCGGAAACCCAGGTTCCCGACATCCTCCTGGTGCGGCTGCGGCGCGGGGAGACTGTGCTTCCGCCGTGGACTCCTCCATCACAGACTCCGGGTTTGCGGTTTGACCGTGTGATCATCTGCGCAGTCCCCACGTCGCTCCGGGCCTTCCGCCGCGCCATCACGAGAGCATTTCTGATCGATCAACAGCGTAGCGTTGACTAATGCCGCAGCCTCACGGCAGGTCATCAGGAAATCGCATCGCAATGAATGTCCGGCCAAATCCTCGCTACGCGGAGTTTCTTTCTCGGATTCGCAAGATGTCTCCGAGTCCGGCGCCATGGGCGGGCGTCACCTTCCGTTCGGTCGAGTTGGAGCACGCTTCTCACGAGCAAATTTTGAGTGGCGCCGGCAGTTTGAAATTCGGCGGTCGGTGGAATGCTCCCGGGAGTTTTCCGGTGATTTATTCGAGCACGCGACCTGGCACCGCGGTCGAGGAAGCGTTTCAATTGGCCGCTGATTACATGTTGGCGCCCGAGGAGCTAAAGCCGCGCGTGACCTGCGGAATCGAGTGGAATCTCTCGCGGGCAATCGATCTTACGCAGGGCAATCTGCCTTCCTGGCTGAAAGCATCGGATTGGATGAAGGAGAACTTTTCGCGAATTAACGACGGTGGATTCGAGACGCTTTGCCAGGCGTTTGGCCGAGCGGCGAGAAATTCCGGCGCCGTCGGGCTCATCTGTCCCTCCGCGCGCGTCCCCGATGGAATTAACCTGGTCGTATTCCGCGATCGACTGCGAGCATCCGATACGATGCGACTGCTTGGGGAGGAAGAACTGAGCAAGTATCTGGCGTGACAGATGCAACATTGCATGCAATAATATGGAGATGAAATCAGCGAAGAAGTCCGGCGCTGCCGCCAGTGCAGCGGGAACAATAACGAAGAGTTCCGGCGTTCACGGAACGAACGGCATTTTAGTAGCCAAGGTTTCACCTGCTGCGAGTGAAATTGGGGACGTGCGGAAGCTTTCGCGAAAGTACAACCTGTCGAACGAAGCGGTCAGCCGCGTCACGGGCGCTTCACCCAGGACAGTATCGTACTGGAATGCCGGCACGCCGCCGCAGCGTTCTAGCGTGCAGAAGATCAGGGAGGTCACCCGGCTTTTCGACGCGCTCGCGGAACTTATCAAAGCCAAAGCGATCGGCCCATGGTTGCAGCAATCGAACCCGGCGTTCGACGGTTCAACGCCATTGCAGGTGATCGAGCGCGGAGAAACCGACCGGCTCTGGCGCATGATCTGGCATTTGCGCGAAGGCAATCCGGGTTGATCAAAGAGAGCGTCTCTTTCCGTTTCGAAAGACGCTGAAGTTCGTCGCGGCGAAGACCTCATCGCGAACGTGAAGCGGCCACACGCTTGCCCCTGTCGCAAAGACATGGACCTTTCTCCTTCCGGCCTTCCGCTGCTGCGGCTCCTCCCTCCGAAAGCTCAAAGACTTTGCTCCCCCTTCCGGAGATGCAGTCATCACGAATTGTCTCCCTTCGACTCCCCGTCGCTCCGGTCTATTCCGTCAATTCGCGATCACTGCGGCGCGCGAAACATCCCTCCGCGAGCAATCCTTCTCCGGAAACCCAGGTTCCCCTAATCCCTCCTGATGCGGCTGCGCCGCGGGGGACTGTCCTTCCGCCGAGACTCCCCAGCACAGACCCCAAATTTGCCGATTGCTCCGGTTAGGTGATCATCTGCGCCGTCCTCGCGCCGCTCGCAGCTTTCCGACCCTGATCCCCTACGGAAGCCGGCCGCGGCCGCTGCGGGTGCGCCGATCATCACGAGATGGCTCATCGCAGGGACAACGCAAAGCCACGCGTGACTCGTTCTCGATTGTATGGCTCGCTGCGCGCCGTCAAGGTATTGCTCGTGCCTGCGCTCCACCTGTGACTGTGCTCGCTCGCCCAAAGGCGGTCGTTATCGATTCACGCGGGGGAATTTGCGAGGCGATCGGGAAGGTGGAAGGCAATCACTTGCTCCAGCCCATTGATGACTACTCGGTTCGTAACACGAGTTCGCCTTCGCAAACGATCACTTCGAAAGCATGCGAGCCAGCGTCCGCCAGCATCGCATTGGCGACTGCGCCACGCAGATATTTCTCGATCGTATCGCGCAACGGACGCGCGCCCAGGCGCGGATGAAAACCGCGTTGCATGAGAAATGAAACAGCGGAATGACCGAGCGTAAGATCGAAGCCTTTGTTGCGGAGAAACGAAAGTTCGCGCGCGATGTGTAAGCGCGCGATTTCCATTTGTACGTCGTAACCCAGTCGATTGAAGACGAGCTTCTCCGTGATGCGCGCGAACAGCTCTGGTCGCAGCGTTTGTTGTGCCTTCGCCAGGACGTGGCGTTCCATGGTCGTGAAAGATGAATGCTGAAGGTTCAGAATTTCCGCTGCGGCAATGTTCGAGGTGAAGACGATGTAGAAACCGCTGAAGTCGAGCGTTTCGCCGCTCGCCATCGTGACCCGCGCGGCGTCCAAAATTTGCAGGAAGAGATCGAGCACGCGCGGATGCGCCTTCTCGATTTCATCGAAGAGAAACGTCCCGGTCGCGGACTTTTTGCGAGCCAGTCCCAATAGTCCGATTTCACCAATTCTCGCGCCTAACAAGACTCCCAGGCTTTCCTGCGTTTGATACTCCGACATATCGAAGCGGAAAAGCTTCTCGTCGCCGAACAGATGGCGGGTAAACGCAATCGACATTTCCGTTTTGCCAACGCCGGTCGGGCCAAGGAAGAGAAAACTTCCGCGTGGCCGAGTGACAGTCGTTAGGCCGAGCTCACCACGGTGAAGGAGGGAAACGACACGCGGGATGACGTGGTCCTGCCCGTGAATCTGTTCGTGCAGATACCCGTCGAGATGGCGGAGGTGTTCGAGCCGGTCAGGTGCAATCGAGAGAGCATTCATCCGCTTCACTCTGACAGCGCGCTTCCTGCAAGGTCGCTCCGGCGCCGGAGCAGCATGCCTTTCCGAGCGAGCTACAACTGGCGCCACATGAAAACCAAACTTCTTGCGGTCAACTTCCTGCCCATACTTGCGCAAACGACTGGCGACCTCGCCGGCGGCGCGAGCAAAGCGCTCGGCATCGTGATGCTCATCGGCTTCATCTTCGGCACCATCTGCGTGATCGGCGGCGGCTTTGCTATTCGGCGCGGTGACACCGATGCCGGCAAGCTCTCGATCATCGGCGGCCTGATCATTGCCGGCGCGCCGGTAACGTGAAAGCGCTCTTCACCGCTTTCGGGATCGACAGCTCCACGGTTGATGTCGGTCCATTTCAATGAGCACCGCTTCGAAATACGAGCTGCGTTTCACGGAAACAAACAGCGCGGATGACTCCGCCGGCAAGACGTGGGGACTGGAAGGAAACCTCTTCTGGTTCGTGGCCGGCGGAGCATTCGCAGGGGTGATGACGCTGCTTCTGCTCTTCAGCGTCTGGCGCTGGAGTTTCCTCACAGCGCTCATTCCCGCCTTGATCCCGTTAGGCCTGGCGCTCCTCTACGCACTTGCCTTTCGGCAAGGCAAACCATCCGGCTACGACCTTGATCTCTTTGAGCTGTGGCTGAGAGGCCCCGGTTTCGGTCCCGAATCTCCGCGCGTCACCGCGCGGGCAACCTCCGCTTCCACCAAACATGTTTGAATCTGCTCCCAACGGTTATTTCGTTCGCGATCTCCTCGTCTTCCACGGTCTACGCAAAGGCTGTCACGTCTCGAAAGGTTTCCTCATCGAGCCGGCTGACCTGAGTTCTGCCGCGCCGGAACATCTGAACGCACTTCAGGATCAGCTCGGACTCTTGCTCGCTTGTCTGCACGACAGGCTGCGCCTGCAAGTGCAATGGTTCTGCGACTCGGATTATCGCGCGGATCTCCTGCGCTACCGCGAGCAGACAGAACGCGCGACGAATGTCTGGACGCGGCGCTGTCGCAACGAGCGTTTTGCTCGTTACTGGCAGGCGATGCTGGATCGCCGACTCCGCCGTCAGCGGCTGGTGCTTTTCTTTTCGCGAAAGATCGAAACATCTCCCGCTGTCATGGCGACCAGCCCGCGCCAACAGGCGCACTACGATGCCCTGCTCCAGGAAATGACGACGGAGTTTGAGCAGCTCCAGCAATTGCTCGCCAATGTCTTCCCCGCCGCACGCATCGTCCCGATGAGCGATGCCGATCATTACCGGCATTGCACCCGGTTTCTCAATCCATCTCTCGGCTCGCGCTTTGAATATGACCCGATCGAAACCTTCGATTCACAGCTTTCCATTCAGGAAAATTGCTGGCACAGCGAAGCGCAGGGACTGAGCGAAGCATCCGGTTTTTGGATGGATGGCTATTATCATTCGGTGCTGGTGGTGAGCCGTTGGCCGCGAGCCACGCATCCGGGATTAGTGCAGCGACTGACAGGTCTGCCGCTGCTGGATTACAATATAACGGTCAACATCGAGTCGCTTTCGGCGCGGAAAGAAATCAATCGCGAAGAGAAAGCGCACGATCGTTTGGCCGGCGATTTCGCGAGCGAGAAACGTCTCTCCCTCCTCACCGCGATGGAGAAGAAGCAGAAGAAGATCGCCGCGTTGATGCAGGGACACACGCTGCCGTTCGACGTCGAGTACATCATTCGCGCATGGGACGAGACGCGCGAAGGGCTCGCGGCGAAAACCGCGGCGATCAAGAACGCGGTCAATGGAATGAATGGCGCGCAATATTTGGTCTGTGCGCTGCCAACGACGGCGAAAAAGCTGTTCTTCCAAAGTTGGCCCGGTTGTCCTTGGGGTCGCTATACGCACCGGAAGCTCTACGCGGAAACGCGCTATCTGGCGGACGTTTTGCCTTTCAGCGCGACGTTTACTGGCCATCTCCCGGAAGCTGAAGCGCTCTACGAAGGCAATCAGCGCAACCTGGTAGGTGTAACGACCTTCTCCGGTTCGGAAGGAAACGAAACGCCGCAGCACGCGGTCTTGCTCGGCATGAGCGGCGCGGGCAAGAGCGTGACAGTTTGCGATCTCCTTTCGCAAACCGAAGCGTTCTACGATTACACCGTCATCATCGAGGAAGGACTCTCGTATGAGATTTACACGCGCACAGTCGAACCGACCGCGCGGCCGATCATCATCCAGCCGGACGGCGACCTAACAATCAACTATCTCGACACACATGGGCTACCTCTTACGGCCGAGCATCTGGCGTCGGCAATGGCGCTCGTGGCCAAAATCGCCGGCGTCAGCAGCGATGAAGACAAACAGCTTTCGCGCGAAGCGCAGATCGCGAAGTACATCATGCTGCTCTACGACGACGTGTTCGAGGAATGGGTTCGGCGCAATGACGATCAGATCCTGCACGTCGCTCGTCACGCGTGCGTCCTTTCAAGACTGAAACGCGCACGACCTGGTTCGACGACACTCGATGTATTCGTCGATTTCCGCGACCGCCAGCGAATCGACAACGATTCGCCTAACGAGCAGCTTGCCAAAGTGACTGAGGAGGAAGCGCTCCGCTTTCTGAAAGAGCCGAATACCCGTCGCGAAGTTCGCAATCTCGCCTTCGCTTGTTTCACTCCGTCGGAATACCCCACGCATCGCATGCTCCAGGAGCTACTCCAACTCGATGCTTCCGATCCTGCGGCCGGCGATCTCGCAACACGTTTGTTGCCCTGGTGCGCCGACGGCAACTACGGCTGCCTCCTCGACGGCGCGAGCAACATCTCGCTTACCGGCAAGATCGCGCACTTCGAACTCGGCTACATTCCCGAAGCCGCGAAACTTCTGCGTTCCGTCGCCGGATTTCTCATTACGAACTACACGCGACAACACATCATCACGATGCCGCGCCGCCTGCGGAAACGGAACGTCTATGAAGAAGTGGCGCGACTCCTAGACATCCCAGGAGGCGAACAAATCGTGAAGGAGAGCTATGCGCAGATGCGAAAATTTAATTGCTGGAACATCTCGATAGTTCAGCAATACGGCCGGTTCAAAGAGAGCCGCATTCGCTCCGCGGTATTTGGCAACTCGCGTCAATTCTTCCTCATGCGGCAGAATGATCGCGCTGACCTCGACGACATGGCAACTGATATCGGCCTAACGGAACTCACAAAACATGCGATCCTTTCCTATCCGCTGCCGGATCAACAATCGGGCGAAAAATTCGCCGCGTTCACATACTTGCATTCAGACGCGCAGAATCCGATCTGCGGCACCGCGCTCAACGTGACTTCACCCGAGATGCTCTACGTCAGCGGCAGTAGCGGCGCGCAGTTCGATGAACGTGCAACGCGGCTTCGCGGAACCGACGACGTGATTTCCGCGATTGAGACGGCAACATTTGAGCACCAGGCATAGGGGGAAGTTTGTTCATCCAAATTGCCATCTGAGAAACGACCGACGCTGTCGGGCGATTCCGTCCAGACGAGGAACTCGCGTCAACAGGTCCGTTCCGGTAGGCTAAGCAACATGGCGAAATCGACCAAGCAGGTAACACGAAACAAAAACGAGGCGTCTGGAGCACTCGTTTCGAAGCACGCTGGCTATGACGTGATTCTCTCCAGTTTAGTGGAGTTGTTGGAAAGCGCTCGCCGGCTTTCGGCGCGTTCGGTCAATACCATCATGACGGCGACCTATTGGGAGATTGGACGGCGGATCGTCGAATTCGAGCAAGGTGGAAAACGCAGAGCGGAATACGGCGAAGCTCTGCTCAAGAAGCTGGCTGTGGATTTAACGGCACAATTCGGGAGAGGCTTTGGAGCAGTCAACCTCAGTCAAATGCGGAAGTTCTTTCTCACCTGGCCGGAGGATAAGATATTTCAGACGGCGTCTGAAAAATCCGTGACTGGGAGTCGCACGCCGGCGGCCACAAACATTTTTCAGACAGCGTCCGAAGTATCCGAACCGGATTCGCCGATCTCACATTTACGCGGGATCGCCAGCCACTTTCCATTGCCGTGGTCCGCCTACGTCCGGCTGCTTGCCTTGCGCAATGAGGAAGCGAGAAGCTTTTACCAGACTGAAGCGCTGCGCTGTGGCTGGTCGGTGCGCCAGCTCGACCGCCAAATTTCAAGTCAGTTTTACGAACGAACCGCGCTCTCGCGCAACAAGGTCGCGATGCTGGACAAAGCTGGCAAGGCCGAGACGAGAGAAGCAGTAAGCGCTGACGAAGAAATCAAAGACCCGTTCATTCTCGAATTCCTTGGATTGAAAGATGAGTACTCGGAATCCGATCTGGAACACGCGCTCATTCATCATCTCGAAACCTTCCTTATGGAACTCGGCGGTGACTTCGCTTTCGTCGCCCGGCAGCGCCGCCTGCGACTCGGAGATGAATGGTACCGCGTAGATTTGCTCTTCTTTCATCGCAAACTGCGCTGCCTGATTGTGATTGATCTCAAGCTTGGCCGGTTCACTCACGCCGATGCAGGCCAGATGCATCTTTATCTTAACTACGCGCGCGAGCATTGGACCAAGGAAGGGGAAAATCCTCCGGTAGGATTGATACTTTGCGCGCAGAAGGATGATGCGGTTGCGCGCTACGCCCTGGAAGGGCTGCCTAACAAAGTCGTCGCACGCGAATATCTTACCGCCCTACCAAAGGAGAAGACGCTGGCTAACGAGATTGAAGAGACGCGGAAGCGCTTGGCGTTGAACACCGGCTCAACAATCCGCTAAAAGTTAACCTCGAGGTCCTCCTCACTCCGACATCCAAAATCCGATCTGCGGCACCGCCTACAACATCCCCTCATCTGAAATACTCGGCGGCAGCAGTAGTAACGCAACGCAGATAGTGCACGCACGGGTGCACAAATAGCACGCGAGTTCAAACCAGCTTTAGCAGAGCGAAGCGGTTCAACATGGTGAATTCGCTGATGTCTCTCCGGACAAACAAAAACAGTCCACGCAGTGAGTGGACAGTGCCTTCGATTCATCTCAAGGCCATTTCCTAAAGTCAGGTCGCTCTAGTGGCAGAGCAGTCCTCTCCGGCTGATCCGTTATTACTGGTCGGGTAATGAAAAACGCGACCTCTCTTCTCTCACTTCTCGTGGGCGCTCTGCTCATGGGCTGCGCGGGCGTTAGTCCTACGCGCATGATCGGCGATACCGTCGGCGCGGCCGGCGGTGCATTGATCGGAAATAAACTTAGTCACGGTGATCCGTTGATTTCGGCGGCTGGTGCGGGCGCCGGCGTGCTTTTGAGCGAGTCGCTCCAAGCTGGGAGCAACGCCAATGCACAGAAGTCATACGATGCCGGTTATGAAAAGGCACGGAGCGATTCAGCGAAACAGCAGTTTCATGAACTTATCGACCGGCAGCGGCTTGGTCCGCAACTCGACGACCGGACTCATGTCCGGTTACTCGATGTGCCCCTGCCGGAACGTCAGGAAAACGGCGTCATTCTCGCGCCCAGCACTGCAACCATCCGCATCCAGGAATAACGCAAGCATTTTCATGAAATCCATCGTCGCACTCATCTCGCTCCTTATCGGCGCATCAACCACGCATGCACAGGTGGTTGTCATCGACCCAACATCTATCGCTAACAACCAAGCGAATCACATCGTGGACCTCGCGAAGTACGTCGAAATGGTCAACAACCAGCTCAAGCAAATCACGACAATGACACAGCAGCTTCAGCAAACTGAAGCGTATGTGAAGGCATTCGGTAATCCAGAGCAACTCCTTCACATCGTCGGTGCAGACCAACTAGTTACCAGCCTGCAACGCGGCGGTATCAGTCAAACAATCGGCCACTTGCAACGCACGACCAATGGCATTCAAGCGTTGGCATACAACGGCAACGGTATCTACGCGAGCTTAGGTACAACATTCACCACGCCAGGTGGAGCAACGATCCCGCGTGTGGAAGATCTATATCGGAAATACGGCGCGATTCAGGATAGCTCGCGAAACTTTCAAGCGGTCAACGATGACGTGCTTTCTCGGCGCGCAACTCTGCGCGGCCAAATCGCGGCGACAACTCGGCAGCTACAAGCTTCTACAACAGATGCCGAGACTCAGAAGTTAACCGGCGTCCTTGTCGGCTATAACGCCGAACTCGGCACGGTAGATCGCGAGATCGACCACGCCGCGGCGCAGGTCGCGACGCAGGACGCGGAGAATCGCGCGGACCGCGAACGTCAGGAAGAAGCTCTCCGCGAAGAACGACAAGCGCAGTTGGAGGAAAGCTCTCGTCGCTACGGAGAGGTTTTCCGATTGGAAACGACACCACCAGTTTTCCCTAATGGCCGTCAGTAACAGAGGCTGTACGAGCAAGGCCTAACGAGACATGAACGACTTCAATACCTTATTCCCGAACTTCCTTAATCAATGCGCGGAGATGAACCATGTATTGACGCCGATCGCATTCGTTCTGTTGGTAGTTGGAATCGTCTCATCGACCGTTACCGGTCAACGCAGCCCGGGAGCCTATCTGCGCACGGTTGGTCGCACCCTGGCCTTTGCTGCGGTGCTGGCTTACTTGCCGACTTGGGGAGATCAAATCGCGGCGACCGTTGACACGACAGTGAGAGAGACGCTGCACGCAGATCCTGCTGCCGTTTACGATCAGTACCAAAAGGCCCTGGTCATAAGCAAAGACACGACGGGCTCCAGCTCCGGATCGAAATCGTGGTGGAACGTGCTCAACGGGCAGGCGGTGTTCGAGGCGGTTATTTCCGGCGCCATGTATCTGCTCGGATTGCTCGCGAGCGTGATCGTGTTCTACGCATACCTAGTCCAGAAGTTCATTCTCTACGTCGGTTTCGCGCTCGCGCCGATCTTCATTGGATTTCTCGCGGTGCGGACGCTGCATTCCATCGGCGTAGGTTTTCTACTCGGTTACGCCGGCGTTCTCTGCTGGCCAATTGGATGGGGCGCGGCCTCGCTTCTCACCTCAGGGCTGATCGGCTTCATGACTGATCAAAGCTTCCTTGCTTCAGGTGGATTAGGTGGAGGGGCTGGTTACGGATTGCAAAACTTGCTAGGTCTGGCAGCGCTGGCGATCTGGCTTATCTCCAGCACGATCGCCGCGCCGATTATCATTCAGAAGGCGATCGCGACCGGGACGCAAGTCGGGCCAGGCGCTGGCGGCGACCGTCTTTACCGCTGGTGTCGCGGGCGCGACGGCTGGCGTCGGAGCTGCCGCTGCTTTTGGTGCGGGCGGCGGCATTGGCGGTATGATTGCGGGCGTTGCCGGAGGCGCAACCGCAGCCACACTGGGAGCGGCCGAATCTTCCATCAGCGGAAGTTCTTATTCGCCCTTAGGCAATCTCGTCGGGTCGATGGCCGGAAGCCGCTCGGCTCCCCGTCGTCCGCGCCGACCGAAAAAGAACGATCCCACCGGCGATGCAGCGGTACGTGAACTTCTTCTTCAACACTTACGAACCTGATCATGGAAACGACATCGCCCGAACTAAACGCGACTACCCCGCCGCAACGACCGCCGGTCGTTCGCAAACAGCGCGAGAACCCTCTGCGCGTGTTCATCGATAAAGACCGGCTGGCTCGCTTTTGGTTTCTTGTCGTAATCGCCGTGTTAGTCGGCAGTGCCGTTGAACGCATCCAACTAGCGACAACGCTTAAAGAAAGAGAGCGGGTAGTAATCGTCGATCCGGCCGGAACGTTCTTCGTCTCGCCGCTGCTTCAATTTCAAGAAGCGCGTGAACTTCATGCCGAGCAGAGCACCTCGGCAGCGGTCGCATTCCTCGAGCGCAATCCAAAAGGCTTCGATCATCCCGAATTGCTCAAGCAGATGTTCCTTAAACAAGCGCAAGTAAAGGCGCACGCGCAATGGTCAACCGAAGAAGCAGAGTTCAAGGCGAAGCAGCTTCATCAAAAGGTAGAGGTCGGTAAGATTGAATTTCTTCAAACGCGCAGCGACGCGGTGTTAACGCAAGTCAGCGGACAGCTCATTCGCAGCGGGATTTTTCAAGAACGCGCCTTTACCGAAGCGGTGCCGTTCACCCTCAAACTTAAAATGCGCCGTAACCCGAACATGGTGGAGAACGGCCGCTTCCCAACTGCCATCGAAGACTTCAAATATGAAACTACTCACTAAGTTCATCCTACTCGCTCTCTCATTACACTTGGCGCGCGCACATGCGGCCGATCCGCGCGTGCAGGACTTCACGCTCGACGATCACACGGTTTACACCGTTCCGATTTCGGAAGCGCGAGTAACAACGATTAGCTTCCCGTCACCTATCGCGGCAATCGACGGAGCGCTCATCACTTCGGATGGGAAGACGCCAGGCGCCTTCCAAATCGCTCACACGAAAGGCACCGCTTACCTGTCGTTGCGCGCCTTGGCGAAGGACGCGACAACCAATCTAAACGTGCGTTGGAATAATCGCACTTACGCATTTGAGTTACACGAGAGCGTTGAGCCGTGGTACTCGGTCATGCTTCGAAGCAAACCGGACAAGAGTAGTCAGCCGCCGGTACAGCTAACGCCTCCGCGACTCCTAGGATTAATCGACAAAGCGAAAGCATTCGCCTTATTACAAGCGCACGCACCGGAGGAGGTCGCCGACGCGGAATATCGCGACCTGCGCGAAAAGCCGCAGCTCAGCGATTGCGGCGACTATGAAGTAAGACTTACGGAAGCATTCCGATTCACAGATGAAGACACACTGGTCTTTCACGTCACCATCGCGAACAAGTCCGACAACCCGCTAGATTACACACCAGAGAAGCTGGAAGTCCATGTCGGCGGGCGCGTCTTTACTCCATCAGTAACTGATCTCGTAAGCGGGTTGCCGCCGCATGAATCGACCATCGGTTACGTCGCCATTAGTGGCGGAGCCGCGGGTCCTAACAATCTCTCACTCAAGAACGATTTCACGTTCGTGCTTTCGCGCCGCGATTCCGCAATCGCACCCGCTCAGCCCGACTCGAAGGACATCGAACCCGCCCCATTACCACAATGAATCCGCGCCATTTCCTCAATTTCTTCCGTTCGCCTACCGGAGCACTGACGCTCTTTCTTCTGGGACTCGTCATTGTTCTGATGCTGGTCAACAGCCGCCGGCCAACTCACGGACAGCTGTCGTTGCTCCCGAAAAGGACCTCCGCCAAGTCTGCCGGGACTGCTTCGCAATTGCCTCAAACAGTAAAGCGCGACATGGTTCCTTTCGATATACGAAATGCAGAAGCCGAAGCGCCGGCAACTCCACCGCCCACCAAATCCGCCACGCCGCCGCCACTTCCAGTCCTAAGTCTGGTTGCAGAGACGTCCGTGGCTCCCACAAAGGAGAGCAAGAAGCTGAGCGAGGACTTCGCGCCGTTCGGACGATTGATTCCGTGTGAACTGGTTATCACAGTCGATTCATCTTCTATTCAAACACCGATAGTTGGCTTGGTGACGGAAGACATCTTCCATCACGGACAGCTAATCATTCCCGCGGGCACCGAAGTGCACGGCTCGGCAAAAGTCGATCGCGCACGCGAGCGCATCGCGAGCAATGGTCGCTGGACTCTCGTTTGGCAAACAGGGCAAGAGCTAAACGTTTCCGGTCTCGCGCTGGACCATGAGTGTGATCCAGACACTGTAGACTGGGGAATCACCGATGGCAGTGCGGGCCTCCGCGGCAAACTTCTCAAGACCGACAACCTAGCTGAAGTAAAGCTCTACGTTGCTACCCTACTCAGCGGTGCCGCCGCGGCTTTCACCGAGAAACAGGTATCTCCCTTCGGCACCTACGCTTTGCCAAGCTTGCAGAATGCGCCGCTGCTAGGCGCTCAAAGTGTTCTCGATCGTTACGCGCAGCAGATTCTGCAAACGATCGAGCGTGATGGTTTCTATGTGCGAGTTCCAGCAGGCAAACAATTTTACCTCTACGTCACCCAAACCATCGACGAAGACGACGCCAAGGTCGGCGGGACCCGAACCGCATCGCTTCAATCAGCCGAACCAACCGTGACGCCTTCACCGTCTCCCATCCATACACCTACTTCTGCGTACTTCGATTCACCTCCTTTACCAAGTCCTATACAATGAAATGCCTTCTCTTACTTCCACTCGTTCTCCTCTCAGCCTGCGCCTCGCACACGTCGAAGAAGGTCACGGTCGCTCGCGCTGTGCCAGTTGGACGACCGATAAGCTCAGATGGGTTACGAACTCCTGATCAATTGAGCGAGTATCGCTTCGGCCGGTACGTCGATACCCGTGATCCGCTCGTCATGCACGAAGGGCACCCTGTTTATCGGATCGACGAGACCGCGAGATGGGATCTTCGTCCTCGAAACGATGCGGCGCTGGCTAAGAATGAAGAAGTCGTTGGGCCGACTGCCTCTGCGAATGATGCGGTAGTTGCCGAAGTAAACAAGCAACGCGACGCGACGCGTGAGTTTACCGAGCAAACAGCGACCCTGAACCAACGACTCACTGAACTCAGCAAGGCTGTCGGACAAACCGAGGAAATCGCCAAGCAGAACATCGAACTAAAACGCGATCTGACTGCTTTGCGGCAACGCTTGGACGCACTCGATACGCGCACTCAAGATTACAAGTCATCTGCGTCGCAACAGCCTTCACTCTCGGAGGACAAATGGTAAGCCAGCAAAGCTTCGAACCTATGAAAAACGACAGCCAACCCGTCATCCTGACCGTTTCGCCAAATACCGTCTCGCGATACTCAGAAGCCAGTGAGGAAGTCGAGCGGAAGCTCGGCGCTTCTCCCGGTCCTGAGTTCCTTATGAGCTTGGCCGCGGAATACCAAGACGCCTTCGAGCTAGTTGATCTCTACTGCGGCGAGATCATCGAAGCTCTTCATCAAACAACTACCGCAGCACACTAATAAGAATATGAGCCTGAAAAGAACCGATAAGAATATCAACGGCAACGGCGCCGGTTCCGCGGAAGCGGCTGGCGAGTCGCCGAAACTCCGCGACAACGTGGAGATCAACGCCAAAATCGACGCCTACATCCAGGCAAACCCGAAGGAATGGACTTACATTCAAGGTCTGCCGCGCGAACGCTTGGAGCGCATGCTCGTCCTGCAGAACGTCAACAAGCTCGAGCGGCGCGAGCGCGTTCGAACCAGCGTGATGAAGCAACTGGAGGCAAACCCGGAGTTAAAGGAAGCCTACCGCAAACTCGTCAAGAATTTGCCCGCAGAGCAGCAGGAAAAAGCGATGGCTTCCATCGCGGCGCGGACGTTGCGCACCATCACGCCGCGTCCACAACAGAGCCAGGGCGCGCGAGTTTAGACAACGCGCTGCCAAAACGCGAAGACTCCGGGCTTCCTTCGTGCGTGCGCCTGCGCGCGCCCGGAGACTTCGCGGGCGCTGTCGGAGGTCATGATGCCGCTGCTGCGCCAGCCGCATGAGTGCGCGACTACACGCTTTTCAATGATCCACGCAACACGGTTGCTTCCACCCCCCGAACGTGAACCGCCCTTCGATTGTATCGCTCGCTGCGCGCCGTCAAGGTATTGCTCGCTGCGCTGCGCTCCACCTGGACTGTGCTCGCTCCGCGGAGGCAGGTCGTTATCGGTCCGCGTTGAAAAGCAATTGCTGCGCAGTCAAGCGCTCTTCGGCGCCGTGTTTGAAATTCGCTGCAGTTGTCGCGCGATGCGGGTCTTTACTCTTTCCAGTTCTTGCTCCGGTACCGGCCTTCCTTCGGCTTCCTCAATTAAGTGATCGAGTAGGATTTTTCGCCGGCGGCCGTGACGACGATCTGCGAGGGTTTTTCGCGTGAGTTTGCGCTGCAGTTTCGATCGACAATCGGCCGTCATCGATGAATGCGGGCCGCTCACAAGCAGGTCGTAGCGAATCAGCCCTGTGATGTAGGCCGAGAGAGAACGATAGCCAAGCTCCTTCCACCGCACTTCGACGAGCCTCCAAATCTCGAACGGAAAGGTGATTCGCTCGGCGACGGCGCTCAGTGGCGGAAGCGGTAAATCATGGCGACTACGGGCGGCGGTTGTTTGAAGGTAGTGGATGCGGTCAACGAGCTGAACCAGCAGACCTTTACGCCCCTGTCCAGGGCGATACCGGGCGATGAGTTCTCGATCAACGGCATCTTGCGCCGCTTGCGTGTCGCGTGCGATTTCGAGCGTGATCGTATGCTTGGCATCTGAACGTAGGTCGTAGCAAACCAACTCGACGGCATATGGCGTGAAAATGCCGTGCCCGAATTCCGCGCAGCGCCGCTTCACCGTAGACGCCAACAAGCCCGGAATCGTAATGCTCTTGCGAACTCCCCGTACCATGGATGCTCCTTCGACCCAATCATTCATGTTGCTTGAAACCTGGGTGCCTGGCAAGCCATCCGTCCAAACGCCGTAAGGTGCATTTGCCGAGCGAGAACGGCGTGTCTGGCGCATTCTTGATCTGCGAAATCGCCGTCCGGCCAATTCCGGAGAGAACGGCGAGCTCGGCACTGTTGAACTGGCGGTGAGGAAACTTCGCGCCCAGGAAGAGCAGCGCAGCGATCGTGGTTGCGGAGGAAAATGAGTCGATCCCAGCAACTTCGGCTCGGTGTGTGGAGACTTGCTTAATCATCGGTTTTTACCCCTTTCTTTACCTGATCAAGCCTACCGTTCATGTGAACGTATTGGCAATAATTTGCCGATAACCACTTCTCCGAAGGAGAGCGCGGGCAATATCTCCTGTCGACCGTCCGCGCTAAAGCGAACCCCGGGGTTTTCCGACCGAGGTCGCGACAATTCGGGAACCTGTCAAAATTTTTCATAGGTCCTGAAAGAGCGCCGGCAGACCCTTTGAGAACACGGGAGAAACAGTAGCGCCCCGCAAATCAGGTCGGCAAAAAACCGGATGTAGAGCCTTCGTGTCGCGCGAGTTCTGGAGCAAGTGCGCCAAGGCGAGCGCCGCAAGAAATCTCAACCCGCATTCATTATGACCGACATCCAACTCAAAACACTCGTTACCGAAGCCGTCACTCTCCATCGCAACATTGCAGCGCAAACCGAACGCCTGAAAAAATTCAAAAGCGATCTGATCCGCGAGGCTCGCCGTCACAAAACGGACTTTACCCTCACCGACGGCGGCGGCTCGCGATGGACTGTCTCCGGGGCCGACGGTTGCATCGCTCGCGTAAACTTCCCCGCGCCCTCGCTTCTGTCACTGATCGATTCCGAAAACGAAACCTTTGACAACGTTCTCGCGCTTGCTGGCGACTGCATTGATCAACTCTTCGAATCCGTTTACTACCTCCGGCCCGTCGCCGACTTCCGCGAAGAAGCCTCTCACGCGCTGCCTGGGCGCGAAGCCGACAGCTTGATCGATCTCTGCCAGACGACCAGTTCGCCTCGCGTCAGCTTCGAAACCGCCGAACCAAAAATCGCATGACGTGGAGAGATCGACATGCGCTACAAAAATAATCTCGGGCCACAAGTTCGGCGTCGCCGTTACGCACTCGGCTGGTCGCAATCGGAGTTTGCCACCAAGCTGCAAATTGCCGGCTTTGACATCAGTCGCAGCGGAGTCTCGAAAATCGAAGCCCGTCTATCTTATGTTGACGACAAAACGCTGCTTTACCTCGCCGAGGTATTGAGAGTACCCGTGCAGGACCTTTTCCCGGCGAGAATGCCAGGCAGCCGAATTTATGACTTCATGGAGAAGTTGGAAACCACACGCTTCTGACATCGATCCTTCTGCCGGTTTGCGATCGGTGAGCGAACTTTCCTATACGCAATTCCTATACGCGAACCCAGAAAGGCGGCAAAACAGAGTCAATCAGAGCCAAAGCTCGATTTTGAATCTTTGTCGTAAGTGCCTGATTTGCAATTACAGCCAATGATAGCTAAAGCCGGCTAGGAGGCTCGAACTCCTGAACTGCTGATTACAAATCAGCTGCTCTACGTGTTCAGTGGGGGCCATAAGCTGCCTCTCAACGAAGCCCTGCCCCCGCTGCTGTGTGAACACTCTCGGGGAATTGTTCGCCCCCAACCCGCTGAGCCGGTCGACTTTGCTGAATGTGATCCCGTATTCCCGCCGCGCAGCGAGCGAACGTTTTCTGCGTCCTTGGCAAAAGTGTTACAATGAAGTGTTACATTCACTTCAGCGGCGTCTTCGCTGGTCCACGTAACGCAGTGAACGCGAGAGAGAAGAGGTGGTGCGCGATACAGGGTTCGAACCTGTGACCCCTACCGTGTCAA
>DAIRIE010000009.1:0-16786 GCA_036809705.1 Chthoniobacterales bacterium
GGAACCATTCTATTTGGGCATGCAACAGCGTTGGGCGCAGCCGGTCGACCATCAGGAGGCTGATGGCAACGAGCATGGCGACGAGAAAAGGGATGATGCGCAGAATGACGTTGAAACCCTCTTTCGCGCCTTCGACGAACTCATCGTAAACCTTCACTCCGCGCGCGGCCGCGTAGATGGGGAAAAAGCTAAGCAGAAATGGAATGGCGAGAAGTGAGAGCGCGTTGACGCCGCGGACGAACGCATTCGTTTCCGTGGCAGGAGCGAAGCCGAATGCTTGCGGCCACACAATTCGCACGAACATCGCGGCGAAAAACAATAGCAGCGCCGCAACGGCTATGCGGCCGAAAATGTGTGGCCTTACCGCAGTCTTGTTGTAGCCGCGGTCATCGATAACGGCTGGTAATTCGGTGACGGTACCGGCTTGGACCGCCGCACGCTGGTCGTCGCTGGCGACTGCGGCTACAGCATCGACTCCGCGATCGACATGAAACCAGGGAAGCTTCTCCAGGATTTTCACCGCAATGATTGCCGTCGTTGCGGCGCAAAGCGTCGCCAGCAGTGCGGTGCCCACAATTGCGGTCGGCCGAGTGGAACCGGAAGCGGCGAGAATGGCGATGGCGGTTGCCGGGATGAGTTGCACCGAGGCGGTGTTGATGGCGAGAAAGGTGCACATCGCGTTGGTGGCGATGCCCGGGCGCGGATTGAGCGATTCGAGATCGCGCATGGCGCGCAGGCCAAGGGGCGTGGCGGCGTTGCCAAGACCGAGCATGTTCGCCGCCATGTTCATCACCATCGCGCCCATGGCGGGATGGTGCGGCGGAACTTGTGGAAACAGGCGACGCATCAGTGGCCGCAGCGCGCGCGCGATTTTTTGCACCAAGCCTGAGCGCTCGGCCAGCCGCATCACGCCGAGCCAAAGCGCCATCACGCCGATCAGGCCGAGTGCGATGGTCACGGCGGTTTTCGCGCCATCGAATGCGCCATCGGTCACATCCTTCAACCGATCGTTCCATCCGCCAATGAGAACGGCGAGAAGAACGAGCGCGAGCCAAATATAATTCAACACGCGCTACGTTTACGAACAACGCGCCCGCCGTCGAGCGATCTGCGCGTTAGCTGGTAACGTCCGTAGCTCGCTGTAGCCGTCGCCCTGCGCGCGACGCGAGAGAACGTTTTCGGTCGGCGTGAAGTGTTGCGTCACGCAACCTGGCGCTTCGCACAGCGAAGCGGCTACAGTTCCGCTCTTCGCCAGAGCGAAGCGGCTACGATTATAACTGCCGTCGGCCTGCTCGCGCAATCTTTGGCGGTCGTCGGCGGCAGCGGAGATCACGCGGTCGTATTCACAGGCGCATCAGGATTTCACCTAAGGACTGTTCGTGCACCTAACCGATTGTGGCCGGCGAAGCAGCGCGTCAGATTCGCAGCCTCATGATCGATCTCAAACGTGAGCCTGCTGACAAGCTCGCCATTCTACAGCGCGCAGATCATTTCCGCGCCTGGGAATCGCTCGATGACAAACGTGTTTGCGTCCTCTGCGACAAGACATTCACCGGCCACGATGTCGTCATTTCGCATGATGACCGCGGCGACCAGCTGCGCTGCCCGACGCGCGAATGCCTTTCGCATGTCCATCAGTGGGTTTATCCCGGCAATCCACTGGTGAGCGAAACGGCTCATGCGGATTGGTGGCAGGCGTTGGGCAACGCCGCGAAAAGAGCGAACGCATTATGATTGCGCCCACCGCGGATTTTCAATCGGCGAGCGACGAAGCCATCATGGGCGCGATTACCGAGCGCGATGAGAACGCGCTGGCCGCGCTCTACGAGCGGCATGGAGACACGCTGCGCTCGATCATCGAGAGCGTCATTCATGAGCAGGCGGAAGCGGAGGATGTGTTGCAGGAAACACTGCTGCAAGTCTGGAAACAGGCGCGCAATTACGCTCCGCGTGTGGGCAAGCCGCTGGGCTGGCTCACCACCATCACGCGGCGGCGCGCCATCGATCGGCTGCGGCGGCGCCAGGCTTACATTCGGGTGAAAGATCGTTACGAGGAGCAGCTCAATGAATTGCCCTCCGGCGCGAGCACCACGGTGGACGGCGACGCGGAAATGGAGCGCGCGGATCTTCGGAAATACCTGTGTGACCAGATGGCGTCGTTGCCGCCATTCCAGCGCGAGGCGCTCGAGCTTTCATTTTTCACCGGGATGAGCCACCGCGAAATTGCTGCCACGACGGCGGACCCGCTCGGGACGGTGAAGACGCGGTTGGAATTGGGGCTGCAAAAATTGCAGACGTGGCTCAAACCACTGCAACAGAAGATTTGATAATGATGATGGGCTAAACCCATCGCTTTGCGGAAAGAGACGTGCCGGGGCCTCGAAGGCTGAGCGGGAAAACGTCGGGGCACCCGGCCTCTTTTTGCTGAAGAAAGAATACCGCGAGCTCACAGTCATCCCGAGCGTCAGTCGAGGGACCCCGCTGCCAAACCTTTCAGCTAACTTCCACGGGATCCCTCGACTTCGCTCGGGATGACCGTAGAATCACGATATGGAACAACCACAGATCACCGCCTACCTGAAGACCTATTGCGGATGGAGCGGCGGCGTGCGCGCCGTTTTCAAGAAATACAATTTGCCGTTTACCGAAAAAGACATCATCCAGAACCCGGCTTTTCGCTGGGAGATGGAAACAAAAAGCGGCCAGCCGCTGTCGCCCTGCGTGGAGATCAATGGGCACATGCTCCCGGATGTGAGCGGCGAAGAAGTCGAAGAGTACTTGATCGACAACAAGATCGTGCAGCCAAACGCCGCGGCGACAGACGTTCCCATCGACGCGCCCTGCGCGCACGAGCAACACGCCGCGCCGGTGAATTTACGGCTGTAAGACAGCCGTCTCGGCTGCCGGCGAATCATAGTCGCATTACTCGACCAGCGGAACGCCTGTATGCCGCGACAGGCCAGAGGCCTGTCTTCCGATGTGGCGAATAGCGCCTTTGCGCATATCGTCCATTCACCAGGATGAAGTTGTTCGCCAAAGGCGGCGTGACCGAGCCGAAGAAAAAAACAGGGCGTCTCTGGCGCTGGGGCTGGAAAATTTCGCTGCTCGCGCTTGTCGGCGGCGGCGCGCTCGGCGTTTTCGTTTTCTACTACGGCTGGGCGCAAACCTTCGACATGAAGAAGATCGGCCAAATGCCGGAGCGCAACACCGTTTTCGACGTTGATGGAAAAATCTACAGCCGTCTGGCTGGCGCAAACCGTCTAATCGTTCCGCTAAACGAGGTGTCACCGGCTTTCATTGACGCACTCCTCGCGCGCGAAGACACGCGCTTTTTCCAGCACAATGGCATTGATCTTTACGGCGTCGGCCGTGCTTTGGTTCGCGACGTGGTCAGCCGCTCGGCCAAGGAAGGCGCGAGCAGTCTCACCCAACAGCTTGCGCGCAACAGCCTGCCCCTCGGTGGCCGCACCCTCAGCCGCAAACTCCTCGAAGCAATGGTGGCGTTGCGCATCGAACACGAATTTACAAAGCAGCAAATCCTCGAGCTCTATGTGAATCGCATTTACTTCGGCGCCGGTTGCTACGGCATCGAGACCGCGTCGCAGGCGTATTTCGGTAAGAGCGCGTCCAAACTCAATCTCTCCGAAGCGGCCACGCTCGCGGGCTTGATCCGCAGCCCCAATCGTTTCTCGCCGCTGCGCAATCCCGAGGGCGCGGTGGCTCAGCGCGATGCCGTTCTTGCGCGTATGGTCGAGCTGAAAAAGGTATCGCTGGCGCAGGCGCAGGAGGCGAAAGCGTCGCGCATTAATCCGCATCCGAAAAAGATGCCGATGGTGCAGGAGAACTACGCCATGGATGCGGTGCAGCGCGACTTGAACATGCTGCTCACGCAGGATCAGATCGACCAGGGCGGCCTTTACATTTACACCACGCTCGATCCCTCAGTGCAGAATGAGGCGACGCAAGCGCTCGAGTCGACGCTGGTCAAAATCGAGCATCAATCGAACTTCCGTCATCCCAGCAAGGCGAACTACAAACCGCCGGAGAACGGCGAGGACGCTTCCATGCCGTACCTCGAAGGCGCCGTCGTCGTGATCGATAATCCCAGCGGCGGAATTCGCGCGCTCGTCGGCGGCCGCGATTATTCGCAAAGTAAATTCAATCGCGCGCTGGCGCCGGCCAATCGCCAGATCGGCTCATCGTTCAAGCCGTTTGTTTACACGCTCGCCTTTACTAATGGTTTGCTTCCCGGCGCATCGATTTCTGATGGTCCGATCGAGCCGGGAGAAGTCGAGGGCGCGGGCACGTGGGCGCCGGGAAATTCTGACGGCACCTACGGCGGCATCCAGCCCGCGTCTTACGGCCTGATCCACTCGCGCAATACCATGAGCGTGCGTGTCGGCCAGTTCGCCGGGCTCGAGGGCGTGCAGAAGATCGCCGCCACCTTAAACCTGAGCGACAAAGTGCCGCGCACCCCGGCCATTTACATCGGCGCCTTTGAAACCAACCTCAAAGACCTTACCGCCGCTTACACCGCGTTTCCAAATGCCGGCGTGCGCAAACAAAGCTACGTCATCGAGCGCATCGACGACCAGGAGCACCATCCGATCTACCGCGCCGCCCATCTCGCCGTGCCCGCGCTCGATCCCAGCGCCGCGTGGATGACATCGCAGTTGATGGAACAAGTGCTGACCCGCGGCACTGCGGCGACCGCGCGCTCGATGGGATTCAAGCTTCCAGCCGCCGGGAAAACTGGAACGACTAACGATTACAAAGACGCGTGGTTTCTCGGATACACCAGCACGCTCACCTGCGGCGTGTGGGTCGGCTTCGATCAGCCAACGACGATCGTCTCACGCGGCTACGGCGCGGCCCTGGCCTTGCCCGTCTGGGTGCAGGTGATGAATAAAGCGGCCACGCGTTATCCGGCAAAACCGCTCGAGCCCACCATGCCGCAGGCGCGCGTCACCGTTTGTTCCATTTCAAATGCGCTCGCCACCAGTGGTTGCGAAATGGCCGGCACTGCTTACGAAATCGTGTTGCCTTCAGACAAAGTGCCGTCATTAAACTGCGCCATCCACGGCGGCGAGGCGACCCAGTTCGCGCAACGTTTGGAGAATGCCGTGCCGAAAGCGATACCAAAACTCTTTCAACCTTTCCGAAAATTCTTCGGCGGGAAATAGCTGCTACGATGATGCTGAAATAGGTATGGCTGGCGTCGGCGCAGCCCTCAATCATCCGTCTGGCTCCCCGGCAGACCTTCATTCCTTGTGGCGGCGCCGCGCCGACTGGCTGGCTGACGCTGATTACGTCCGGGCGTTCGTTGATTGCGCCGTGGAAGCCGGCGAACTTTTGCTGGCGTTCGACGCGGCGCGCTCTGCGCTCGAGGGAAATGTTGTTGGCGATATCCACCTCATGCAGCAGATGGCTCTTGCTCTGGCGCAAATGGGTTCGCCACCTCGAGCTCAGGAGATTCTTCAGGAGGCGCTGAAAAAGGATCCGGCCAATCGCACGACTTTGAGCGGACTTGGCCGCACTTATAAGGATCTCTGGTGCGCGCAGCCAAACAATCTCGATGCGCTCACACAAGCGTTCGACTTCTACCACAAGGCATTTGCGCTCGATCCCGGCGACTATTATCCCGGCATTAATGCCGCCGCGATGGCCGCGCTCAGGGGCGATGTCGAGACCGGCCGGCGAATCGCCGCCGAGGTGCTTACGCTCTGTGAGCGGATGCCTTCAGATCAGCGCGATACTTATTGGGTGCGGGCAAGTGTGGGGGAGGCTCTGGCAATTCTCGGGCGACAAAACGAAGCGAAAGAGGCCTATCAACACGCCGGCCGAACCGGTCAGTTGCGCGAACTTTCATCTACGCGCAAACAAGCGCGATTACTTGCCAGACATTTGTATGGCGCCGCTCACGTCTTCGATAACGCATTCCCTATTCCCAGGCTCATCATTTTTTCCGGACACATGATTGACGCGCCCGATCGTGAGGGATCGCGATTTCCGCCCGACCAAGAGGGCAAAATTCGAGCGGAAATTAGAAATGCAATCTCGGACATGGACGCCGGCGTCGGTTTTGCCAGCGCCGCCAGTGGCTCTGATATCCTGTTTCTCGAAGCCATGCTGGCTCGGGGCGCGACGATCAATATCGTCCTGCCCTGGCCGCGCGAGGAGTTTATTCAGACAAGCGTCGCGCGCGCCGGTGCTGATTGGGTTGAACGGTTCGACAATGTGTGGAATCGGGCCGCTTCAACGAGAATACTGGGTGAACTCTACATGCCGGCGAGTCCGGTCGGTTTGGAATATTGCAACCTGACCATGATCGGGATCGCGAGAGAGCACGCGCGCTCTCTCGACCTCGATGTCGTTCCGCTGGTTGTGTGGGACGGGATGCCTGGCGCTCCTGGCGGCACAGGCTCGTTCGTGCAGTACTGGCGTCGTCGCGGCTACCCGGTGAATCGTATTTCATTGCCTTCCTATTCCGTACCGGCCGAGGTGAACTTTACGGGAGCGCCCGACCGGGCAGGCCCGGACGGTGACCAATTCGAGAACTGGGCCCGCGCCGCGCTTCGCCAGGAAGTGAAGGCCATCATGTTCGCAGATATTGTTGGCTACAGTCGCATTCGAGAAACCCATATCCCCAGATTCGTCGCGCAGTTTAACCAAAGGGTATCGAAGCTTATTGCGGAAAGTCCTTTTGCTCCGATCAACCTGAATACGTGGGGAGACGGCATGTATTTCGTGTTCAGCGGAGTTGAACACGCCGGCCGCTTCGCGTTGGACCTGCGCGATCTGGTATCGAATACAGATTGGATCAAGCTGGGCCTGCCGAGCCAGCTTGGTCTCCGGATCGGCCTGCACGCGGGGCCGGTTTATGTAAGCTTTGATCCGGTAATCCGCCAACTGACCTTTACCGGCGCGCACGTTAGCCGCGCTGCCCGCATCGAGCCCGTAGCGGCGGAAGGTCAGATATTCGCGAGCGAGGAATTCGCTGCCCTGGCCGCTGCGGAAGAAGCTAAGGGATTTGAATGCGACTTTGTCGGCACGACGGAACTGGCGAAGAGCTGTGGCTATTTCCGGATCTTCAGTTTGGAACGCAAAGAGGTGAACTAAACCCGTTTGCTCATCTCGTGATTGCCGGCCCGGCTCTGGGTTTGTGTTTGCCCTCCGCCCATGTTGGTCGATAGCGTTTCGGGAGATCCCCTCACCGTGAAAATCCCAACTGATCCTGATTTTTGGGAGGACCTTCTGGTTTTCATCGATGCTGGAAAGGTGATCCCGGTCGTTGGTGAAGGAGTAGTTAACTTCGGAGCGAACAATCAAAATCTTTACGCTTGGCTGGCGAAGTCGCTTGCCGAAAAACTGCAAGTTCCGGCCGATTGTCTTTCACCCGCTCCAACTCTCAACGAGGTTGTCTGCCGCCACCTGCTCCGCGGTGGAGCGCGCAATGTCATCTACACGCGCCTGCAGCGCATTCTCCGCGACGAATGCCCGGAACCTGGAATCGCTTTGCGTGAACTGGCTTCCATATCCGCCTTTAATTTTTTTGTAACCACGACGTTCGATCCGCTGCTCGAGAACGCGCTCAACGCCGAGCGTTATGGCGGAAAGCCCCTCACCCAGCGCCTGGCATTTTTTCCTGAAGCCGCTCTCAAGGATCTGCCGGTAAGAAAAGCCGAGCTCAGCCGCGCCACTGTGTATCACCTGCTCGGTCACGTTTCACCCAGCCCGGAGTATGTCGTCTGGGAAGAGGATGCGCTGGAATTTATTTGCGCCCTGCACCAGCACCTGCCGGTGATGGAAAAACTTGCGCGCGATCTCAAGGAATACGGCCTCCTCGTAATCGGGCTGAATTTCTCGGACTGGCTCGTGCGCTTTTTCCTGCGTATCACTAAACAGTCTCGCCTCTCGGCCTCTCGCGCCAATACGGAAGTGCTGGCGATCGGGCCGGCCGCGCCCGGAGCAGAGAGCATGGTGCTCTTCTTCGGCGGCGTGAGCCGGAACATTCATGTCATCGAGTGCGATCCTTCAGAGTTCGTCCTCGAATTGAGCCGGCGCTGGCGCGAGAAGCATCCGGTAACGGAGGCCGCGGGCGAATTCACGCCGCCGCCGGAAGCCGAGATGCCGGCCGGCGCGATTTTCTTGAGTTACGCGCGTGAAGACGAAGAAGCCGCGCGCACTTTGAAGGCAGGGCTGGAGCGGCATGGATGCGTCGTCTGGTATGATCGCGAGCGGCTCAAACCCGGCGGTAACTGGCACAACGATCTCGAGGACGAAGTGAAGGGCCGATGCTCCCTTTTTCTCTCGGTCATCTCGCGCACGACCGAGAACTCTCCTGCTGGATACTTTCATCAAGAACGGCATTGGGCCGCGGAATGGCAGGCGATGTTTTCCGAGGGCGAAGAATTTTACGTGCCGGTCGTGATCGATGATTCGCCGCTCGCCACCAAACGCGAGCCGCGCAGTTTCCGCAAGGTGCATGTGACGCATCTAGCCGGCGGCGACGTGACCCTCGAATTTGGCGAGCATATGCGACAGTTGATGGAGAAACGGCGCGCTCATTCTGTTCAATGAATTCGGGCGATGCCCTTATCGCGCGTCCGGGCGCGGCTGATCCCGAGTCACCCTGGCTGGGGCTGCGCTCTTTCACCGAAGAGACGCAGCGTTACTTCTTCGGCCGAACTGCGGAGTTGCAGGAAATTTTCGAACGCGTTCTGCACAAACCATTGACGGTCCTCTTCGGCCAATCTGGCTTGGGCAAGACCTCGCTCATTCAGGCGGGCCTTACTCCGAAACTGCGGGAAGCGGGTCTGCTGCCCGTCAGCATTCGCGTGCGCTATGACGAAGACGCGCCTGCGGTCGCTCTTCAAATGATCGAAGCGCTCGGTGAAGCTTTGAGGTCGGTCGGCCGCGAAGATCTCGCCGCGGTTTGTCTCGGCCCATCGGACCTGTGGTTGCTTCTGCATGACCCGGAGTGCGGTTTGATCGGGGAAGACGGCGCGGCAGCGGTGCGGCCTGTTTTTATTTTCGATCAGTTCGAAGAAATTTTCACGCTTGGCGCGAGCCGTCGCCACATTGCCGAGAGTTTTCGCGAGACCATCGCCGTGATCGTTGAGAACCGGATGCCGCGCGACGTTCGCGCTCAGATCGAAACCGACGACGAACTGGCGGACCGAGTAAATTATCAAGCTCATCCGGCGAAGGTGCTGCTTTCCTTGCGCGAAGACTTTCTCCATCTGTTGGAGCGCTGGCGCTGGCAGCTTCCGGCTTTGATGGATAACCGGATGGAGCTCCGTCCCCTGAGTGGAACTCATGCGGTGCAGGCAGTCGTCGAGCCGGGCAGTCTGCGCCCGGGCAAAGAGCCCATCGTTTCTCCGGAAGCGGCCGCGGCCATCGTGCGATTCGTGGCCGGCGTTCAGGCCGACGTGCCTCTTGAGGAGCTCGACGCCATACCGCCGCTTCTCAGCCTGATGTGCGCTGAATTGAACGAACAGCGCCTCGCGGCCGAGGAGGAGACCATCGCAGCGGAACAACTCGAGGGTCGCAGCGAACAGATTTTGGAAAAGTTTTACGCGAATACCTTCTCAAATCATCCTCCAGCCGTTCGCGAATTTGTGGAGAACCGGCTGCTTTCCGATGCCGGCTATCGCCAGGCCGTGACCCTTGACACCGCGGAAGCCGAGCTCGTCCGCTCCGGTGTTTCGAAGGAAGAGGGCGAGCGAGCCATCGTTGATTTGGTCGAGCGCAGGTTGCTCACCGTCGAGGAACGCGGAGGAGTTCGGCGCGTTGAACTGACCCACGATGTCCTGACGCCGGTGGCGCTGGCCAGTCGCACCGCACGCAGAGAGAGCGAGGAAGGCGCGCGCCTTGCCGCCCGTCAACGCGAACGGCTCCGGAAACAGCGAAGAATCGCCCTTGCCGTGGTCGCGGTTCTCTTGCTCGGCTGCGCCGGTTTGATGACTTACGCCTGGCGGGCGCGACAGGAGATCAAATTTCGCGAACTGCTCGATGCCGGTAATCTCGCGCTGGAAACGCGCAATTACCCTTCCGCATTAACGGATTTCAAGGAAGCCGCTCACCGCAAACCTTCCTACTCTTCGCCCTGGTTTGGAATTGGCGACACGCTTGTGCGGCAGTTTTACGCGTCGGGTGATTCGAGAAACGCGCCGATTCTCTCGGAAGCGATCAACGCCTACAACAAAGCGATCGATATTGAAAAAAGAAGCAGGTCTTCCAGCGAACGAGAAGACGCTGGCAACACCAAGCTGGCGGAAGCTTACGTCGGACTGGGAGATGTTTACAGTGTCGGAGTCGATCCAGATTTCAAAAAAGCGCAAGAATTTTACCAGCGAGCCCAGCAGATTGACCCGGGATCGCCCAAGCCGCCGGTAGGCCTTGGCAATATTCTGCTTGGGCAGGGGCGAATCCACGCCGCGATCGATCAATACAAGTCGTCGTTGGATGCGGCGCTGCGGCGAAACGAGCCGGACTACGGGGCTCACGCTGGTCTCGGCGCCGCCTATTTTGATCTCGGCCAATACCGTCTTGCCATCCAGGAAAGCAATCGGGCAGTCGGCGCCAGACCGAACGCGATTGTCCCGCTCTTGCAGCTTGCGAATGCCATTTACATGAATGACCGCGCCGATCCGCGCGCGGCCGAGCTTTTGAAAACTCTGCTCGGATCAGACATGCGCCGGGTCGATTCTCTCGCTCGGATGAATCTTGCTTATCTCCTGCTGGAAAAAACGAACCTGCCTGCGAATCGATCGCTGCTTGCGCAAGCGGTTCAGTATTTGCAGGAAGCTTATGAAAAAGACCCCTACGCTTTTTCCTGCTTTCGACTGGGGATTGGCAAGGCGCTTCAAGGCGATGCAACGCAGGCATCGAAGCTCTGGGATACGGCTGCGCACCTTTCCTGGGGCGGGGATCCGTTGGGCCAGCGCATCTACGTGCCCTTTCTCGCAGTTCTTCGTGAAGACTCCGGCGCGTTCGCCCAGATGCAACAGGTCACTGACGAGCTGACGCGCGAAGGCGCCGTCGGCCTGCTGGAAGCAGTGATGCGTGAAGCGCAATTGGTGAAATGTTCCGGGTTATTCGATACGCAAGTTACGCCCGTGATTACCTTACTTGCCGACTCGATCAGCAAAGCAAAGGAAATCCGCTAAGCGCGGCGCGGTGGATTGGCGTTGACACTCCGATTTCAATGGGGACAAAATGCCGCCATGTTGTTCTACCGTGCCGGATTTTTTTTCATTCTCGTCGGCGCTCTTGTCGCCACGACGAGCTTTGCTGGACCGGAACCAACGCCGAGCTCCAAAGACATCCCTCTCCAATCCGAAGGAACAAGTTTCGAAGCTCCGCCATCCTCCCATGGCCTGATCACCACGGAAGGCCCCTCGGGCATGTTTATTAATCCGACCTCGGCGACATTGCCGCAGGGCGCGTTCATTCTGAACTACTGCGTTTTTGTTCCCACTATTCCAGAGGGAGTTGGCGCGGTCTGGCACGGGGTTCTTTTGAGCTACGGCGTGCGCGACTGGCTCGAAATCGGTTTCATTGCCAACCTCGCTGATGTCAGCCTGGACGGACCACCGGCGCGCGAGGACTCCTTCATTTTCGCGGGACCGATGGCCAGGATCAGGTTGTTACGTGATCACGACTGGTGGCCGGAGCTAAGTATCGGCGCCTATATCAGAGAAGGCACGCCTGCCAACATTTTTAATGGTGAGAACGCATTCATCGCCGCTTCGAAAAGATTTCCGATCGCTAACAATGCCCTCCTGAAGTCAGTCACTCTCCAGGGAGGTTTTCGCGAAGCCTGGCTCCATGACGAGGCGCCGGTCTCGAACATCAATCGGTTCTATGGCGGAGTCGAAGTGGAGCTTCCGCACAACTTTTACATGATCGGGGAAATTTCCCAACGGGACGACCGGGTGGAGAGCAAGGTTCCGTGGGCCGCGGGCATCCAGTGGCGCGGCAAACATTTCGGATGCTCCATTGCCGCGGTGCAACTTGATGGCGAAACTGGTCCTGGTTTTTACTTCGGAGTCGGTGGAGGCCTAGGCGCAGAGCCCGTGCGAAGTTCTCCGCCTCCACCTTCGCGGCGGTACTAGAGAGAAAGCCGTAGTTATCGCTGGGAAAGCAGCGGCCTCAGGAAACAGCCCCTCCCGCATTGAAGCGTAACGCTTCCCAAAACGTGAGCGGGTGAAGGGAATCGAACCCTCGTGTCCAGCTTGGGAAGCTGGCGTTCTACCATTGAACTACACCCGCGGAGGAATTTTCAGATTGTAGATTTCAGATTTGAGATTGCAATTCCTCTTACCACTTCCGCACCTGCTCCGGGAACGGACACTGAGCGCAATCAGAGGCGTCTCGGAGGCAGAAATCTTCGTAGATTTGCAGCAGGCCTTGCTGACCGGCGAGCGGCCGTAGGAACTCGCGCTGACGCGGATCATCGGCGAAAAGCCGCGCCGCCGCGATGCGCACGGATTGGTTTGAAAGCTGCGCCCGCAATTTCTGGTATTCGTTCCAGACCTCGCGCTGCCGAGCGAGAGCGAGCGGGTAAATCACGTTGGCCATGATTTCCGCTACGCGCGACTGACCAATAAGAGCCATCGGAGCAGCCGCCGCTTCAGCTGCGAGCGTGTAATGTTTGCTCCAGAAATGGTGTTCGAGGCTCGTTAGAAATTGCGCCGCCTCTTCAGCTGTCGCGCGATGCGCGATCGCGCTGAATTTCTTCCAGTTCGCCACCAGCGTCGCCAGCGCGCCCAGTCGCCGGTGCGGATGATTCAGCGGACGCGCGCCGCTCAATTTCCAAAGACTCGCCGGCAAAACGAGGCGGCCGAAACGATCGCGGTGTTTCCACCATTTATCCCAAAGCGAACGCAGGTACGTGCGCGTCGATTTGCGGAGCTCGGCTAATTGCGGCGCGTCGAGAAATCCTGCCACACCGAAGAGCAGTGCTTCGGCGTCTTCGGTTTGATCCCGCAAGAGCGCCAGCGGCAATCGCTGCGCCAGCAACGTTAACGGGAGCCGATTTTGTTTGTAGCCCAGTGCATCGGCCACTGCTTGATACAAGGCTTCATCGCGCCCATGCGTCTCCAGTCGACGCCGCAGCCGGTCGGCTTTTCGTTGCAAACGAAACTGCGCCGCGGTCTCAAGCACCCCGCGCACGCGCTCCGTTTCGAGATCGCGCAACGGCGCAACACAGCGGCCGGCATGCGCGAGCGCGACTTCCGCGCCCTGATCCAGTGCACTGAGATCAAGCTGCACTTGCGGCACGAGACGATGCGCATTCGTGCGGGTGAAGAACTCCGCGCCGCTCCGTTCGACAAATACGTGCAGAACGGTGCGATCAAATGCGGGATTGGTGGCGTGACCGTGCGACTCCCAGTTGCGATCAATCAGTTCAATCTCGATCGCGCCGCGGTTCACCTCGCCTTTGCCGATGCGCACGGCCGCGTCCTCAAAATCGGGCCCAGCTTCACGATTCCAGAAACCAAATTGGACAATCTCAACCGGCTCGCCCGATGGGCTGGTGAATTCGCGACCAAAATCGCCTGCGAACCAGCGGGCCTGGAGCTCGATCTCGCTCGGGATTCGCGGCAGCGCAATGAGCGGGCGCTCACCCACACGCGAGCACGCGCGCATCTGCGCGTACCGGTTCGTCATGCCGAGCCGGCGCGCGCGGGCTGGGCCGGTCGTCTCCAGATCCGGTTCAACTTTATTCGTGCCGCACGCAGAATGCGCACGCCAACGTAAAACACCACCGCCAGAACAACGACGATGATGGCGAAGGCGACGACTGGATGATGAAAGATCAACGCCAGGCCGCCGATGATCGCTGCATCCTGCCCAAGGCTGAGACCGATGTTTGAAAATGGCTCGGGTGAAGTGTTCGCGGCCAGACGCGTCGTGGCCTTGGCCGTGTGTGCCGCGAGCGCGGTGGTGCCGGCAAGCAGCCCGACGACGACAGTGAACGCCGGGCTCGGATGACCCAGTACCTGGATTGCGAGCAACACCGCGCCGATCGGCCGAATCACGGTGTGCACAGCGTCCCACAACGAATCTATGAACGGGATTTTGTCCGCGAAAAACTCGAGCGCGAAGAGAACGCCGGAAATGGCGAGGACAATCGGCTCGCCCAACACGGCCAGCGACTGGTACTGCGCGCCGAGCGTGATCCAGTGGAAATGAATAGCAATGCCGGTGGCGAAAACTGTGAGGTAAAGATTAAGGCCGGCGAGCGCGGCCAAACCGAGCGCGGCGCTGAGAAGATGCAGGCGCTCCATAAGTTAAAACAGTCGTTCAATTTCAACGTGCTGTCATCCCGAGCCGCGTAGACGGCCCAGGGGCCTCTCTAGATCAAAAAAGACGCGCGCGAGGGTCCTTCGCGTCGCTGAGGATGACAGAGTTGCTGCTCTCGCGGTCATTCTCTACAATTCGCGCCGATGCTCGACATTCGTCTCATTCGCGAAAAGCCGGAGTTCGTTCGCGAACGTCTCGCCACGCGCTTCGCGGGTGATGAATCGCGGGTGGACGAGTTGCTACAAATCGACAGTCAACGCCGGAAAGCTGAGACGGCTTTGCAGGCGCTGAACGCGGAGCGCAAAAAGCTCAGTAAGGAAATCGGTGCGATGCGCGCTCGCGGCGAAGAATCAACTGGATTTGAAAATCGCGTTCGTCAGGTCGGTGACGACATCGCGCTGCTGAATGAGCAGACGAGCGCGGCCGACAATCAGCAGCGCGGTTTGCTCCTGCAAATTCCAAACCTGCCGCATGCCGACGCGCCGATCGGGAGAGATGCGAGCGCAAATCCAGTCGTGCGCGAGTGGGGCAGCAAGCCGGAGCTGCCGGCGCCGCTCGATCACGTCGTGCTCGGCGCGAAACACAAGCTCTTCGATTCTGAGCGCGCGGCCAAACTGAGCGGCAGCGGTTTCATCTGCTTCACTGGCGCGGGTGCGCGGCTGGAACGCGCGCTCATTCAGTTCATGCTCGACCTGCACACGCGCGAGCATGGCTACACCGAGCTGAGCCCGCCATTCCTCGTTAGACGCGAGTGCATGATCGGCACATCGCAGTTGCCGAAGTTCGAGAGCGACATGTACGGACTCGAGGATGGTCAGTTATTCCTCGCGCCTACGGCAGAGGTGCCGGTGACGAATTTTCACCGTGACGAGATTCTGCGCGCCGACGAGCTGCCGAAGAAATTCGTCGCTTACACGCCCTGCTTCAGGCGCGAAGCGGGATCGGCTGGACGCGAAACGCGCGGGATCATCCGGGTGCATCAATTCGACAAAGTTGAGCTGGTGAAAATCAGCGCGCCGGAGAACTCGTTCGCTGAATTGGAAAGCCTGACGGCGAATGCAGAAAAGGTTCTGCAATCTCTCGGGCTACATTATCGCGTGATCGAGCTGTGCACCGGTGACCTCGGATTCGGCTCGGCAAAAACGTACGATCTCGAGGTGTGGTCGCCTGGGCAGAACGCGTATCTGGAAGTTTCCAGCTGCTCGAACTTCGAAGATTTCCAGGCGCGCCGGATGAATCTGCGCTTCAAAGGAGCAGATGGGAAGAACCGCTTCTGCCACACGCTGAACGGCTCGGGGCTCGCGCTGCCGCGAGTTTTCGCAGCGCTGATCGAGTGTGGACAGACAGCTGACGGCGCGATCCGCTTGCCGGAGAAACTGCAGCCGTATTTCGGCGCCGCCGAAATGTCTTAGGAAGACAGCCGTCCCCGGCTGTCAGGGCAGACAGGCGTCCTCGCCTGTCGATCATCCAATTCCGAAATCAAGCAGGCGAGACGCCCGCTTTCCCTGACAGCCGGCGACAGCTATCTTTCTCAGCGTGTCGCTGCCAGGTCCGCCTCGCGCGATTCTTCCATTCCGAATTGCTCCTGGCCTAATCCGTTGCTGTTCTTTCGACCAGTCGCTTCCACCCGCTGCACTGGCGCCGGTGTTAATTTCATCCCGACCAGTTTGCTCACACCGCGTTCTTCCATCGTCACACCATAAAGCACGTCCGCTTTGGCGATGGTTCGTTTGTTGTGCGTGATGATGATGAACTGGCTCTGGCTGACGAAACGCTCGAGCACGCGAATGAAGCGGTTGATGTTCGATTCATCCAGCGGCGCGTCCATTTCGTCGAGCACACAGAACGGGCTCGGCCGCACCATGTAAATCGCGAACAACAGTGCGACCGCAGTCATCGTTCGCTCGCCGCCGCTGAGCAGCGAGACGCTTTGCAATTGTTTGCCCGGCGGCTTGGCGATGATCTCGATGCCGCAGTTGAGCGCATCGTTCTCATCCAACAGTTGCAGATCGGCCCGGCCGCCACCGAAGAGCTCGACGAACATTTCGCGGAAATTCAGCCGAACCTGCTCGAACGTTTCGGCGAAAACTTTTTGCGTGGTCAGGTTGATGCGCGCGATGACATCGAGCAGCTCACGGCGCGAGTTCGTCAGGTCGGTGTCCTGGGTCTCGAGAAAACGGTAGCGCTCCTCCAACTCATCATACTCCTGCACCGCGTCGAGATTCACCGGGCCCATATTATCGAGCTGGCGGGTCAGCTCCGCGATCAGCTTGTGCAAGTTGTCCTCGGTTGTCGTGCCGGGTGCCTCTTCACCACCGCGTTTCAGCTGCGCACGCAACACTTTCTCGTGGGCGTAAACATCAGGCGCAAACTCGCGTAAATCGAGTTGATAACGATGCGTCACGTGTTCGAGCAGGTGCTCCATTTGCAATTGCAGTTGCGTCTGCTAGTGTATCAATAATCAAGAATAACA
>DAIRIE010000009.1:16796-24284 GCA_036809705.1 Chthoniobacterales bacterium
GCCGCACAGCATGCGCGCCGCGTTTCTCCTGTAACTCACTCACGCGATTCCGCACCTCACGCAGCTCCGTTTCCCGCGCGTGGATCTCATCGAGACGCGCCGTTCGCTCGGTAACCAACTTCTCAATCTCGGCTCCGCGTCGCGTTCGTTCTTCGCTCTGCTCCGCGATCGATTGTTTCGCCGCTTCCGTTTCTTCAGCCTGCGCTCGCAAACGCGCTTCATACGTTTCGATGTCGGCGCGCCGGCTCGCGATCAGCTCGTTCAGCTCGCTTTGCCGCGCTAACATCGGCGCGCGCTGCGCCAGGAGCGTCTCGTGCTTCTGCTGGTGCGTAGCGGTGATGACGCGCGCCTCCGCCGCTTGCGTCGCGGTTTCCTCTTCGAGGCGCGATGCCTCGTCGCGTTGCGTTTCGAGGCGCGCCATCTCGCTGCTTTTCGCCGCGATCTGCGTTTCGAATTCCGCGCGCTGCTCGGTTAGCTCCGCGATTCGGGCATCCGCCACCGCGATCTGCCGAACGAGCGTGTCGTGGTCCGAGCGCAACATCTCAAGATCGTGTTCTGCCGTGTGATGCTCCCGTTCGAGCTCGCTCACTCTGGAAACCGCAGCCGTGTGCGCGCGATGAGCCTGCTCATGCTCGTGACGGGCGCTCTGCCATTGAGCCGTGACAAATGTAATCTGCGACTCCATCGCGCCGCGTTGGTCTTCGCCAGCGGTCGATGCCTTTTTCAATTCCAACAGCTCTCGCGCGAGCGCATCGATCCGCGTCTTGCGTTCGAGCAACGAATCGCTGCGCACCTTGTTGCTGCCAACGAAGAGAACGCGCTGGGGTGAAACGAACTCGCCGGAGCGCGTCACGCCGGCGAGATTGTTTGAATTCTTCGTCGCGGTGAGCGCGTCATCAAGCGTCTCGAAAAGCGCGACGTCGCGCAGTAATCGGCTAATGACGGCTGCGACGGTATCCGGCGCCTGCACCTTTTCCGCAGCCCAGCCGATCGCATTCGGCGGAAGCGCCTCGTCCGCGGCGGTGGTGTTGCCCATTGCCTCTCCAAGCAAGAGCGCAGCCTGGCCGAGCTCCTGCCCACGCAGCCATTGCACGATTGCCGCCGCTTTCCCCGCATCGCGCAAGACGAGCGCTTGCAAATTGCGCCCTAACGCCGCTTCGATCGCCGGCACGAACTCCTCCGCCACCTGAAGCTGGGCCGCGAGCGCGCCGCCGAACTCAAACTGGCCGCTCTTCAGCAGCGCCTGCGAGCCTTCGGCCAGGCCTTCGCCTTCTTCGTTCAGTTGGCACAAGACATCATGGCGGGATTCCTTTTCCGCGATGGCGCGATGCAGCGTGCTCAGCTGTTTATCGAGAACAGCAGAGGCGCCCTGGTGCTGGCGCAGATCATCCTCGTAGGCTCGCACACGAGCCAGAAGTTGCTCCAGCGTCTGTTGCTCGATCTCATGTGAAGTGCGCGCATCACGCACTCTCGCTTGCAATTGTTCGCGCTCGTCGCCGCTCGCGGCGATCTTGTGCGCGAGCGAATCGAGTTCACGCTGAGTGGCATCGCGTCGTTCGCGTAGCTCGCCAACGTCGTCGGAGAGTTTGCACAGCCGCAGTTCGTCTCGTGAGAAATCGAGCTGCAACTCGCGCCATTGCTGCTCCGCCGCCTGCCGCGCGTCACGGCGTGTAATGGCAGATGCGCTCAGCTGTTCGAGCTGCTCTTTTTTCTGCTCAAGCAGCCGCGCCGTTTCTTCTACCACCGCGTTCGCTGACTCGATCTCCTGCTCGTGATCGCGCAGTTTTGTTTCCGCGGAATCAATCTCGCGACGGCTTCTCTCGATTAGCTCAGTCAACTCCGCGCCGCGTTGCTCGTTGAAGGCGATGCGGCTGTGATGCGCGGCAAGTTCGCTCTCGAGTTGCTGCAATTTCCCGCGCGCCATGGTGATCCGCTGGTCGCCCGCATCAAGCTCGCCGCGGAGCTGCGCCAGCTGCGTTTCGCCTTCGGCAATTTCAGCGCGCGCCTCGCGTTCCGTTTCGCTCACCCGCTCGATTTCGCTCGCGCATTGACCGAGGTCGTTTTCGAGCGCCTGCAATTTGCGATACGAAAAATGCGTATCGAGAACTTGCAGATCGCTGTGCAACGCCTGATAGCGGCGCGCCTTTCCCGCCTGCCGCTGGAGCGAGCCGATCTGCCGTTTCACTTCCTTGATGATGTCGCCGATGCGCAACAGGTTCGCTTCGGTCGCTTCCAGTTTGCGCAGTGCTTCTTTCTTTTGCGTTTTGTATTTGGTAATCCCCGCCGCTTCTTCAAAAACGCTGCGGCGATCTTCCGGACGCGAGCTGAGAATGAGATCGATCTTCCCCTGCTCCATGATCGAATACGCGCTCCGGCCGACTCCGGTGTCGGCGAAGAGATTATGAATGTCTTTCAGCCGGCAGATCGTTTTGTTGAGAAAATATTCGGAGTTCCCATCGCGATAAACGCGGCGCGTCACGCGCACATCGTGCCAGTCAACACCGAGCTCGCTCGCGCAGTCAGTGAAGGTGAGAGAGACTTCGCCGAACCCGAGCGGTTTGCGCGAATCGGTTCCGCTAAAAATCACATCCGCCATCTCGCCGCCACGAAGTGATTTGGCCGATTGCTCGCCCAGCACCCAACGCACCGCATCGCAAACGTTCGATTTGCCGCAGCCGTTCGGGCCGACGATCGCGGTCACGCCCTCATGGAAATTGAAGACAGTCTTGTCGGCGAATGACTTAAACCCGAAAAGCTCCAGCGATTGAAGGTGCATGAGAAGGCGGCGACAGCAGTCTTGGCAATATAGACGGGTCCCGGACGAAACAAGCCCATTCTACACAATTCCGCCGGTGAGCAGTGCGGGCCGACTACCACATCTGGTGCTGGGGTTCTCTACCGATTTACTGTCCAGCGCGTTCGCACCAGGTAAAACACCGAGCCGGCCGCGAGCAAGACCGCGGCGATCCGCAGCCCGGCGCGCGTATCACTTCCCACCCCACTGTCGCTCAACGCTGATTGCACCAGGAGCCAGACGATGAGGATGACGGCGAGCACTGGCACGATTTTCATTCCGGGAAAATTAAATGGCCGACCATCTGCACGCACGTCGCGCTGCACCAGGAACCAGCATGCCGCGCAGCAGAGCAGATACATGAGCAGGACAGCGACGTTGGAAAGCACGGCGAGTTGTTGAAACGTGCCGGTGACCGACAAGGCAAAGGCGAGGACGGCGTAGGTCACAATCGCGACGTCGGGTGAGCGATAACGCGGATGCACGTGGGCGAACCACCTCGGCAGGACGCCGTCGCGTCCGAAAGCGAAGATCATTCGCGGCGAGCTCAGGATGTCGCTGGTGACAAAACCGAAGGCGGAGATCGTGGCGCCAGCGAGCAGGATGGTGCGGCCGATGTTGCCGAGGAAATTCGCGGCCGCTTCCGCTAAAGGCGCGTCAGGATAATTGGCGAGACTCGGGCCGAGCGTTCCCTGCGCGACGAGCTGGATCATGATGTAAATGACCGTCGTGACCACGAGCGCGAGGTAGGCGGCGCGCGGAACAGTGCGCGTAGGATTCTTTACTTCACCGCTCGGGATCAATGCCACTTCGATTCCAACGAACGCGAAGATGAGCACAATGATGGCGTCGCCCAGCGCTTTGCTCCCGGGCCATGCCGTCCAGGTGAGATTCGCAGGATGAATGAAGAAAATGCCCACGCCGATGAAGAGCAGGAGCGGCAACAACTTGGTTACCGTGATGATGGTGACGGCGCCAGCGCCCTCGCGCACGCCACGGATATTGATGACGACGAGACCACCATAAACGATGAGCATTACGACCACGCGCATGACCGGCCCGCCAAGGAACGGCCCGATGAGCGCGATGGAGTTTGCCAGGACATTGACGATGCCGGCGACGGCGCCGAGCGCGGTCATGCCGTAAAGTACGCCGGCGAGAAACCCCACATAGCGGCCGAAGGCCACTTCGACGTAGGCATACAAACCACCGGTTAACGAGACGCGGCTGCCGGCGATGGCGAAGCAGGTGACGAACACAATCATCGCGCCCGCGCAAACGATGAAAGCGAGCGGCGCGGCTGCTCCGAGACCCGCCGCCACGGTCGCGGGCAAAACGAAAATGCCTGCGCCAATGGTCGAGCTGACAATGTTTGCCGCCAGGCCCGGAACGCCGATGGCGCGGACGAGTTGTTCATCGACGCGTTGTGGAGGCGTTTCAGTTTTCACGAGCGCCATCGTCGCTGTTAGAGCTTAAGAACACAACGGCGCTGTAGGCCACCAGCGCTGTAGGGAAAGGTGCCAGTTCCCCTACAAGTCGGATCGAATGCCCTTCTCCGGGTAGCGCACGCGTCTCGCGTGTTGGTTGTGGCGTCCCGCCGCAACATTCTTCGCTTGGACGCTGCGTTTCGGGAAAATCCGTGATCGCGAGGACGCGATCACCAGCACGCCAGACGCGTGCGCTACCCGGAAACGCGGCGCTACCGCGGAGAGGGATTCGCCGGCGCCGGCTTGGGCGCGGCATCGCTATCGATCTTGCGCAACAGCGGCGCCGCCGGCGAGTCGGGTACGATGCGCAAGACCATTCGCGCGAGCTCAGCGGCGCGTTTCGGCTTTCCAGATTGCACCAGTGCATCGCACTCTTCCAATACGCACCGCACGATGTCTTGCGGCTGCGTGTAACCCGCGCGCGCCTGTTGCAGCTGAGTAATCGCCGCGCTGAAACTCTTCTCGCGCGATTCCATCAAGGCGAGGTCCTCCATCGCGGGAGCGTTGTGGGTGCGCGAGGCGAACGTGCGCGCCTGCGCACGAAAATCGCCTGCCGCATTATTCTTCACCGCAAATTCGTGATAGCTGCGCCATGGCGAAATGCTCTTCGCGTTCTTTCTGCGACTGCCGTCGGTCTTCGGCGGCAGAGGCGAGTCGACCTGCGTCCAAAGGTAATAAGGCCGGTAAAGCGGATCACCCACCGCCACGCCCATCCACGACAAAACGCGCGAAGCCATGAACACGCTTTCGGCGAACGTGAACCCGTGCAGCAGCCGATCGTTGAGAATGTCGAGATGCGCCGTCAGTTCCAGATACGGCTCGTAAACATTGCCCACGCTCGCTGCCGCCCCGCGCACCAGCAGCGGTCCAGTCCAGCCTGAGTTCACATCGCGCAAAGTCGACGCGCTAAAGGAGTGGATGTGCGCCGCGATCGCGCCCGGAACGAATTTGAAATGCGGCTCCGTGAAAGGTCCCGCCATGTTGCCCGCATACCATCCGTAATAAAGCGCGCAATCGCTCATCGGATAACCGTCTGGAAAAATCGCCGCCGTATCTTCGTGCACCACCGGAATGCCGGCCTTGTGCAGTTGCTCGACAATCGCAGTCATCCATTCGTCGCCCACCTGGAATCCGGGGTTGCTATTGTGCGCGCTATCCACAAAGGCTCGACCCCACAACCCGTTCTTCTCCGCCTCGATCCCATCAATAATCATCCGCCGCACCGTGCTCGCATCCGGCGCGTCGAGTCGCGTCACGAGCAGGATGGGCATATCAGCGAACTCGTGGATCGGTTTGTAGCTTTGGAAATACCGGTTGTTAAACGCGCCGGAGATCTGCGGGCTGAAAAGTCCGAGCGCGCTTAGCTCCGAATCGACTGATGCTTCGTTCCGGCTTTCGAGCGGACCCGCTCCCGGCTTGTCGTCTGCATACGAAGCAGCACCGCGAATTTTCAGCGGCACGCCTTTGATCAAAGCCACGAAGTGAATCGTCAGCCCCTCGACGCGATGCTGGCCTTCGGCGTTGTCGCGGATTTTCCACCAGCCTCGTTCTCCGAAAACCTGTCGCAGCGGTTCGGCAATGGTGGCGTCGTATTGCTCGCGCGAAATCTCTTCCTCAACTGGACAATCGAGCGGCACGAGATGGTCGCGAGCGATGCCACGTTTCTCGGCATAGAATTTCGCCAGCGCCACTGACTCCGGCAGCTCCTGGTTAAAAACGACGATCGTTTGTGGCGCCAATGGCTCTTCCGCGCGAGCGCAGGCGGCGAAGAGGAACAGCAACAAAAAGCGTCTCATCAAAAATGAAGCTTGAGTCCATCGAAGGCGATGTGCGTGCCCACCGGCAGCCGTTTCTCGTACGATTGCGGCAGCTCGTGCGCGATGTGGGTGAAGTACGTTTCGCCCGGCTGCACGCGTGCGGCGATCTCGAGCGATTGCCCAACTGTGAGGTGCGTCGGATGCGGTTTCTCGCGCAAGGCGTCGATGATCAAGCATTCCACGCGCGCAATTTTCTGCACGATCTGCTCGGGGACCGCGCTGCAATCGCTGAGGTAAGCGACGAGTTTTCTTCCGCCGCGAGTAAACAGGTAACCGTTCACCTGCGAATTGCCGTGCGGCACCGGCAAAGGCGTGATGAGTGTGTCGCCTAACAAGAACTGACCGCAAACAACATGCGGCTCGGGTTTAAGATAACCCGGAAACGGATTGGTTCCTTGGAAGGCGAACAGAAAAACGCGCTCGAGGTCCGCCATCGTCTCGGCGGACGCGTAAACCGGCATCGACCCGCGCTGCCACGAAAACCGCCGTAGATCATCAAAGCCCATGATGTGATCGGTGTGCGAATGGGTGAAAACGACCGCATCGACGCGCCGAATGTTTTCGCGCAACGCCTGCGTGCGAAAGTCAGTGCCGGTGTCGACGACAAAGGCGCACTCCGGCGTTTCTAAATAAATGGACGAACGCAGCCGTCGATCGCGCCCGTCGGGCGAGCGGCAGACATCGCAATCGCACCCGATCATCGGCACGCCTTGCGAAGTGCCGGTGCCGAGAAAAGTGAGCGTGAAATCGATCTCAGATTTCAGATTGCAGATTTCAGATTGAGAGTTGCGACGTGAACGTTCAACTTCGTTGCGCACGCGCCTAACCTCAACCCCATGCTGCTTCAGTTGCTTCGCATCAAGAATCTCGCGCTGGTCGAAGACCTGGAGTGGGAACTGGCACCCGGCTTCACCGCCATCACCGGCGAGACGGGCGCGGGTAAGTCGATCATTATCGGCGCGCTGCAACTGCTGCTGGGCGAGCGCGCTGATAAGACGCTCATTCGCACCGGAACGGAGACCTGCACCGTGGAAGCAATCGTCAGCGGCGATGATGTCGCGCAATTCAATCGCCGTTTCGAGGAAGCGGGCATCGAGCCGTCCGATGGCGAGCTGATTCTAAAACGGAGCCTCGCGCTTTCAGGAGTGAATCGTCAGTTCATTAACGGCTCGCCGACCACGCTGGCGAATCTCAAAACGCTCGGCGATGACCTGGTCGATTTACACGGGCCGCACGATCATCAATCGCTCCTTTCGCCGGAGCGGCAGCTCGATTTGCTCGATGCTTTTGCTGGCGCGGGTGAAGCGCGGCGGAGGTTCTCCGAAATTTTTCGCACATTGCGAACGCTCGAAGACGAACACGCCGCGCTCGACACGGCGGAGACTGCGCG
>DAIRIE010000009.1:24294-25412 GCA_036809705.1 Chthoniobacterales bacterium
TCGTCGCAAGCTCGATCTCGGTGCGCGAGGTCGCGGCGGAGACTGCGCGCGAGCAGGAGCTCGATCTACTCCGGCACCAAGCTAACGAGATCACCGCGGCAAATTTGTCGGCGGAAGAAGAGGAGCAAATTGACGCCCGTTACAAACTCGCGAGCAACAGCAAACGGTTGATCGAACTCGCTTCAGCTGTGGCGAACAACCTCGCCGAAGCTGATGACGCGATCGTTACGCAGTTGGGCGAAACGCAAAAGCTCCTGCGCGAGCTGGAGCGGCTTGATCCCGCGATGAGCGCAGCGGCGAACGCGCACGAGGGCGCCCTGCTCGAGCTTTCAGAAATCGCCCGCGATCTTGGCCGTTACGCCGAGAAGCTGGACCTCGATCCGCAACAACTGAGCGAACTGGAAAGCCGGGTCTCACAGTTCGAATCGTTGAAGCGGAAGTATGGCGGCACCATCGCGGAGGTGATCGCGTTCGGTGAACGCGCGGCGGAACGGATGCGCAAAATAGAAGGCCGCGATGAAGAGTTGACGCGTCTCGCGCGCGAGATGGACGAGCACCGCGCCTCGTTGCGCAAAGCAGGCGAGACCTTGCGCAAGCTGCGCGCGAAGGCAGCCCCGAGACTTTCCGAAACGGTGCGGCGGAACTTGCGCGATTTGGGATTTCGCCAGTCGCAATTCGAAGCTCGCCTTACGCCGATCGAGCCGGCGCGGGCCAGTGGCTTCGATGCGGTCGAGTTGTTGTTCTCGCCCAATCCAGGTGAACCGTTGAAGCCGTTGCGCACGATCGCGTCGAGCGGAGAAATTTCGCGTTTGATGTTGGCGATCAAATCGGCACTGGCGGCGCAGGACGCGGTGCCGTTGCTGGTGTTCGATGAAATTGACGCGAACGTCGGGGGGGAAATCGCGCACGCCGTCGGCGCCCGAATGCACGAGCTGGCGGCGAAACATCAGGTGCTATGCATCACCCATTTACCGCAGGTGGCGGCAGCGGCGACTTCGCATTTCATCGTGACGAAAGAGGTGAAAGGCGGCCGCACCTTTTCGCAATTGCGCGAAGTGAGCGGGAAAGCGCGTCGGGAAGAAATTGCGCGCATGCTCGGCGGGCGCAGTGATGAAGCG
>DAIRIE010000010.1:0-11516 GCA_036809705.1 Chthoniobacterales bacterium
CGCCTTTGCCGTCCTCGACGTGCGGATCGAGCACCGGATTGTTCCGCATGGGCGTGGCGAAGCGCGAGTTCGGATGCGCGGCTTTCTCTTTCGATTCCGGCGTCCAGTCGTTCCCTTTCCAATCGATCGCGTGCTGCGGCGGCGGGCCGTCTTTGCCTTCCCACCAGACATCACCGTCATCGCTCAGCGCGACATTGGTATAGAGCGTGTCGTGCTCGATCGACTTCATCGCGTTCGGGTTTGATTTGTAGCTCGTCCCCGGCACCACGCCGAAGTAACCGTTCTCGGGATTAACCGCGTAGAGCCGGCCGTCGTCGCCGATCTGCATCCACGCGATGTCATCGCCGACGGTGGTCACTTTCCAGCCGGCGAAATGCTTCGGCGGAATGAGCATGGCGAAATTGGTTTTGCCGCACGCGCTCGGGAACGCCGCCGCCACGTAATGTTTTTCACCTTCAGGCGACTCGACTCCGAGAATGAGCATGTGCTCCGCGAGCCAGCCTTGCTTGCGCGCGAGATAAGAACCGATGCGCAGGGCGAGACATTTCTTCGAAAGCAAAACGTTCCCGCCGTAGCCTGAGCCGACGGAGATGATGGCATTATCCTGCGGGAAATGGCAGATGAATCGCCGCTCCGGATTGACATCGAGCAATGAATGCACGCCGCGATTCCACTCGGCGTTCACGTTTTCACCCAGCCGCTTCACCGCCACCGCGCCCATCCGCGTCATGATGCGCATGCTGAGCACGACGTAGATCGAGTCGGTGATTTCAAACCCGACTTTGGTTAGCGGCGAATCCGGCGGCCCCATGATGTAGGGAATGACGAACATCGTCCGCCCGCGCATCGCGCCCGCCAGCAGCCGGTGCAATTTTTGATACATCGCCGCCGGCTCAAACCAGTTGTTGGTCGGCCCGGCTTCGTGCTTCGTCGGCATGCAGATAAAGGTGAACTGCTCGACTCGCGCGACGTCATTGGGATTACTCCGGTGCAAATACGAGCGCGGCACCTTCTGTTCGTTCAGCTTGGTGACGGTGCCCTGCCGCATGGCTTCGGCGAGAAGAAAATCATTTTCGCGCTCCGAGCCGTCGCACCAGAAGATATTTTCCGGCTGGGTTAAACGTGCGACCGATTGCACCCAATCGAGCACCGCTTTGTTCTGCGTCCGGGCCGTCCCGATATCGGGAGGCGGCGAAATAGCGGGCGCAAGTTTCTCCATGCGGGCAAAACGATTCGGAAATCTTCGTCTGTTCGCGCGCTTCTCCAAGCAAATTTTCCGCAAATGGCATGGCTTGCGTCAAAGAGTGCACCGCCTTTTATTGCTTCATGTTCGGTGTGACCACGTCAGACGACTACAAGCCGGTCACCTGGATGGGACGCGTGCCGGTCGATGTCACCACCATTCTCGTGGGCCTGCATGTCTTCTTCGCGGTCCTGACACCGTTTTTATTTCGCTTCGGCCCGGCCGCGGTCCTGAACGAGCTGATGTTCGAGAGCAGCAGCACCCTTCACGGCGAAGTCTGGCGCCTTGGCAGCTACGCCTTTATTCATCCGCCGAATTATCTGCTCTGGTTCGCTATCGAGATGTACATGCTTTTCGTTTTCGGGCGTGAAGTGGAGAAATTCATCGGTCAACGAGCTTACATCGTCCTCTACCTTCTCCTCCTTCTTGCGCCGACACTCCTGCTGACGCTGTGGGGACTTCTTCAACCAACCGCGCTGGCCGGCTCGCCCATTCTGCACTTCGGCATCTTCGTCGCGTTCGCCACCATTTACCCGTCGGCCGAAATGTTCCTGCGCATCACGGCCAAATGGACCGCGCTCATTCTGGCCGCGGTCTATACCCTCACCATGCTGGCCGGGCAGCCCTGGTATAATCTTGTTGCCTTGTGGTTCACCGTCGGCGCCGCATTTCTCTTCATCCGCATGCAGGGCGTCGGAACCGAGCTGGCCTGGTGGGAAAATTTCAAAGCCCACTTGCAGCCGAAGCCGAAATTTAAAGTCGTGCCCAAACCGGCAGCGCCGCGCCGCAACGAAGAAGACGTTTACGAATCAATCGATCCCATTCTGGAAAAGATCGCCAAGTCCGGCATCGGCAGCCTCACGGCGGGCGAACGCCGCCAGCTCGACCGCGCGCGCAATCGGCTGCTGCAAAAGCACGACTGATCATTTCTCCTGCGTCGCTTCACTCTCGCGATGGGAAAGCGCGAGGATGAGATCGGTTTTCGAGAGTGAGCCGACGAGTTTGCGCGAAGTGCGATCGCTCACCACCGGCAGCCGTTCGCCGTCGTGATGGCTGAACTCGTCGAGCGCGCCGCGCACCGAAATGTCGCGATCGATGGTGCGAAAATCTTCGCGCATAATGTCGCGCGCGATGACCAGGTTCGCGAGCTCCGGCTCATTCAGATAGGCCTTGATATCGTGCAGTGAAATCGCGCCTTTAAACCGGTGCTGCCGATCGACGACATAAAGGTAATTAAAGCGCTGGGTGATGAAGTCCTGCCCGATCTCGTGGAAGGGCGCGGTCTCGAGTACAGCGACCGGGTTAGGTTTGACCAATTCAGCCAGCCGTACATCCGCGAGTCGCTCGTCAAAATAGGACGCGCCTTTGCGTTTGAGCGACTCGCTGTAGATCGAGCGCGGCTCGATCCGAACGGAAACGTAATACGCAACGATGCACCCAAGCATCAGCGGCAGGATGAGATGATAATCGAGCGTGAGTTCGAAGAGCATCAGCATCGCCATGATCGGCGCGTGCGTGGTGGCGGCGAGAAACGCCCCCATGCCGACGAGCGCGAACGCGCTCGGGCTGCTCGTGGCATGTACGCCGAAGAGATACTCGACGCCGGTGCCAAAGAGAAATCCCGCGCTCGCGCCGATCATCAGCGTGGGAGTGAAAACGCCGCCGACCGCGCCCGAGCCGAACGTCGCCGCGGTGGCGATGACTTTGCCGGCGAGCACGAGCGCAAGCGTGCTCCAAAGCCACTGTGCCTGGAGAATGTTGCCGATGGCGCTGTAGCCGTTACCGGCCACTTCCGGGCGCACCATGGTAAGTGCGCCCACAATCAAACCGCCGCGCGTAAACCGGCAGCGGAATTTTACCAAAGGCGGTTTCACTCCACCGCAGCGCGCGCACAAACCATGGCGCGGCCAGGCCAAGCAAAATCCCGAGCGCGAGATAGGGCAGAACTTCCCAATCGTTGTGCAGCTCAAAGGAGGCGGCGTAGAGAGGATTGGGGCCGGCGAAACGTTGAGTCGTTAGCGTCGCAATAACGGACGCGAAGACAAGCGGCCCGAATATTTCCATCGCCATCGTGCCGAGAACGATTTCGGCGACGAAGAGCGCGCCGGCGATCGGCGCGTTGTAAGCGGAAGCGATGCCTGCCGCCGCGCCGCACGCGACCAGCAGCCGTTTGCGCGGAACTGACCAGTCGCGCCACCGCCCCACCAGTGACGCGCACAATGACGAGAGTTGCACCAGCGGTCCTTCGCGCCCGATCGATGCGCCGGAAGCGATGCTGAACATGGCAGAAAGCGTTTTCACAATACTCGAGCCGATGGAGATCACGCCTTCGCCGACCACCACCGCTTCCATGTAATCGGTCGAGTATTTTGAGCGCCGAAAACGCCCGCCCAGAAAAATAATCGTGCCGGCGATCGCGCCACCGATGGCGGGCGTGATGAGCCGCCGCCAGAGCGGCAACTCCATAAACGTGCGCGCATATTCGCCGGTGTGTTGCGTCAGCAGCCAGTGCACCTCTTCGGTGGCAAGCCGAAACAGGTGCGAGACGAGTGCGCCGATAAATCCGATCACGCCCGCCCAGAAGAGCGTGACCTGCAAATCGCTCGGCCGGATTTTCTCCGCGATCCAGACACGCAGCTTCAGCTCCCGCAGCAGGCGCGCGGTCGGTCGTGTGTGGCTCGCTGGAGTTGAGTCAGCCATTTCTAAAAATCGACAACGGCGGCGCGTCCTGTTTGGATATGTGCAATCCCGAGAAATGCCAACGGACGATTCCCAATCCGCGGACGCGACCGACAAGGCGCACGTCGCGGTCACCTCGACGCGCAGCCCGTATGACCCGAGCTACGTCAACGCCATGTCGCACTTTTATCGCGGCGAGCTCAGCCGCATCATGGTCTGGCGGCAGCGGCTCGACACCACCACGAACTGGGCCATCACCTCCAGCACCGCCATCATCACCATCTCGTTTTCAAACGCAGGCGTGCCCCACATCATTTTCTTTTTCAATCTCGCCATCGTCTGGGTCATGCTCTGGATCGAGGCCCGGCGTTATCGTTTTTACGACGCTTTCCGCGCGCGGGTGCGCATGCTCGAAGCCCATTTCCTCGTCCCGATGGTGATGGAGAACCGGCAAATGCTGCAGGGCGATTGGAAAAACCTCGTTTGCGAAGATTTGATTTTGCCCTCGTTTAAAATCTCACGCCTGGAAGCGGTCGGCCGGCGGCTGAAACGCAATTACGTTTTTATTTTCATCCTCATCATGGTGGCATGGGTGACGAAGATCTTTCTGCACGCCGGCGCGCCCATCAGCGGTGTCGGCGGTTTTTATCGCGCCCTGCGCGTCGGGCATATCCCGTCCTGGATGGTGGCGTTCATTTTCCTGGGCACGTTCATCAGCATCATCGGCATCACCATTTACGTGGGGAAAAAATCGTCGGGCGAGATCACTGAGTTCGGCACGCACCGGTCGCTGTGGCGGATCTGAGTGATTGAAAATGTGAATGGTGATAGGTGAATTGGTGTGAGCACGGAATGACTATTCACAATTCACCAGTCACTATTCACTTCGCGCAGCTTTGCGACATCGTCGCAAAGCTGCGCGCGGCCGACGGCTGCCCGTGGGACCGCGAACAAACCAACGCGTCGCTCGTTCCGCCACTGATCGAGGAGGCTTACGAAGTCGCCGGCGCAGTGCGCGCGAACGACGACGCCAACCTGCGCGAAGAACTGGGCGATTTGCTCCTGCTCATCGTCATGCAAGCGCAGATCGCGGCGGAGGAAAAGCGTTTCAAGATCGAGGATGTCGCGCGTGAGATCGGCGAAAAACTGGTGCGTCGGCATCCGCACGTTTTCGGCGAGAAGAAAGTGCGCGGGAGCGAAGCGGTGGTGCGCCAATGGGAGGCTATCAAGCGCGAAGAGAAAAAACAGGACCGGCACTACCTGGCCAGCGTGCCGCCAGCGCTGCCCGCGCTGATGCGCGCGCAGAAGACGCAGAAAAAAGCCGCGCGCGTCAATTTCGACTGGCGCGAATTGCGCGAGGTCGTAGCCAAAGTTGACGAGGAACTGGGCGAAACGAAAGCCGCGTTTGATTCAGCTAACGACGAACAGATCGCCGTCGAAATCGGCGACCTGCTCTTTGCCGTGGTGAACCTCGCCCGTAAATGCAATCTCGACGCCGAAAGCGTGCTGCAATCCGCGACTGACAAATTCATCGGCCGCTTCAACCAGATGGAAGACCGGCTGCGCGCGGGCGGCGGCAAGCTCGGCGAGGCGCGGCTGGAAGAGCTGGACGCGATTTGGGACGAAATCAAAGCGGAGCGTCCTGTCATCTCGAGCGGAGCGAAGCGAAGTCGAGAGATCCCGCCGCGCAACCTTTAAGCCAGCGCAACCGGGATCCCTCGACTTCACTCCGGATGGGGAGGGAAGAGACACTGAGGACCAGGAAAGATTCCGTGAAAATTCCTACTTTCCTGCTTTCCTGATTTCCTGATTCGCCGATATTCCGCTCCCGCATGAACATTCTCATCGGCATCTTGCTTAGCCTCGACGCCCTCGTCGCGCTCTTGATGATCTTCATCATTCTCATGCAGCGACCGAAGAGCGAAGGTCTGGGCGCGGCTTTCGGCGGCGGTGTCACGGAAAATATTTTTGGCGCGCAGACCACTAACGTGCTCACCAAATTCACCGGCTGGCTGGCGGGCGTGTTTTTCGTCGTCACGTTTCTGCTCTCGGTCCTTTACGCGCATCGCAGCGTCGGCGGCAGCAGCATTCGCCGTGAGCTGATGCGCGGAGCCGCCGCCCAACCTGTCGCCGCGCCCGCGACCGGCTCGCCTGCACCAGCGCCGAGCACCTCAGCAAAACCATCTGATCTCGCCGTCGGTGCGGTGGCGCAGCAGCCGGCACTCACGGCGACGCCATCGGCCTCCGCCGCGGCGACCCCGCCGCGGGTTCCCTGATTCGGCTTCCGAACTCAGCGCGCGATCACGGGCACTTCGCGCTCGATCGCCGGCTCTGCGGCATGCTTGTCAGCCGTTCCGTCCCCGTGCCGCAGCAACAGATAAACGGTGGGCGTGGCGATGAGTGAAAGCAGAACCGAGATGCACAGCGCGCCGATAACGGCAATGGCGAGCGGCCGCAACATGTCGGCGCCTGTGCCAAGGCCCCAGGCCAATGGCAGCATGCCGAGCGCGGCGGCGAGTGAGGTCATGAGCACGGGGCGCAAGCGCCGCCGGCCGGATTGCACGAGCGCGTCAACCAAGCCGAGACCGCTGGCGCGCAGTTGATCGACCATGTCGAGCATGAGAATGCCGTTTTTCGCCACAATGCCGACGCCGATGATTGCTCCGAGGAAGGAGACAACGTTGAGCGATGTGTCAGTGAGCCATAACGCCGCGACGGTGCCGATGAGCGCGAGCACCGCGCCGAAGACGATCGCGATCGGTTCGTAAAAGGAACGGAACTCGATCAGCAACACGGTGAAGACGAGGAAGACGGCCATCGCCAGCACGAGCAGCAGATTGCGAAACGATTCCTGTTGTTGCTGGTAAAGGCCGCCGAACTCAATCGCTCCCGGTGGAATCGTTTTGTCTTTGCTCAGTTTGTCCCGGATTTCCGCCATCGCGCTGCCGAGATCGCGGTTCTCCAGACGCGCCGTCACAGCCACATCCTGGCGCAAGTCTTCCCGGCGAAGCTCGAGCTGGCCAGGTTCTTCGACCACGGTCGCAACTTGCGAAAGCTTGACCAGCGTGCCATCAGGCGCGCGCAGTGGAAGATCGCGCACGCTGGAAAGTTGATTCACGCGCGCGGGGTCGACCACCACCCGGATATCGATAACACGATCGCCTTCCAGAACGGAGGTGGAGACACGGCCAAGCATGGCGATGTTCACCGCAGTGGCGATGCTGTCAGCATTAAAACCGAAGCGCTGCGCGTCGGCGGGTCGCACGCGCAGGCTGATGGTCGGACCGGTGAAGGTGAGCCCGTTGAAAGTGTCGACCACGCCTTTTACATCCTTAAGCTTCTCCTCGATTTCGGGAGCTTTCGTTTTCAGGAAGTCGAGGTCGGTTGAGTAAAGTTTGATCTCGATGGGTTTTGGCGACCAGGTCAGATCGCCGACGAGATCGCTGAGAATGCCGGGGAAATCCCATTCAACGCCAGGCACTGCCCGGTGAAATTTCGCGCGCAGAGCGGCAATCACTTCATCGGTTGAATGTTTGCGGTTGGGCTTGAGTTTCACCAGGAAATCGCCGGTATTCGGCTCGGCAATGGCGAGGGCGAGGCGTGCGCCAGTTCGGCGCGAGTAGCTTTCCACGTCTGGTTCGGCACGCAGAATTTTCTCCGCCTGCATCAGTTGCCGGTTAGTCTCGGTCAGGCTCGTTCCCCAAGGCGCGACGTAATCGATGACGAAGCCGCCTTCATCCATCGGCGGCAGAAAATCGCTTTCCAAGCGCATGAACAAAAGAGCGCCAAGCGCGAGGAGCACTCCGCATGCAGCAAGCGTAATCCAGCGCAGATTAAGAGCGGTGCGCAATCCACTTTCGTACAGACGAATCACGCGCTGGAGTAGCCGGCCACCTCCCTCTCCTGAGAGCGCATGACCTCGCAAAAGATGGGCGCGGTCGCGGATAAACCAAGCGGCGAGCGAAGGCGTGAGGGTGATGGCAAGCGCAAGCGAAGTAAGCAGCGCGACCACCATCGTGAGCGCGAGCGCCCGGAAGAAGACGCCGGTGATGCCTTCAAGGAAAGCGAGCGGAATGAAGACCACGACCGGTGTGAGCGTGGAACCAACCAGCGCGGTGAAAATTCCACCGATGCCCGCCGAGATTGCTTCAATCTTGGAAAGGCCTTCTGCGACCTTGGCGTAGATGGCTTCGACAACGACGATGGCGTCGTCGATTACCAAGCCCACCGCGGCGGCAATCCCGCCCAGCGTCATCAAATTAAAACTGAGCCCCGCGATCCACATCGCGACCAGGGTGATGAGGACGGTGATGGGAATGACGACGATGGCGGTGATGGTCGTGCCCCAGTTCTTCAAAAAGAGGTAGATGATCAGAACAGAGAGAAGCAGGCCGAAGAAGATGCACTCCCAGACGCTGCGCACCGATGCGCGCACGAGCAGCGATTGGTCGTAGTAATAGGCCAGCTTCATGTCGGGTGGGAGTTCCTTGCGCAGCTCGCCCATGATGCCTTTCAGCTCGTCGGCGATGTCGAGCGTGCTGCCGTCGGGCTGGCTTCGTATGTTCAACAAGACGGCGTTCACGCCATCGGCGGTGACGACGTTGAAGACCGGCTCGGGTGCGCGCTCAACACGGGCGAAATCGCGGATTTGCACCGGATGCCCGTCTTTTACGGTGACCACGAGATTGGCGATGTCCTCAGCGTTGCGAACGCGGCCATCCACCACCATCAGGTAAAGCGTGTAGAGCTCCTGATACATGCCGCTGGGAGTGATGACATTGTTTTTTGCGAGCGCATCGGTGACGTCGGAGAGAGCGACACCCGCGCCCTGAAGTTTCAGCGGATCAACGACGACGTGATACTCCGGTGTGCGGCCGCCGACCAAATCCACGCGCGCGACGCCGGGTATTCGCAGGAAGCGCGGCTTGAAATCATAGCGCGCTTTTTCCCAAAGCTCAGTGATGTCGCGGGTGGGGCTGGTGAGGCTGACGCCGAGAATCGGGAAGGCAGAGAAGGTGAGCCGCCAGACGTTCGTGACGGCGGTGGATGGAAGCGTGGCGCGAATCTGTCCCAGCCGGCTGAGCACGTAGAGCTCGCTCTGGATCATGTCGACGTGCCAATCGAAGAAGACGTTGATCTCGGCGGCGCCGCGGCCGGTGGTGGAGCGAACGGCGACAGTGCCGCGAATATCTTTCATCGCCTCTTCGATTGGCCGGGTGATGGTCGCCATCATTTCATCCGCCGGCATGACGCCGTTATCGACGAGAATGACGACGCGCGGGAAGTTGGTCTGGGGAAACACTGACGATGACATCCGGCGCGCGGCGTAAATGCCGGCGAGACACAGCGCAATGCTGATGAAGGTAATGGCAAGGCGATTATGGATCGCGAAGCTGCCAAGCCCGGAGACTGGTTTGTCGATGGAAGCGCCGTTACTTGGTCGCGACACGAATCTTTGTCTCCTTCGGCAGCCCGTACGCTCCCACCGTCACGACGGTCGCGCCGGGCTTTATCCCCGCGCCTTCTACTTCAACCAGCGCGCCGTCGCGCAACCCGGTCTTTACTGGCGTGAGTGTTGCCTTATCGCGATTCACAAGTCCGATGACGGAATGGCCTTCCTCATCGCGAAACACGCTTTCGGCAGGAGCAGCGATGCAGTCCTTTTTCTCGCGGGTAACCACTCGCAAGGTGACGAATTGACCTGGATAAAGTCCGCAATCTGGCGGAAGCGCAACATGCACCAGCACGGTGCCGTTCTTCGGGTCAACTGCGGGGCTGACATAGTTCAGCGTCGCTTCGACAGGTTTGGCGTCGGCTTCGGCTCGCACTTCGGCGGACTGTCCACGGTGCAAGGCGCTGATTTCCGCCGCCGCGATCTGAGCACTGGCGACAAGGCGTGAGGGATCAAGTAAATCGGCCAGCGGCGTGGTCGTGCTCACCGCTTCGCCAGGGCGCGCGAGAATACGCGTGATCACGCCAGAGAATGGCGCTTCGACGCGCAGAAGCGATTGCTCCGTTTTAGCCGTGGCCAAATCGCCCTGCGCCGCCGCCAGCTGCTGCTGGCTTTCCTGCAACGTTTTCTCCGATGTGCCGCCACTGGGAAGAATCTTCTGCTGCCGCTCGTAATTAGCGGTCGCGAACTCAGTCGCCTTTTGGGCTTTCTCGACCGCGATATCGGCAACGCGACTGTCTAGCTTAAATAACACGGTGCCTTTATCGACGTGCTGACCTTCGGAGCAGGTCACTTCCGCCAGCACTCCCTGCGTCAGCGGCACCAACTGCGCCGCGCCTGCCGGTTTGCCTGCACTGGCGGGCTCCGGTTCGACCCAGCCGTAAGCGGTAACGTACTCGCGCAGGGTCGCTCGTTGGATCTTTCCTACCTGCACTTCCACTTCCGTACCGGCTTCTTTGTCCTTTTCGGTGCCTGAGTGGCAGCGGTACAGAATGCCAGCGACAACGAGGAGGCCGATAACGGAGAGTAGGACTCGCTTGTTCATTTCGCGTGATTGCTCAAGCTCGGCGGCACTCGCTGTTGTAATGAGAGCTCAGAAAACCCCACGCCGCCTTGAAGAGCCTGCTGCAAATCCCCAAGCACTTGCTGCGCCCTGACCAGTGCATCGAGCCGCGCCAGTTCTGCGGCGCTGGATTGCAGCCGGATCGCGGCAAGATCGGCTCGAGAGATCTCACCAGCTTGCAACATCGCGCGTGACGACTCCTCCTGTTTGCGCAGCTCACCAATTTGCGCGTCGGCCGCTGCCAGAGTACTCCGCGCTGTGCGATAACCCGCAAGCGCGCGATCGACCTCGGCCAACGCCGTCGCCTGCACCGTGAGAAAATGTGCCGCCGCCTGCTGCCGGCGCGCCCCGGCCTCTGCGATGCCGCCACGGTGCTGGTTCAAGATCGGCAATTCAAGACTTAACCCCAATGCCCACCTGTTGATGTTCTGATCGAGCTGATATCCCGGCCCCAAATGAATGTCAGGATACTGCTTCGCGATTGCGAGCTGCAGTGCTGATTGCGACGCAGCGTATTCGGAAAGTGCGCCCAGAATGTCCGCGCGATGCAGCAAAGTATGACGCTGCGCGCTCGCTGCATCAGGAGCGGGCGGAAGTTTCTCGAAGTCTGGGAACGCCAGTTGCACCTGACCGATCGCCTCGCTCGGCACGCCGATCGCCTCCGCCAAGTTGACCTGCGCTTCGGCCGCCTGCCGTTCGGCGTTCCCAATCGCGAGTTGTGCCTGGTTGAGCGAAGTGCGCGCTTGTGCGAGCTGGAATGGCGAGGCAGCACCGGCCTTCAACTGCGCATCGAGAATGCGCACACCTTCGCTCTGAATATCCTGCTGGATGTGCATCTGGCGCGCGATCTCGCGCCCCGCGTAGAGATCAAGAACGCTTTTGCGAACGCGACCGCGCACTCGCCATGCGGTGGTGGCAACATTCAGCCGTGCCGCTTCCGACAGGTTCCGCGCCTGGGCGACACGGAAACGGCGTTTACCGGCAGTCTCGATCGGCACATCGAAGTTCCCTCCCAAGGTCCAGGGGAAAAGCATCGTCCGGGTGACCCGCTCCGGCGTGAAATTAAGCGTTGGGTTCGG
>DAIRIE010000010.1:11526-12586 GCA_036809705.1 Chthoniobacterales bacterium
CCGCCGTAATCGTCTCCGCCTCGGAAAGGCCGAGTTGTGCCCGACTTTCGCTAAGTTCCGGGTTAAAATAGAACGCGGCGAGAATGAGGTCATCGAAAGTCCAGGCCCCGCCCTTGTGTCGCGCGCTCACGACTTGGCGAAACTGCGGATCATCAAGCGACCGTTGTCTCAAAGCTATTACGCCCATCTCCGCATTCAGCGCCTTCGAGTGAAACTGCACACAGCCGCCAACTGCTAACCCCAGCGCAAAGCCAAACCGTGCAACACGGCTAGAGAGCGAAGACAACGACAACCACATTGAGGTGATTAACAAAAGAAAGCTGCAGCGCTAGTCGGAGTCACCCTGTCCGGATGAGCGATACGGATTCTTTCCCAGCAGCCGTCATACCGTCAGCCGTAGTGAATCCAGCCATCAACATACTGAAGGCTTAATTATCATTTACCATTAGCTAAACAAACCCAGCTGTCGGAAAAGGACGTGCCTCGCTTACATTTTTGTTATTTTCCTTTGGAGCCTCGCGCCAGGTGGCGTTTTCACCTAGATTTTTTCGAAATGCGAGTTGGCGCGATTTCACAGACGGCGGTGAAGTTGTCGGCAGCATGGGTGCCAACCGTGACGTAATCGCGGCTGTAGGTCACCTGCCGATTCAGCAGCATGCCCGCCTGCACGAAACTGGGCGAGGCGAGTCCGCCGTTGCGCGCGGCGATCGCAGAGCGAGGTTCTGATAGCGCGCGCAACGCAAGCGCAACCGGTCACTGCTATGCGCCCTGCGCGGCGGAGCAAAACTCCGGCAGAGCAACGGAAGCAGGATCGGAATTCTCCACCTCATGCAATAATGAAGCCGAGGAGAGAACCTTTCCGCTATTGTCTATTTGCTTTGTCCGCCGCGTTTTCTTTTGCCTGATCGGCAGGCGTCTCGGTCTGCACGGACACGATTTTCCCCGTCACCGCATTCACCTGCACTTCTTTGATGTTCTTCGAATGCGGTATCGCAATGTCAAAGGACCAGATCAAAAGGCCGTGCTCTTTCTCCAGTTCGCCAGCGGTGATCTTGCCGCC
>DAIRIE010000010.1:12596-24865 GCA_036809705.1 Chthoniobacterales bacterium
GGCACTTTTGCGAGCGCACTTTCTTCCGCTTGCTGGCGGGTAATTTTCGCTTCCTTGAGCAGTTGCGCATCTGTTTCGCCGGCAGCGAACAGAGTGGAAGTGCCCAGGCCAGCAATCGCGACGGCGATAAGAGTCTTACAGTGGAGAGTTGTTTTCATGCTCATAAGTTAAATGGCGAAGCTGTCCGCTACGCGTTCGTCAGGCTGACAAATTTGTTACCTTCGTTTCCCGCCTCGCCTGGTTCGCTCCGCTCCGTTAGCTTCTTTGCATGCGGGTGTTAGTCGTCGAAGACGAAAAGAAGTTGGGCAGTTTCCTGCGCAATGGCCTGGTGCAAGAGAATTTGGTCGTTGACCTCGTGCATGACGGGAGCGCGGCGCTCACTCAAATTCTCACTCAGGCATACGATGCTATTGTCCTCGACATTATGTTACCCGGACGTGACGGGCTGAGTGTTTTGCAGGAAATGCGTCGCCACCGCGTGAACACGCCAGTGCTCCTTCTCTCCGCGCGTGGCAATGTAAACGAACGAGTCGAAGGTCTGAATCTGGGCGCAGACGACTATCTCCCGAAGCCGTTCTCGATCAGCGAAGTCATCGCGCGGGTGCGGGCGCTGTTGCGTCGAGCTTCCGGCGAGCATGCCACCATCATGCAGGTCGCAGATTTAACTTTGAACATAATCACTCGCGAGGCAATGCGAGGTGGAGCGAAGATTGAACTTACAAACCGTGAGTTCGCCTTGCTGGAATACTTAATGGCTCACGCGGGACGCGTGATCACCAAGACCGCGCTTTGCGAGCACGTGTGGGAACACCATTTCGATACCGGCACCAATGTGGTCGAAGTTTGCATCCAGCGTTTGCGGCGCAAAATCGACGACAGCCATTTTCTAAAATTGCTTCATACCATCCGCGGCGCCGGCTACGTCATGCGGCAGAACCGATGAAGGTCGCAACGCTGCGCGCGCGAGTGACACTTTGGTCGGTCATCGTTGTGACTATTGCTCTCGTGCTCTTCGGCGCCGGTGCGGCCTGGAGCTTGAGGCAGGAACTCATTGAAAACTTAGACAAGGAGATCAAAGCCGAGGCGCACGATTTTTTCATCGCGCTCAAGCAGCATCGCGTGAACTGGCAGGAGCCGCGAAGCGTCGAAGCGTTATTCGATCGATCAAAGCGATTGCGGTATGTCCAAATCCGCGACGATGCCGGCCACATGCTCTATCGCTCCCCAAGCTTCGAAAACGCGCCTCCTTTTTTCATGCCCGGTATGGCCAAACTGCAAAACATTGCCTGGAACGGGCGCGCTCTTCGTTTCGGTCTGTTTCATCAAGATGGAATCGTTGTGGGCATTGGCAGCGATACCAAAGAAATCACGGAGACCTTCGCACAGCTTCTCCTGGCCTACCTTGTTGCGTTCCCGGTCGTGCTCGTTGCCGTGGGGTTTGGCGCCTCATGGATCGCGCGGCGAGCGGTGGCGCCAGTTGAAGCTATCGCCGCGCAAGCAGAAACAATTTCTGCGTCTGACCTTCACCAGCGGCTTCCTACATCGTCGTCACAGGATGAGATCGCGCACTTAATATCTGTGCTAAACGGAATGTTCGATCGCTTGCAAGGCAGCTTTGACCAGGTTACCCGCTTTACCTCAGACGCGTCTCACGAACTGAAAACGCCGCTGGCACTTATGCGCGCGGAAGCGGAGTCGGCGCTGAATGCTCCAAACCTTGATCCAGATCAGCGCGAGCTTTGTGCGAACGTAATCAAACAATGTTTGCAGCTCTCGCAGATTGTCGATGGGCTCCTCTTTCTTTCCCGAGCCGACAATCGCCATCTCGCACTTGAGCAAGAAACCTTTGATCTAACCTTACTCATGCGCGAGCTCCGGGAAGACGCGGAAATTCTCGCTCTGCCGCTAAACCTTACTCTCCAATGTAATCTGCCTTCCAAACTCCGTGTTCGCGGGGATCGCCGATTACTCAGCCGCGCGTTGATGAACTTGATCGACAACGCCATTAAATATAACCGCGCCGGAGGGACCGTGGTGCTATCTGCTGTGGCTCGCCGCGAAAATGTGATGCTTACGATTCGAAACGATGGCGATGGCATTCCTAACGAAGCTCAAGACAGAATTTTCGACCGCTTTTACCGCGGCAATTGCCTCAACGACAGCGTAACACCAGGGCATGGCCTCGGACTAAGTATCGCGCGCGAAATCGCACATGCGCACAATGGAGACATCACACTTCTACATTCCGATTGCGAATGGACGGAATTTTGCATGACGTTGCCCATCGAGAACGACTTAGAGCGCTTTGATAGTGGTGATTGCGATGAAGTGCCATCGTGGAGAGCCCTACGAAACATTGCACTGAGCAAGTAGTCATGAAGCTAGCAACTCTCGTCTCGCTCTTGGCCGCATCAGCGGCAATAAGTGCAACTCAAGACGCGGATGTAGCCACCCTGTCACCGCTAATCCTAGAACAGACAATCCCGCTGCCCGGCGTGAAGGGAAAGTTCGACCACCTTGCGATCGATGTTGCGCAGAATCGCCTCTTTATCGCGGCTAAGATCAACAACACGCTGGAAGTCGTCGATCTAAGGAATGGCCGGCGACTGCGCAGCGTGAGCGGCTTTTCCGAGCCGCAGGGGCTGCTTTATCTCGCTGATACGAAACAGGTGGTCGTGGCGAACGGCGGGAGTGGCGAAGTCCAGTTTCTCGAAGGCACATCACTTCAGGTGGTTCACCATTTCTCCTTCGGCGCAGACGCCGATAACCTGCGTTATGATGGAGACGGGCGGCGCATTTATGTAGCCGCGGGCTATGGAGAGATTGGCGGCATTGATCTCAGCACGATGAGCAAACTTCCCGACGTGAAGCTGCCGAGCCATCCAGAAGCCTTCACCATCGACAAGCCTGGTGATCGGCTCCTGGTAAATGTCCCGAAAGCCAATAGCGTATTCGTCCTCGGTCGAACTAAGGCAACAATCACAGCGCGCTGGAAGCTAACAAAGGCGAAGGTGAACTACACGATGGCGTCAGACGAGGCGCACGGCCGGCTTTTCGTAGGTTGCCGCGAACCGTCGAGCGTTATCGTCCTTGATAGCAAAACAGGCCGCGAGATAACCACATTCCCGGTCGGGGGAGAGACTGACTGCATCTTCTACGATGGCGCTCGCCACCGAATCTATGTCACCGGGGCTGAAGGCATCCTCGACGTGGCGGAACAAGTGGGCGCTGATCATTATCGATCGCTTGCGAAAATTCCGACGGCTCCGTTGGCAAGAACATGCTTGTATGTGCCCGAACTGGACAAGCTCTTCGTTGCAGTCCCGCAGCACGCGAGCCATGACGCAGAACTACGCGTCTACCGCCCACCGCACTAGAGATCTCTGCCACGCGTCATCGCGCTCTTTCAGTGACGGGTAGCCACGCCACAAGTAAGGCGCCGGCAAAAAAGAGCACCGCGCTGTAGGTGAACGCGATGGACGTTCCAGCCGCACTCCACAACGCGCCTACTACGATACTGGAGATCAAATCGCCCACACCATTGACACTTGCCAGCACGCCGAAGGCCATACCGTGATGGTTTTCCTCCACCAGCTCGGCGCAAAGCGAATCTTCCAGCGTCTCCTCCATCGCGATATAAACCCCGCCCAGGACAAAGATCAGCGCAAGTGTCCAAACATTAGCTGCCAGGAAGATGATGCCCAGTGCCATCGCACCGGCCAGACTGTAACCGGTCGCGAGGAGCAACTTCTTCGGCAGCCGGTCCGCCAGCCATCCGGCGAAGAAGGAAAAGCCAGCGTAGAAAACATTGTGCAAAACGTAGAGGGACACGGCAATGGTCGCGGCCCGCGCTATTCCAAGTTGTGCACTCAGCTTCTGCGTTGCGAGGAGAATCAGTAACGTGTGCGCGAAGTCGCCAGCGCCGAACAATCCGACCGCTAGGACGAACTTGCGGTAGATTAGTGGAAGGAGGCGCAGACGTTCGCCAAAGGAAATATGCGGGACCGGTGCGCGGCGGCGTTCGACGACGAGGAAAGCTATGACCGCGGGGGCGATCAGACCTGGGACCAGAGTAGAGGTAAATAGAAGTCGGTAATTGTGATGAGAGATTTGCAGGATAAAGACGGCGCTAAGCGGCCCGATGATCGCGCCCAGTGTGTCCATCGCTCGCTCCAGGCCGAAAGCGCGTCCGTAAGCGTTGCGATCGACTGCGGCCGCGAGTAAAGCTTTTCGCACCGGAGTGCGCACTCCGCGGCCGAACCACGCGCTCGACCGGCCGACAAGAACGTGCCACGCGCTAGTGGCCGCGCCCAGAGCAGCGGTTCCGAGCGCGGTGACGATATAACCAGCGACGGCGATCGGTTTGCGCCTCGTTAGCCGGTCGGTGTAATAGCCGGAGGCCATCTTCGCAACGCTCGACAAGCCATCCGAGATTCCTTCGATCAGGCCGAGCCACGCCGCGCCGACGCCGATCGTGGCGAGAAACGCCGGCAGGGCCGCGGACGCAATTTCGTGTGACCAATCGCTGAAGAGCGAGGCGAGCCCGATGCCGAGAACAGTGCGATTTAGCCACCCTCTTCTTCCCGGCGCCACTTTCACTATTTCGCCCGAAAATAAGGCTGATCGACAACAGGCCGTGAGAACAGGCGCGCTATATCATTCATGCTCTCCGCGAGCTGAACACCACGCCCATCGAGATAGCTGGCCAGCTCATCCGGGACGTTTCCGTATGCCCGAAGAGATCGGCTGTTGAGTTCGGCCAGCATCTCCCAAAGAATAGAAGCCGGCCCGGCAAGCGCCTGCGAAGTGTCTACAGTCGCAGCTTGCAGCCGAAGGTCATCGCGCAAGTGGCACATGAGCTGTCGCACTTTCGCAATTCGGAATTTTAACTTCTCCTTCTGCCCGGCTGAGAGTGTGTCGCGCTCGACATACATGACGCCGCGCCGCACTCGCCCCTCGGCCCAGTCGCTCCATTCACAAAGCGTCTTGTCTACCTGTTGCAGGGTGATGGAGATACTGCGCCGGTGATTCTCATTCAGTTCGATCATTCCGGGTTTTCTTCATTAACGTCTTCGACCGAGAGCGTTCCGAGCCGCCGCCGGTAAAGTCGCCCCCACGCGTGCATGGCCGTCTTGGTCGGCTGAAAGAACTTTTGCGCGACTAATGTCGGCACGAATGCGCTCAGAATGACTACTGTGACCAGGATCGTGTACTGCCGCTGATCGATGATGTGATTTTGGAATCCAAAAAGGGCTGAGATCGTGCCGAAAGTAAGACCCGTCGCCATAAGTAAAGTCGTATATGCGGCTTGTTGGTGGTTCATAAAGTGCATTCGCGCCAGCGGCCAGACGCCGACCATTTTTGTGACCATCTTGAGCGCGAGAAGCCCGCCTATGATCGCCAGTGCAGGCCACAGCGCCGCGAGCGAGACATAGGAGCCTGCGCGAATAAAGTAGAACGGAGTGAACACGGCGAAAGCGATGCTTCGCATGCGGTGGACCAATGTTTTGTCGCGCAGGAAAACACCGGCGACGACCAAGCCCACCAAATAAGCCGGTAAAACTGCTTCACTCCTGGCGGTGGTGGCCAACCCTCCGAGGAAGAAGAGCACGAAGAGGATAAACTTCACTTCCGGCTCGCTCACCCGGGTTGCGCCAAGCTTGTCGATGATAGCTTTCGTCCACGCCGGCATGAACCAGAGGACGACGCACATGACGACAACGAAGACGACGAGCCAGACATTGAAATTCGCGAAGAGGCCTCCGAGCGCGAGGACGGTGCCGAAGTCAGTGATGAAGCAGGCGGCAAGAATCATCTTGCCCATGGGCGTGTCGCTGAAGCCGCCTTCGATCATGACTGCGTAAACGACTGCGACAGAGGTCGTCGAAAGGGCGATGCCGGCGATCTGTGCCTGATGTAATGGCCAGCCGAGGACGAATTGCGCGAAGATCCAAACAAGCGCGAAGGGAACAGCGAAAGAAATGACTCCGATTAAAGCGCTGGCGCGCAGGTTCGCCTTGAGCGAGCGCGGGTCGATTTCGGCGCCCGCCAAAAAGGTGAGAATGCCGCTACCGAGCATGGCAAGAAAGCCGATCCACTCGTTATTCGATTGCAGATGCAGGAAATTGCCTGCGACGACCCCGGCGAGAATCTCAATCAAGGCAACCGAAATGCCTGTCCAGATTGAGACAAGGCTCGCCCCCAGTGCCAACGCCATCCAAATGGCGGCGACGAACCAGATGTTTTGAACCATCGCGTCAGCTCGGCTCTTGTTCTTTGTGCCGGTAGTGAATCACTTTCACTTTCTCGAGCGTGACCAGGCCGCTGCCCATCATTTCATCGAGGGCGGGCAGTAACGTGTTGATCTTCTCTTCAGCATCGACAATCTCGATGACGAGCGGCAGGTCCATCGAGAGCCGCAGAATCTTGGCCGTGTGAATGCGGCTGGCCGCGCCGAAACCCATCGGCCCGCGCAAAACGGTCGCGCCGGCAAGATGCAGTTCGCGCGCCTTCATCACGATTGCTTCGTAGAGCGCCTGATGTTTCCACCGGTCGGCTTCGCCGATGAAAACCCTGAGCAGAACGGCGTCTTTAGGAAGGTTCATAACAGTTTTCCCTGGTAGTTAATTGGAGCGCGCAGATCCTCCCGAGCCACACCGCAAGCACGCAGCCAGCGACCGAGAACAACGTATTCACTCCTGCCTTGAGCCAATCGCCGTCTTCGGCGAGATCGAGCGTCTGCAGACTAAATGAAGAGAACGTCGTGTAACCGCCGCACAGACCGATCATGAAAAACTGTCGCAGACGCGGTGAGACAAGAAACGGCCCCTGCGGATCGGTCAAGGCAGCGAAAAAGCCGATGACGAACGAACCGGTGATATTAACCGTCAGCGTGCCTAGGGGAAAAAACTCGCCGAAGTTTCGCGCCACGAGACCCGAGGCCCAAAACCGCACGCCGGTGCCGAGCGCACCGCCTATCATTATCCATAAGTAATTGAGCATAGAAAAACTCCGACTTTTGCCTTAGTCGAGTAAGGCATCAGTAGGAGTCATCAGCTCACGCGGTTCTCCCTCTCTGCGGGGACGGCAAACTCCATTGCCGCGGCGACATTAGCGCGCCTGGGGAGAGAGACAAGCGCGAAACTCACGGTGCATCAGCATTGACGATACTGAGCGAAGCTGAGAACATGCGTCGCAAATGATACGCCCCTCGATTAAGACTGAGATTTTTGTCTGCGACCAATGCGGCAACCGTAAGCGCCTGCGCACCTCGGCGCGACATTGGTGCGATGTGTGTAATCAGGGAAGCCCGGTAGAAATGCGCCCCAGCCGGGTGAAGCTGGCCGCGCCCAGAGGCGGAACGGAACCTCCCTCGCAGAACCGTTACTAAGGTCATTGCGAGCGGAGTCGAGGAATTCCGGGGAAGTCACTTTAAGGTATCGCCACGGGATTCCTCGGCTCCGGTCGGAATGACTGTCAATGCTACTCTACTTCTGGTCTGACGGCGTTCCCCACAAGTGGAAGGTGTAGGTAAAGACAATGTAGCCCAGCACGCGTTCAGGGTGGTAGTTCGGAAAGTAGATGGCCGGGTTAACTTGCAGGTCGCGACTAATGTTCCAGGTAAACCCCATAGTCGATGAGTTACCGGCGCCGCTTTGGAAATCTATTTGTGCCCGCCAGGTTTTATTGAAATCCCAGGCCCATCCAAGTATCGCCTGGTTGCGGTAACCGGCGTGAATGGCTCCGGCGATGAGCTTGTGGTGCTCAGTGTAGTAACCCGCTTCGAGAAATGGCTGTGGGTCAACATGACTATGCGGCGACCAATTAACAAATCCGGTTGAAAGCAAGTATGGCTCCTTTGTCAACAAGCCGATTTCAGTGCCGAAGATATACTCATCCGGCCGCAAGCCGCGGAAGACAGCTACTTCGGCGAACTGATTAAGACCTAGTTCAGCCTGTAGCTCATAAGGATTGGCAATGTGCAAGCTTTGCGCCTGGAAACTAAGTGACAGGTCGCCGGCATTTTGCAGGTCGGGAGTAACGATCTGACTCAGCCCTTTAGTCGTTGCCAGCGCCGGCGACGCAACCAACGCGAATGCGACGAGGCAGACGAAAAGGAGACGCACGCATTCCTGTTAAACCATCGCACGTTGAAAAGCGAGGGCGCGGGTGCTAGGTAGCACGGCCTTTCGCCGATGAACTACAAGGACACGCTCAATCTCCCGCGCACCGAGTTCCCAATGAAAGCGAATCTGGCTCAGCGCGAGCCCGAGATTCTGCGGGTTTGGGAAGAGACGCGGGTCTATGAGCAAATCCAAAAAGCGCGCGAAAACGCCGAGTTGTTCGTGCTGCACGACGGGCCGCCGTTTGCCAATGGCGATGTTCACATGGGCACAGCGCTGAACAAGATCCTCAAGGACATGGTGGTGAAATCCCGCACCATGCTTGGTCAACGCGCGCCTTATGTACCGGGCTGGGACTGTCACGGGCTGCCCATTGAATACAAAGTAGTCAGGGAATCCGCCGCGCTTTCGCCGGTGGAAGTGCGGAGGCGTTGCGAAAATTTCGCGCGCAAGTTCGTCGATATCCAGCGCGAGCAATTCAAGCGTCTCGGCGTGCTCGGCGATTGGGAACATCCGTACCTGACCATGAATCCTGCCTATGAAGCGGAGATTCTGCGCGCCTTTGCTGTGTTCGTCGAGAAAGGGCTCGTCTATCAATCGAAGAAGCCAGTCTTCTGGAGCACCGGCGCACAGACCGCGCTGGCTGAAGCTGAAGTTGAATATCAGGAGCGGGATGATACCGCCGTCTTCGTCAAATTCCCCATCGTCACAGGAAATCTCGCGGGCAAAGCAAGTATCGCCATCTGGACGACGACCCCGTGGACATTACCGGCGAATCTCGCCATCGCAGTCCATCCTAACGAGGTCTATGTCGTCCAGGAATTTCGCCGGGACGATACTTCCGAGGTTCTCGTTTTGGCCAACAAGTTGGTGGACGCGTTCTGCCTGGCTACCGGCTTTCAACCCACTGGCGAACCGATGGAAACGCTTCCCGGCGCCCGACTGGAAGGCTTGGACGCGCAGCATCCCTTTCTGCCGCGCGCAGCCAGGATTCTACCAGCGGATTTTGTCACGATGGACACCGGCACCGGCGCAGTGCACGTGGCGCCCGGGCACGGCGAAGACGATTACGCTCTGGGATCGAAGAACAACTTTCCCATTTTATCGCCGGTGGATGATCACGGCCGCTACACCGATGAGGCCGGCATTCCCGAGCTCGTGGGCAAGTATGTCTTCGATGCCAACGCCGACATCGTGGCGCTGCTGCGCGAACGCGGCATGCTGCTGGCCGAGCAGAATTTTCATCACAGCTATCCCTATTGCTGGCGCTCGAAAACGCCGATCATCTTCCGCGCGGTCGATCAGTTCTTTATCCGTATCGATGATTTGCGCGGACCGGCGCTCGACGCCATCACCAAGGTCGAATGGATTCCCGCCTGGGGCGAGAACCGCATCGCGGGCACGGTCGCATCGCGCCCGGACTGGGTCATCTCGCGTCAGCGCAGTTGGGGGGTGCCGCTGCCGGTATTCTATTCCGAGAATGCCAAGCCGATCCTGAATGCGGAATGGATTCGTCGCCTCGCCGACCTCGTCGCGACACGCGGCTCAAATGTCTGGTTCGAGCTGAGCGACTCCGAACTTATGCGCGAGCTGGAACTACCCGAAGCCACAACGAAGCGCAACGACACGATAGACGTCTGGATCGACAGCGGCGTTTCGCATCGTGCCGTTTGCGCCACGCATCCCGAGTTGCGCGATCCCGCCGACATGTATCTGGAAGCGACCGATCAGCATCGCGGCTGGTTTCAATCATCGCTCATGACCAGCGTGGCGCTGAACGGTCGTGCGCCTTACAAAACCTGCGTCACGCACGGCTTCGTCGTCGATGTCGACGGGAAAAAAATCTCGAAGTCCAGCACCTATTCGAAGCCGATGGATGCGGCGCATTTCGTCAACAAACACGGCGCCGACCTGGTGCGCCTCTGGGTCAGCAGCATCGATTTTACCGATGACGTGCCGTTCTCAGAAGAGATGTTCAAGCGGTTGGGTGATACCTACCGGCGCATTCGCAACACGCTGCGCATCCTGCATGGAAACCTTTTCGATTTCTCCGGCTCGTCATCCCGAGCGGAGCGAAGTGCAGTCGAGGGATCCCGCGATGAAAGCTTAAAGGTAGCGCAACGGGATCCCTCGACTCCGCTCGGGATGACACTCGTTGATCGCTGGATTCTCGTTCGGCTGGCCGAAGTGATCGAGGAATGTCGCCAGGCTTATGAGAAGCTGGAGTTCCACAAGGTCTACCACTCGATCAACCAGTTCTGCGCGGTCGATCTCAGCAGCCTCTACATCGACATGACGAAGGACCGGATGTATTGCGACGCGCCGGATTCGCCGCGGCGACGGGCGACGCAGAATGCCATGGCGCAGACTTATGAGGCGCTCTGCCGATTACTTGCGCCCGTCCTCGCTTTCACCGCGGAAGAAGCGTGGGGTTATCTCGGCCGCGGCGGCTCCGTTCATTTGCAATTATTTCCCGAGCCGCGGGCGAAAGCAGCGGATGCATTCGTTAATCAACAAATCGAGGAGCTGTTGAAATTGCGAGGTGTCATCGGGCAAGCGCTGGAGAAGGCGCGGCAGGAAAAGCTGATCGGTAATTCGCTCGAAGCGCGCGTCATTCTGCAATGTGATGAGCGTGCGCTCGCCGGCCTGGCCAAAGACGAGCTGGAGGAATTTTTTATCCTGAGCGATCTCTTCCTCGAGCCGGCGGGCGAAACGTCAGGGCGCGTGGAGAAAACGCCTTTCGCCAAATGCGCCCGTTGCTGGCGCCATCGGGAAAGCGTCGGCAAAAGCGCGGCGCGTCCGGATTTGTGCGATCGGTGCGAGAGCGTGGTCGCCACCGCGTCATTCCGAGCAGAGTCGAGGAATCGCGATGCCATCGGTTAATGTAACTTCCACGGGATTATGAAGTGGATCCTGTTCCTCTCACTTCCGCTCTACGCGCTCGATCAGTTGAGCAAGCGCTGGATTTTACAAAACGTCGATCCTGACTCGCCGCGCATCCTCATTCCCGGCGTATTCGACATCGTGCACGTGACGAACACCGGCGCGGCGTTCGGCTCATTCAAGAACAACAATGTATTTTTTATCCTGCTTTCCTGCGTGGCGCTGATCTCGGTGGCGGTGCTGCTTTTGCGCAAGCGCGAACGCCGCGATCCCTGGCGCAATGTCTCGCTCGCGCTCCTGCTCGCAGGCGTCGCCGGCAATCTGACCGACCGCCTCAGCTACGGGCACGTTATCGATTTCCTTCTCTTCGATCTGCACCTGCCGTTCGCGCACCCGTGGCCCGCGTTCAACGTTGCCGACTCCTGCATCTGCATCGCGGTGATCTGTTTCGTCATCTATTCGCTGCGCGAGAAATCCGAGCCAAAGCCGCTGTAGCGGCGGTCTGTGGCCGCCGAATTCCGCGGTGCCGAAGAGACAGCGCCCCTGACAAGATGGCGACGGTCACAGACCGCCGCTACAGTTGCGGGGATGGAGGAAACAGCTCGCCAGATTTGCGCGCGATTGCGCGAGCACGGCCATATCGCCTACTTCGCCGGCGGCTGCGTGCGCGACATGATTCGAGGCATCGCGCCGAAGGACATCGATATCGCCGCCGATGCGCGGCCACAGCAGGTGCAGCAGATCTTCGAACGCACCTACGCGGTCGGGGCGCATTTCGGTGTCATCGTCGTCGTGGAAAATGGTCAGCAATTTGAAGTGGCGACCTTCCGCTCGGATGACGCTTACACCGATGGCCGCCGCCCGGACGCGGTCCATTTTTCTTCGCCGGAAGAAGATGCAAAACGCCGTGATTTCACCATTAACGGCATGTTCTTCGATCCGGCGAAAAACGAGCTGATCGATTTCGTCGGCGGCCGAGCCGATCTGGAGGCGAAGCTCATCCGCGCCATTGGCGATCCCGCGCAACGCTTTTCCGAGGATCGGCTGCGGCTTCTGCGCGCGGTGCGCTTCGCCACCGTGCTCGAATTCGAGATCGAAGAGAAAACGTGGAACGCGCTCGTCGCCCACACGCCGTCGATCAGGCAGATCAGCGCGGAAAGGATTCGCGATGAGCTAGTGCGAATTTTCCTTTCCCCACAGCGATTCCGCGGCTGGGACCTGCTCGACCAATCCGGTTTGCTTCGCGCCATCATTCCCGAGGTT
>DAIRIE010000011.1:0-10318 GCA_036809705.1 Chthoniobacterales bacterium
CAAAGGCGGCGTCCTCCAGGTATCTCCGCGACTAGCTAGTCGCGGCCCCATTGAAGCCAATCGGCGCGGGAAAGGGTGTTTTCGCCCACCGTGCATCTCCGCGACTAGCTGGTCGAGACCCTCTTTTCTTCCACGTCGTCCATTTCTGCTCGAGAATCGAGATCAAGAACCGCCCTGCCCTGACCGCTTCTCACTTTGGCGGGCGAGCAGCCAGCAAAGATCGGAAAGCCGGTTAAGATAGCGCAGGATCTCTGGGTTCGTATCCGTTAAGGCAGCGACGCACCGCTCCGCGCGCCGGCAAGCCGTGCGCGCCAGGTCCAGCGCAGCGGATTCCATTGAAGCGCCGGGCACAACCCAGTCGTTGAACTTCATTTCATCGGCGCGCTCGATTTCGTTGATCAGCGCAGTCACCCGATCGGTCATCGCGCTCGTTGTAATAATGAATCCATCCTTTTCATACCGCGGCAAATCTTCCGGGACTGTCGCTAGCTCACCCATCACCGTGATTAGCTCTAGCTGGATCGATCGAACTTTTTCGCGCGTCAACTTGTCGGTAGCGGCGGCGCGCGCCAGCCCGAGAGCGCTATTCAACTCATCAATGGAACCGCAAGCTTCCACCCGCTCATGCGTCTTAGGCACGCGCCGCCCATACATGAGCGAGGTCTCGCCTTTGTCGCCCGTTTTGGTCGCGATCGACATCAGGGAATGCCGGAGCGCTGCAGGATCGGAGCAGTGCCTAAAAGCACCGCCCATCACTCCACCGCCGTTACGCCATCACTTCACGATTAGCCGATAGCCGGCTGTGGCTCCGCGTCCTCCATCACGGGCGCGCCGATCGGCTCACCTTTCTCGATTAGCCGAATCTCGCGATGTTTCGGGAAGCCAGTTCCCGCCGGAATAAGGTGACCCATGATCACGTTTTCCTTAAACCCGCGCAACTTGTCCACCTTGCCGAGTGTCGCCGCTTCAGTGAGCACACGCGTAGTATCCTGGAATGATGCCGCGGAGATAAAGCTATCCGTTTCAAGCGAAGCTTTCGTGATTCCGAGCAATACCGGCACGGCTTCCGCGGGCTTGCCGCCTTGTTCGGTCACGCGCTTGTTCTCGTTCTCGAACTCGAGCTTATCCACCTGGTCACCCCAGAGCAGCGAGGTGTCGCCTGGATCGGTGATCTTCACCTTGCGCAACATCTGCCGCACGATGATCTCGATGTGCTTGTCGTTAATCTCCACGCCTTGCAGCCGGTAAACCTCCTGCACCTCGTTAACCAAGTGTTCCTGTAAATCCTGCGGCCCGCAGACCTCGAGAATTTCGTGCGGCACCACCGGACCTTCGGTCAGCTGTTGACCTTTGCGCACGAAGTCGCCCTTAAAGACGATGATGTGTTTTGTTAGCGGAATGAGATGCTCTTCTTCGGAGGCTGTATCAACGTCCTTCAAGATAAGTCGCCGTTTACCGCGAACAGTTCCGCCCATCTCGACGATGCCATCGATCTTGGCGATCTCAGCCGCATCCTTCGGGCGCCGCGCCTCGAAGAGTTCAGCTACGCGCGGCAGGCCGCCGGTGATATCTTTCGTTTTCGCCACCTTTCGCGGTGTCTTCGCCAACAACGCCCCGGCGCGAATTTTGTCACCTTCTTCCACTACGACGTGCGCGCCCGCGGGAATCGAGTAGCTCGCGAGCACTTCCTTCTTCTCGCCCACGACCACGATCTGTGGATGCAAATCTTCCTTATGCTCGATGATCACTGTCCCCATCAGGCCAGTCGCTTCGTCAACGTCGCGTTTGATGGTCACGCCCGCAATCATGTCACGGAACTCGATCTTACCAGACTTGTCGGTCAGAATCGGCACGTTATATGGATCCCATTGCACGAAGGTTTCGCCCTTCTTTACTTCGGCGCCGTCTGCTTTCGAGACGACCGAGCCGATGACCACGTTGTAACGTTCCAGCTCGCGACCTTCCGCGTTGTGCACGCCGATGGAGCCGTTCTTGTTCAGCACAATCCAGCTGCCGTCGAGCGCTTGCACCGTGCGCAGATCATTAAACTGAATCCGGCCGTCGTTCTTAGCTTTGATAATAGGCTGCTTAAACGTCTGGCTCGCCGTTCCGCCGATGTGGAACGTACGCATCGTTAGCTGCGTTCCAGGTTCGCCAATGGATTGCGCCGCAATAATTCCGACCGCTTCGCCGAGCTTGACGAATTGCCCGGTGGCAAGGTTGCGTCCGTAGCACATTGCACAGACACCGCGACCACATTCACAAGTCAGCACTGAGCGAATCTTCAAACTCTCAACTCCGATGCGCTGCAAGTCCGCCGCAATTTTTTCGTCGATAAGCTGGTTAGCTTTAACTATTTTCTTCTTCTTTTCGACTGGATCAGCAATCGTCTCGCAGCTCACCCGGCCGATAATACGCTGGCCGAGATCAACGACTTCCTCGTCGCCCTCGTAGATAGAACGAACCGTGATCCCATTCACCGTACCGCAATCCGGCTCGTTGATAATCACATCCTGCGCCGCATCGACCAGCTTGCGGGTGAGGTAACCCGAGTCCGCTGTCTTAAGGGCGGTATCGGCCAGACCTTTCCGCGCGCCGTGAGTGGAGATGAAATACTCCAACACACTTAAACCTTCACGAAAGTTAGAAGTAATCGGTCGCTCGATAATTTCGCCGCTCGGCTTCGCCATCAAACCGCGCATACCTGCGAGCTGGCGCACCTGTTGACGGTTGCCACGGGCGCCCGAGTCCACCATGAGATAAACCGGGTTCAGCTCCTTGCGTCCGTCGTTGTGTTCGAGGGTGCGGAACATGACATTGGAAATCTCGTCACCGGCATGTGTCCAAATATCGATGATCTTGTTGTAACGCTCGCCATCGGTGATGATGCCTTTGCGGTACTGCTGCTCGACCGTCTTGATTTGCTTGTAGGCGTTATCTAGCTCGATCTGCTTCTCTTTCGGAATAATCATATCCGAAATACCGATGGAGACGCCAGCCTTGGTAGCTTCGCGGAAACCGAGTTCCTTGAGTTTGTCGAGTGTCTCCACAGTTCCCTCTTGTCCCGCAACCTGATAGCAACGCCAGATAATATCGCTAAGCTGCTTCTTACCCGCAGCCTTGTTGAAGAAGCCCATGTTCTTGGGCCATATCTGATTGAAGATAACGCGGCCCGCGGTGGTCTCCATCACGCGCGCATCCTTGTTGCCATAGATGGTATCGCGGCCGAAATCCGGATTCCTAAAACGAATGCGGTCATGAGTTTTAACCGAACCTTCCGACATGGCGAACTCGACCTCGACCGCTTCGGAGAACAAGGGCAACCGTGAGTCGGCATCACTACCCGCCGCACGCCGCGGGTTCTGCGTCAGGTAATAACAGCCAAGTGTGATGTCCTGCGACGGCGTGGTGATTGGCTTTCCGCTCGAAGGGGAAAAGATGTTATTCGGCGCGAGCATCAGCATGCGCGCTTCCATCTGAGCTTCGACCGACAGCGGAACGTGCACCGCCATCTGATCGCCATCGAAGTCAGCATTGTAGGCCGTGCAAACCAGGGGATGAATACGAATCGCTTCGCCTTCGATCAACTGCGGTTCGAAAGCCTGAATGGAAAGGCGATGCAAAGTCGGCGCCCGGTTGAGCAGGACTGGATGTCCACGAGTAACCTCATCGAGAATGTCCCACACTTCCGGTGTCTGGCGCTCGATCATCTTCTTCGCGCTGCGCACCGTGTGCACATAGCCGAGATCTTTCAGGCGGCGGATGATGAACGGCTCGAACAACACCAGCGCCATCTTCTTGGGCAAACCGCACTGGTGCAGCTTTAGCTCCGGGCCTATTACGATGACGGAGCGACCCGAGTAGTCAACGCGCTTACCTAACAAGTTCTGGCGGAAACGACCGCCTTTACCCTTGAGCATGTCACTGAGTGACTTCAGCGGGCGATTACCAGCGCCGGTCACGGCGCGACCATGACGGCCGTTATCGAACAAAGCATCGACTGCTTCCTGAAGCATGCGCTTCTCGTTGCGGATAATTACGTCCGGCGTTTTTAGCTGGAGAAGGTTCTTCAACCTGTTGTTCCGGTTAATGACGCGGCGATAGAGATCGTTCAGATCGGAAGTAGCAAACCTTCCGCCTTCGAGAGGAACGAGCGGGCGCAGATCAGGAGGAATGACCGGAAGAACTTCCAGCACCATCCACTCGGGGCGGGCGTGAGAAGATATGAAACCCTGAACCAGCTTCAGGCGCTTCGCCAGCTTCTTGCGAATCTGCTTGCTCTTGGTGTTACCCATCGCCTGTTCCAGCTCCTTGTTGAGCTTGTGCAGATCAATCTCAGCAAGCAGTTTCTTGACTGCCTCCGCGCCCATGCCAGCGGTAAAACCTTCGCCGTATTGCTCCTGAGCTTCGCGGAACTCTACCTCGTTAAGCAGCTGCGTCTTTTGCAGCGGCGTCTGGCCGGGATCAACGACAATGTAGTCTTCATAATAGATGACGCGCTCAAGTTGCCGCGCGCTCATGTCGAGCATAAGTCCAAGTCGCGAGGGCATGCATTTGTAGAACCAGATGTGTGAGACCGGCACAGCCAGCTCGATGTGACCCATCCGCTCGCGGCGCACCCGCGCCAGCGTCACTTCCACACCGCAACGGTCGCAGATAACGCCTTTATGCTTGATTCGCTTGTATTTTCCGCAGGAGCACTCCCAGTCGCGAGTAGGACCGAAGATGCGCTCGCAAAATAGTCCGCCCTTCTCCGGCTTGAAGGTTCGATAGTTAATCGTCTCCGGATTCTTTACTTCACCTTTGCTCCATGAGCGCATGGTGTCGCTCGAAGCCACGCCAATCGCGACCTGATCGAAACCAACCGCTCTCTCTTCACCTACTAACTCCCGCCAGGAATGTTCGTTCATCTGTAATTATTTCGTTAGCTACTAAAATTAACCTAACCCACACGGCTTGGACTGGTCTCCTGTCATTCCGACCGAAGTGGAGGAATCTTTAGCTATTCCTCCGAGAGAAATGATTAGAGATGTCTCGGCTTCGCTCGACATGACAGTGTCAGGACGCGGTATCAAAGACGCTTGTTGGCGCCTGACCACCGACTTTGACGTCGAGGCCCAGGCTCTGCATTTCCTTGATCAGCACGTTGAAAGATTCCGGTGTGCCCGCCTCGAGCGAGTTGTCGCCTTTGACGATTGACTCGTAGATACGGGTGCGACCCTGGACGTCGTCGGACTTGACCGTGAGCAACTCCTGCAAAGTGTAGGCCGCGCCGTAAGCCTCGAGCGCCCACACTTCCATCTCACCGAATCGCTGACCGCCGTATTGCGCCTTGCCGCCGAGCGGTTGTTGCGTGACGAGCGAGTAAGGTCCGACCGCGCGGGCGTGAATCTTATCCGCGACCAGGTGGCCGAGCTTCATCATGTAGATGTAGCCAACGACGACTTCCTGGTCGAACGCATCGCCGGTGCGGCCATCAAACAGGCGCGCTTTGCCGTTCTCCTGCACCCAGGAGAAGCCATCCTGCTTCTTCGCGTCCTTCAGGTATTCGCGAATCTTCGCCTCGGCAATACCATCGAACACTGGAGTAGCTACTTTAAATCCGAGCGCTTTAGCCGCGACGCCGAGGTGCGTCTCGAGCACCTGGCCGACATTCATTCGGCTCGGCACACCGAGAGGGTTCAAGACAATCTCGACCGGCGTTCCATCCGGCAGAAATGGCATGTCTTCTTCCGGAACAATGCGCGCCACCACGCCCTTGTTCCCATGGCGACCGGCCATCTTATCGCCGACCGACAACTTGCGCTTGCTCGCGATGTAAACTTTGACCTGCTTGATGATGCCGGGATCAATGTCATCACCGCTCTCGACACGATCGAGCGCGCGCTCGCGCTCGAGCTCGAGCTCCGCGAATTTGTGCTCGTAGCTCGCGATGATCTCGCGAATCTTGTTCCGGATAGGCGACGGATCGATCTCAATGTGATCGTGCACATTCGCCAGCTTGCGCAGAAGCGTTTTGGTGATCTTGCGGTTGGCTGGGATAATGATCTCGCCGGTCTCCGCGTTAACTACATCCAGCGGAATCTTCTCGCCCAGCAGGATGTTTGAAAGCGAATCAGTTAGCTGCTCCGTCAGCTCTTCTTTCTTCTTACGATGATCTTCGGTGATCGCTTTGAGCTGCCGCTTGGTCTCGGTAGGTGTGAGCTTCTCACGTGATACTTCACGGCGCGACGACACTTTCACATCCATGACGATGCCGTAAGTGCCTGAAGGAACCGTGAGTGAGGTATCCTTAACGTCCGCCGCTTTCTCGCCGAAGATCGCACGCAACAACCGCTCTTCCGGAGCTAACTCGGTTTCCGACTTGGGCGTGATCTTACCGACGAGAATGTCGCCGGGTTTAACTTCAGCGCCTACTCGAACTACTCCATCAGGTCCAAGGTTGCGCAGTGCTTCTTCGCTGACATTAGGAATGTCGCGCGTAATCTCTTCCGGCCCGAGTTTAGTATCGCGCGCACCGATCTCGAACTCATCGATGTGAATGGAAGTATAGATATCTTCCTTCACCACCTTCTCTGAAATCATGATAGCGTCTTCGAAGTTGTAACCATTCCATGGCATGAAGGCGACGAGCACGTTACGGCCGAGTGCGAGCTCGCCTGCATCCGTATTGGGTCCGTCAGCGATGACCTGGCCTTTCTTCACGTGCTGACCTTTGTGGACGATTGGCTTCTGGTTCACGCAGGTGCCGGCATTCGAGCGCATGAACTTGCGCAGTTCATAAATGTGAACGCCTGCCTCCGAATCGGTCTTGAGTTTCTTCCGGCTTTCGGGCATGTGACCATCTTTGGTGATGACAATCTGATCGGCGGTGACGGATGCGACCTTGCCGGTATCGGTGGCGATCAAGACGGCATGCGAGTCACGCGCGACCTTTCCTTCCAGTCCGGTGCCGACGAGCGGCGATTCGGAAACGATCAGCGGCACGCCCTGGCGTTGCATGTTCGAGCCCATAAGGGCGCGGTTGGCGTCGTCGTGTTCGAGAAATGGAATCAATCCGGCAGCTACCGAGACCAGTTGTTTCGGTGAAACGTCCATGTAGTGGACTTTGGAAGGCTCGACTTCGAGGAAGTCGCCGCGATAACGCACAGAAACCTTCTCGCCGGTGAAGTGTCCGCGGCCATCGATTGCCGCGTTTGCCTGCGCGACGAGATAGTTCTCTTCCCGATCCCCAGTGAGGTAATCGACGTCGTCAGTGACACGACCATTCGTGACCTTTCGATACGGCGTCTCAATAAAGCCGAACTCATTGATACGGGCGAAGGTGGACATTGAGCTAATGAGTCCAATGTTCGGCCCTTCCGGCGTTTCGATGGGACAGATGCGCCCGTAATGTGAGGGATGGACGTCGCGCACTTCAAAGCCGGCGCGATCGCGAGACAAGCCGCCAGGCCCAAGCGCGGACAAGCGACGTTTGTGCGTCAGCTCGGCCAGAGGGTTGGTTTGATCCATGAACTGCGAGAGCTGCGATCGACCGAAGAAATCGCGAATGACGGCGCTCAGCGCTTTGGGATTGATCAGCTTCTGCGGCGTCATGCCATCGATGTTGATGTCGAACAAAGTCATGCGCTCTTTGACGAGACGCTCGGTGCGGGCCAAACCGACGCGGCATTGATTAGCTAATAATTCGCCAACCGTGCGCACGCGGCGGCTGCCGAGATGATCTATGTCATCGAGCGTGCCTTCGCCGCGACGGAGATTGATGAGATACTTGATGGCGGCGATGAAATCCTTGTCGGTCAGGATGCGTTCGCCGAGATCCACATTGATGCCGAGCTTCTGGTTGATCTTATAGCGACCGACGCGGCCGAGATCATATTTCTTCGGATCGAAGAACAGGCGCTTGAGCAAGGCGCGCGCGTTCGCCACCGTAGGGGGATCGCCGGGACGCAGCCGCCGGTAAATATCTTTAAGCGCTTCCTCCTGATCATGCGCGGGATCCTTCTTCAGCGCCTTCACCACCGTGTCATCCTGTGAGATATCGATGACGGCGACTTCCTTGGTGCCGAGCGCCATGATCTGGCGCACGGTCGCGAGCGTGAGCGGCTCAAACGCGCGCGCGACAGTCACTTCACCGTCGCGCACTTCAGCCGTCAGCACCTTGGTGGCGAGCATCTCTTCGTCGAGCTTCTCGCTGAGCTTCAGCGTCTCGATGTTGTAGAAGAGTTTGATGACTTCTTCGTCCGGGCCATAGCCGAGAGCGCGCAAAAAGGTCGTGGCCAAAAATTTCCGGCGGCGTTTCCGCCGATCCAGATAGATGTAGAGCAGGTCTGCGGTATCGAATTGCACCTCGATCCACGACCCGCGATCGGGAATGATGCGGAAGCTGTAGAGGACTTTTCCGTTAAGGTGCACCGAGGATTCGAAGGCGATGCCAGGTGAGCGATGCAGCTGCGAAACCACCACCCGTTCAGCGCCGTTGATGACGAAGGTGCCCTGCGGAGTCATGAGCGGGATCTCGCCCATGTAAACCTTCTCTTCCTTGGTCGCCTTTTCCTCTCGCAATTGAAACGTGACGTGCAATGGCGCGCTGTAAGTCTGTCCTTCCCGCTGCGCCTCGAGCGCGGTCAGCTTCGGCTCGCCGATTTCGTAATGGCTAAAATCGAGCGTCGCCTTCTCGTCGTAGCTTTGGATCGGGAAGACTTCCTTGAAGACGGCCTGTAATCCCTGGTTCTTGCGTTTGCCCGGCGGGACGTCTTTTTGCAGGAACTCCACGTAGGAGTTCAACTGCACCTCAATCAGGTTTGGCGGCTCGATGCCTTCCTTGATGGTGCCGAAATGAATGCGCTCTGCCCGTTCTGACATAATTGGTTCTAAGCTAAGGGTGGCAACTCGACAGCGTCAGGGGGACGCGGTGAGTTTCCGGGGGAAAAACTTTACGTCTCCAGCCAGCTTTCCGATCGATAACCGCGACGGCGCCGCTGCTGGCGAAGACGACAAAAATGGCAGCGAATCGGCCGCTTGTCAAATCGACCGTTTCGTTGCCAGCTTGGGTTTTGTCCGTTCTCCGCCGGGTTAAAAATACAGTGCCTTATTCTTAACGAGCGAGAGTTATGCCATGGGGGGCAGATAAGCGCAACCGGAATTTTGGGCGGTCGTTCTTTCCGAAGCGGGCGTCACAGCTGGCGCTCGATGCACTGTCGAACACCCAGCACACACCCTGCCCGCCAAACAGCTTACGCCGTAATCCCGAGCGGACGCGAGGTCTTCGCCGCCTGCGCGTGCTGAGGATGACACAGAACTGGCGGCTGATTCACGCAGATTTCCAAGTTGCTGAAATCTGTGTCAATCTGCGTTCATCTGTGGACTCAAAACCGAAGGTGCTCCGGCGCACCTTCACCGCCCGACCCCAGCACAACGCACAACGCCCTACTTGATCTCCACCTTCGCCCCAGCCGCTTCGATTTTCTTCTTCATCTCTTCGGCTTCAGCTTTGGTCACACCTTCCTTCACCGTTTTTGGCGCACCTTCCACCAGTGCTTTCGCCTCGGCCAAGCCCAGGCCAGGCACCGCCGCGCGCACTTCCTTGATCACGCCGATCTTGTTCGCGCCCATTTCCTTCAGGATGACGTCGAAGGTCGTCTTCTCCTCAGCCGCAGGAGCTGCTGCGCCGCCGCCGGCCGCCGGGGCTGCCGCCATCGCGACCGGAGCCGCTGCACTCACGCCCCACTTTTCCTCCAGCTGTTTCACTAATCCAGCAATCTCGAGCACGGTCAGCCCGCTGAGTTGCTCCACAATCGTATTCGTATCTGCCATTTATTTTCTCCAATCGCCGCCCGCGGAAGCTTCCGCGAGATTAAACCCGATCGCCACCGGGTCGGACAGGTTGTTTGTTTTGTTAATCGCCGCGCCTATACGCGACAAAATCGTTGATCAATCAGGAAAGCAGGAACCCAGGAAATAAATTCAACATCTTCCTGCTTTCCTAATTCATTCCTTTCTCCTAGGCCCCCGCCTCTGCCGGTTTACCCTCCTTTTCCGCTTTCGCGTTCAGTAACCTTGCCAAAGACGCCGCCGGCTCGTTGAGTAATCGCGCCAGTTGCGTCATGGGCGACAAAAGCAGGCCCAGCAGTTGACCAAGCAAAACTTCCCGTGACGGTAGCTCGGCCAGAGTCTCGATCTCTTGCGTCGAGAGCACCGACTTATCGACAACGCCCACCTTTACGCCGGCGATTTTAAATTCCGCCGCAAAAGTCTTCAGGATCTTCGCCACCGGCGCCACGTCCTTCTCCCCCAGCACGATCGCCGTTTGCCCGCT
>DAIRIE010000011.1:10328-23467 GCA_036809705.1 Chthoniobacterales bacterium
GGCAAACCGGAGTCGCTCATCGCCCGCTTCAAGAAGCTGTTCTTCACCACGCGCATCTCCGCGCCGGCGGGCGCCAGCCGATTCCGCAGCTCGCCAAATTGGTCCACCTTCATCCGCTGGTAATCCGTGACGAGCAGAAACGGCGACCGGTTTAGCTTGCCGGCAAGATCAGAAACGATATTCGCTTTTTCCGGTCTCATTTTGCTAATGACGAGGTTCGAATGACGAAATCCGAACCACTGAATCTTTGGAATTTCGTCCGCCGCTCGTCCTTCGTCATTCGGGCTTGGTCATTGTTTCGGGCTTCGGGTTTCGTCATTCGTCATCTCATTCTGGTTTAGACACTCAGATACGGTAACGGATCGACGTGCACTCCGGGCGACATCGTCGCGCTCAATGTCATCGCTTCGAGGTAACGTCCTTTGGCCGTCGCGGGTCGTGCCCGCACCACAGCTTCGATCACGGCACTCCCATTCTCCACCAGCTGATTCTCAGCGAACGAAAACTTGCCTACCGGCACCGCCACGTTGCCGTTTTTGTCCAGCTTGAACTCGACCCGGCCGGCCTTCACTTCCTGCACCGCTTTGGCGGTGTCATCGGTTACTGTGCCAGTCTTCGGATTCGGCATGAGCCCGCGCGGGCCAAGCACTTTGCCGAGCTTGCGCACTTCAGCCATCGCCGCCGGAGTCGCCACGGCCACGTCAAAATCTTGAAAACCCTCCTGCACTTTCTGGATCAAATCCTTGAACCCAACGTATTCGGCGCCCGCGTTTTTCGCAGCCGTTGCCGGCGCGCCTTCGGCGAAAACCACCACGCGCACTTCCTTGCCGCTCCCGTGCGGCAGCGGACACGTGCCGCGGACCATTTGGTCGGATTGCTTGGGATCAACGCCGAGCCGGAAAGACACCGTCACCGTCTGATCGAATTTCGTCGGCTGAAATTTCTTCAACGTCGCGACCGCATCATTCAAGCTGTAGGCCTTCTTCCGGTCCACCTGCTCGGCGGATGCGCGGTAACGTTTGCTGCGAGTTTGTTGCATGATCTGCAGTCCTGACGCGCGAGTTTGCACTAACGCTCCTGCTTAATCCCACATTCAACCTGTGAGTGCGGGACGGCGCCTATACTTCACCTGACCCGGGTGTCAAGTCAGCGGCATCAGATTGATGCTTTTTGTACGTGCAATTTGCTGTCTAAAATTGTTAGAAATAGCGGCATGAAACCCCACAAGTTACAAACAACAGTAATTGTCGCTCTCTGCGCCTTCGCCGCCAGCGCTGCCTTCGCTCGTCCCATCGACTATCGCGAGCTCTCTCTTCTCGTTCGCGCCCACGAAAGTGACTCCGCCATTGCCCAAATCGCATCGGAACGCACGCTCCTCCGCCCGCTTACCGCGCAACAGGAAGCGACGTTGCGCTCGCAGGGCGCCTCGGATTCACTCATTCGCTCGCTCCACAACGTCGCGCTTTCGCCCGCCGAAGCTGCGGGCGCTGAAGCTGCGCCCCCGCCTCCAGCACACGTTAGCGACAACGGCGTTAGCTCACGAAGCCCGAACATTCACATCATCGACGTCGGCGTTGAGCAACCGGTCAACCTCAGTGTCTGGGGAGGCCCGGACATGGAGTTCGCCTTTCGCGCCCCGGAAATCGTCGAGAGCGACCGCAGCGAAGTGGAAATCATCGACTCGTCCTCGCGCGTGCATTATGCCACTTATCGCGGGGTGCGCGTGCCTGGCTGGGAGCCGATCGATCCGCAATACACCTCGATTGTCTCCCACAGCTTCTTGCGCCCGCTTCACATCGATTGGCGCAACCCTATTCAGGTGAACGACGTCCCGTATCTGCTTTATCCGGTTTACTCGACCCGTGGTGCGTCGCTCTATTTCATCGGCCGGATGAGCGATGATGTCGTGCGCCTGGCCGTGGTCTCGCCATAACGCGATCGCACTCCTAAAAACCCTGTCATCCCGAGCCGCGCAGACGGCGAGGAACCTCACGACTGTCCGAAAGCGCACGACCCAATGCGAGGTCGCTCGCTCCGCTCGGGATGACACGCGTTCATCTACTCAATAACCCGGACGATTGGTCTCCGCGCGCAATCGCCGCTGGCCTTTGCGGCACTTCGCGATTCTCGCCGTGATCCGGCGGCACGAAGGTAATCGCCCAAGCCTCGCCTGAGTTGACGGCTGGCTCCGTGCCGGCGCACTTTAGGCAATGGCCAAAGCAGTCTCCGTTCGCGCCGGTCAGACCGAGTTCCGCAAACTCAATACCACGCGCTGGGAATGGCGCGACGCTTATCAATGGCTCCTCAGTCTGCGTTGGCCGAGCTTCGCCGCTTTTGTCGCCGCCATCTACGTCACCCTCAATCTCCTCTTCGCCACGCTTTACTTTGCCCGTCCCGCTTCCATCGCAGGCATGAGGCCCGGCTCCTTCGCCGAGGCCTTCTTCTTGAGCGTCCAAACGCTCGCCACCGTCGGTTACGGCCACATGTATCCGGAGACACTCTACGGCCACGCCGTCACTACAGTGGAAATCATGAGCGGCGTCTTCCTCCTCGCCGTCATGACGGGACTCATTTTCGTACGCTTCTCCCGACCCGCTGCGCGCATTGTCTTCAGCAACAGCGTCGCCATCGCTCCGTTCAACGGCCGGCCTACCTTGATGTTGCGCGTCGGGAACCTGCGCCAGCAAAGCCTCGTCGAAGTCGAATTCCGGCTCATGTTCACCCGCGACGAGCCTATTCTGGAAGGCGATAACTTTCGCCACTTCTACAATCTTAAGCTCGCCTTCGATCGCCTTATCGCCTGGCCCGCGGCGCTGACCTTGCGCCACACCATCGATGAGACCAGCCCCCTGTACGGCGCCACGATTGAATCACTTCAAGCCGAGCGCGCCATTCTCATCGCGTCCGTCGTCGGGATTGATCCTGTCATCCCCGCCTCCGTGCAAAAGCAGCAGGATTACTCCGCGCGCGATTTCCGATTTGAGCATCGGTTTGTCGAAATTTATACCGAAGAAGGAGACGGGAAGCTGACCGTCGATTACGGGCGGCTGCACGAGACAGAGCCGGTACAAGACAACAGCCAAAGTGAAGAACTGCCGCTGCCAACCGATGGCAGCTACAACGCTCAGAAGGTTCGGAGCGACGGCCGCTGACGTTATGCCGCGCAGAATCCGCGTCACCGTCTGGGGCGAGAATGTGCACGAGCGCAGGAATAAGGCGGTGGGCCAGATTTATCCGCGCGGGATGCACACCGCCATCGCAAAAGGGATCGCGGAGGAGCGTGAGTTCGAGGTTCGCACCGCCACACTGCAACAATCGCAGCACGGCCTAACGAGACGCGTCCTCGATGAAACCGACGTGCTCGTTTGGTGGGGACATGCCGCGCACGGAAAGGTCCGCGATGCCGTCGTTGAGCGTGTGCTCGCCCGCGTCTGGGAGGGAATGGGCTTTATCGCACTGCATTCGGCCCATTATTCCAAGCCGTTCATGCGGCTCATGGGCACGAGCTGCTCCATTATCTGGCGCGAGGCAGGCGAGAAGGAACGGCTCTGGGTTTGCAATCCCGCACATCCCATTGCCCGCGGCATCGAGCGCTATTTCGAGATTCCAAATACCGAGATGTACGGTGAGCCCTTCGGCATTCCGTCGCCGGACGAGATCGTCTTTATTTCATGGTTCGAAGGTGGCGAAGTCTTCCGCTCCGGTTGTACTTGGAAGCGCGGCAACGGCAAAATCTTCTACTTCCGTCCCGGCCACGAAGTTTATCCCATCTACCACGATAAGAACGTCCGGCGGATTCTCCGCAACGCCGCCCGTTGGGCCGCGCCTGACGCAGTGAGATGGATCGACAGCTGTCCGCAAATCTCCGCGCGCAAAGCGCCCGAGCCGCTCGCCATTAAAGGCCCGCGCCTGCACAAAGAAGGCGAAGGCGGACTGCGGTAAGGAGCATTCAGTCGCTCCGAGTTTGGCGCTGTAGCCGCCGGCCGTTCAACCACACGTAAAGCAGCCCCGCGATGGCGATGAGCATCTCGATCACTTCAGAAAGTTGTGCCACGATGTAGGCGTTCATCAATCGCGCCGCGTAAGGCGTTGTATAGATGTCGAGCGCGCTTTTCAGCGCGATAAGCCATAACCAAATCTGCAATACCCGGGGCGGCGCCAGGTCACGAAAACGCGCACTCTTCCACGCCAGCAAGCCGATGAGGCCGCCAGCGCCGAAAGCCAGACGCAGAAAATGGTTTCGGTCGTTGAGCCCATCTAGGTTATGGATCGTCACTTCCCCCTGCTCGTTCCAACGGTCGAACACTTCCGGCGTGCGATAGTGATACAAGTTTTGGCCCCAGGACGTTTCCTCGCCGCCGATGAAAATGAGTCCCAGCGCGAATAGCAGATAGAAGAGCCAGACCAGCTTCTCCTTGCCCAGCCGCCGCGCCCGCATGGCCACGATGATTCCCAAAACTCCTCCCGCAAACGCCGGCAGGAAGGTCAATATGTCCACCACATTATTATCTTCGACCAAGGCAAAGGCGTAGTCCTGGGTCGACTCGAGGAACATCGCGACCGCGAACAAGCTAAAGGCGATGATCGGAAACAGGATGATGGCTCGCTTCCATGCCACCGGCAGTCCGTAGTTAGCTACGAACTCCTGCTCGCTTTTTTCTGTTCCGCTCAAGACCGCTCCATCTTCTGCATTTATCAAGCCGCGCGGTCACTTAGAATGACACGCGCGCCCCGCCGTAGATCGCGCGGCCAAGCGCGGGAAAACCGAAGACCTCTGCGTAGTCCTCGTTAGTTAGATTATCGACTCGCCCGAAGATGGAAAGGTGACGATTAACTTCGTACTCCGCGGCGAAGTTAATCACGCTGTAGTCTTCAATGTCGAAGTTTGCCTGACCGAAGTTCAACTCCTCGCGCGCATTGACGAACTTCGCTGAAACCGTGGTACGCAAGCGGTTCCACCACAGATACGATGCTGAGGCGTAGCATTCGTTGCGCGGCCGCCGGGGCAAACGCGCGCCGGGTAACTGCGAAATATCCGCTCCGCCAACGTTCTCCGCGTCGAGATAGGTATAGGTGGCGACGAACTCCAGTTTCTCCAGAGGTCGCGCGCGCAACTCACACTCGACTCCTTGTGTGCGCGCGGCGCCGAGATTCAAGGTGGCGAACTGGCCATTGAGGCCGATCACGTTCGAGAGATCATTGTGAAACCAGGTCGCGCCGAGGACGACGCGCTTGTCCCAAAATCGCTGCTCGATTCCCGCGTCCCAACCGAGATCGCGCTCCGGTTGCAGGCCGAAGTTGCCGCCGAAAATTTTGTCCTGGCTGCTCGGCGGGGAAAAGCCTGTGGCGATGCTCGCGTGCAGCGTGCTGTCCGTTCGCTCGATCACGTAGCTGACGGCTTCCCGCCAGGTGCCGATACCGCCGAACTGATTGAAGTGATCGACGCGCGCGCCGCTAAGAAAAGTGAGATTCGGCAGCGGTTTGATCGTGAGCTGCGCAAACCCGCCGATCTGCTCGGTGTGATCACTGACGAACGTCGGCTGCGGTCCGAACGCTTGTGAAACGAAGGGCCGTTCCTGGCCGGCGTTAACGCGGCTGTAGAAAAAACCGCTGGTGACGGTGAGCCACGAAGTTGCGCGCAGATCATTCTGGTAATCGACCTGTGCGCGCTCAAACAACGCTCGGGTCGCGCCGACGAAGCCATCCTGGTTCGGATCGTTAAGCTGGCGCTCGTGATCGTAATCGAGAACGAGTCTGTGCTTCCACCATTCCACCGGCTGCCAATCCAGGTGCGGCCCGATGAGCCAGCGTTCAGTAAGGAAATTATCCAGTGGTTTGGGATTGAAGATCGTGTTGGGATTGCCCGTGTCGGAAAGGGAATACGTGAACAGGCTGCCGAGGCGCAGCGTTTCGTCCGGCGACCAGCCGAAGTCCGCGACCGCGCTGGTATTGCGATACTGGTTGTTCGGACGCGCGTTATCAGTGTCGAGCCGGCTCGCACCGATGGAGTAATCGAACTGATTGACTTTGCCATCGCTGACGACGCTCTCGCGGAAAGTGTCGTAGGAACCACCTTCAGCGCTGAAGCTGAATCGCGGTGCACCTTCACCGATCCTGGTGAAAAGCTGAATCGCCCCGGCCAGTGCGCGCGGACCATAGAGCGTGCTTTGCGGTCCGCGCACGACTTCGATGCGGTCGATGTCATCGATCGTGAGATCGGCGAAATTGAATGCGCCCTGCAAACCTTGGTTGATGGGAATTCCATCCAGCAGCACCTGGGTGTGCTCGCTGCGCAGACCACGGGTGAAGACCGAAGTGAGCTGGCCAGGCGCACCGCTTTGCACGACAGATAATCCCGGCACTTCGCGCAAGGCATCAGCGACGCGCTCGATTTGCTTTTGCTCGAACTCCGACGAGTCAACGACGCTCACGCTCGCGGGAGAATCTTGCAGCGGAGTCTCGACGCGCGTGGCCGTGACCACGATAGGTTCAGTCGCGGAGGCAGAGGGCGTCGGTTCCTCCCCGTTACAAATGGGCGCACCGCAAGCGAGCAGCGCGCCGAGCAGACACGAGATGGCGCGCGGCGACTCCGGGTAGCGCACGCGTCCCGCGTGCTGGCGATCGCGTCTCGCAATCGCGGACTTTCCCTGAGGGTCGTATATAGCGAAAGATTGTTTTGGCGGGACGCCAAAACCAGCACGCGAGACGCGTGCGCTACCCGGCCTCCACAGTCCACGCCACTGTGCCAGACTCGATCCGCTACGCGCGGCCACAACTAATGCGAAATGTTTTTCCACTGCAAATCTCCTCCTGTTTCGAGAGGCAGACTTGCGGCATGACGCGCTCGTTGATGAGGAGCGCCTCGGCGAGATTGCTCGCCTTCCGTTTCGCCCAGCTCTCATTCTTCTTTTTGCGAAGAAGTTTTTTCGCGCGCGCACTCACGCGCACGAATGAGGCAGACCGGTCGAATATTCTGGCTCCTGGCTTGTGAGGAAGTTGACCCCGAAAGCTTTCGGGGATGAGAATCCGTTAGTTAACTCTCAACCGACCTCGCCTTCTTCTCGCCTTCACCGTTGCCGAAGGGCAATGATTGGCTTGTGAGAAGTCGTATCCAGTTACAGCAGCGCAACTGCTCCGGTTTTGCACCGGATTTCTCGCGCCGATCCACATTCCTAAAATCGCAAAGAACTGCCCCACCATTATCGGCTTGCACCCGCGCGCTCAAGATTTATTTAGAACGCACTCCCGCAGCGTCCGCACTGCCCCGGGCATCGCGGGTGCTTCTTCAGAGACGAATCGCTACATTTGCCACCAATGAGCCATGCTTTCCGCTGACGCTAATCTCAACCTTCTCGTGACCGGCGGCGCCGGGTTCATCGGCTCCAATCTCGTCCTCGAGCTCCAGGAACGCTTTCCCCACTTTCGCCTCACCGTCATCGATGACTTTCGCTCCGGCGATTTCAAAAACCTCTCCGGCTATCGGGGCGATCTCGTGGCCGAGAACCTTGCGTCGCTCGATTGGCGAGATTGGCGAGAGCGGTTCGGCGACAAAAAATTCGACGCCATCTTTCACCTCGCCTCCATCACTGACACAACGAACCACGACCAATTCCAGCAGGTGCATGACAACGTGGAGAGCTTTCGTCGGCTGCTAAGATTTGCCGAGCCGACGCGGACTCGCGTCATCTATGCTTCATCGGCTTCGACCTACGGCGCGGCCACCGATGCGAGCGAAGAAGGGAGCGTTGTCGCGCCCGCGAATGTTTATGCGTTTTCCAAAGCGATGCTCGACAATCTCGCCACTCGCTCCGCCGCCGAGCACCGCGACTGGAGAATCGTCGGACTGCGCTACTTCAATGTCTACGGGCCTCGTGAAGCGCATAAAGGCGTGCCCGCGAGCATGGCCTATCATCTTTCGCAGCAGATGAAGCGGGGCGAGCGCCCGCGCATTTTCAAACACGGCGAGCAGAAGCGCGATTTCGTTTACGTCAAAGATGTGGTCGCGGGCACGATGAGCGCGATGGAAGCGAGCCAGAGCGGCATTTACAATCTCGGCAGCGGCGAAGCGCGCTCGTTCAACGAACTGGTTTATGTTTTGAACCGCTGTCTCGAGACGAACCTCGAGCCGCAGTACATCGATAATCCCCACTCTCATTATCAGAACTTCACCCAGGCCGACCTGACCAACGCCCGCGCCGCGCTCGGCTACAAGCCCCGCTTTTCGCTGGAGGAAGGCGTGGCCGATTACATGAAGTGGCTGTATCCGCAGTAGCCGGTGCTGTAGCCGCTTCGCTGTGCGATCCCCGCGTGAGACGAGACAGTCACAGACGAGTGGCCCCTCACTTCCACCGTCGCTCATAGGGCGACGGCTACAGATTGCACCGGGGAATTCCTCGATTACGCTGCGCTTCGCTGACCACGCTTATGAAAAAATCTGAACTGCTCGTCGATCTAGTCGAGCACATCGACATCAAGAAACACGACGTCGTGCCGCTGATTGAAGCGATGTCGAAGATGGCGTTCTCCGCGCGTGACCTCGGCCGCGCCGCGCACATCTACGATGCCATGCTGCGTGAAGAAGACTGCGCGATCATTCTCTGTCTCGCCGGCTCACTCATCTCCGCCGGCCTGAAGCAGGTGCTGGTCGATCTCGTCCGCAACAACATGGTGGACGCCATCGTTTCCACCGGCGCGATCATTGTCGATCAGGACTTCTTCGAAGCGCTTGGGTTCAAACACTACAAGGGCGACATCTTCATGAACGATGACGTGCTGCGCCGCCTCGCCATCGATCGCATCTACGACACCTACATCGATGAAGATCAGCTGCGGGTTTGTGACGCAACTTGCGGCGAGATCGCCGAATCACTCGAGCCTCGGCCTTATTCTTCGCGCGAGTTCATTCGCGAGATGGGCCGTTATCTCAACAAACACGCGAAGAATCGCGATTCCGTTGTCCTCTCTGCCTTCGAAAAGAATGTGCCGATTTTCGTTCCGGCCTTCAGCGATTGCAGCGCGGGCTTCGGGTTGATTCATCATCAATATAAGAATCCGGAGCGGCATCTCTCCATCGATTCGGCGAAAGACTTTCTCGAGCTGACCAAGGTCAAGATCGAGGCGAAACAGAGCGGCTTGTTCATGATCGGCGGCGGGGTGCCGAAGAACTTTGCGCAGGACACGGTGGTGGCGGGCGATTACCTCGGATTCGATGTGGGCATGCATAAGTACGCGGTGCAAATCACGGTCGCGGATGTGCGCGACGGCGCGCTCAGTGGCTCGACGCTGAAAGAGGCTAACTCGTGGGGGAAGGTGGACCTGGGCGCTGAGCAGATGGTCTACGCGGAAGCGACGGTGGCACTGCCCTTAATCGCTGGATACGCGTATCACAAAGGCGGCTGGAGAAATCGCGCCGGGCGGGAATTTACAAAGCTGTTCGATCGTTCGGCGGCAGAATCAGAAGCAACTCCGCATCCCGAGCTCGCGCAAACGCGGTAGCGGAAGACAGCCGTCCTCGGCTGTCACAGCAAGCGGGCGTCTCGGCTGCTGCCTGCCGTTGCTTACTGACGATTCGACAGGCGAGGACGCCTGTCTGCCTTGACAGACGGAACGTCTGTTTTCCTACGCCTTGGTCGCGTCGCGCAATTGCTTGATGCGATCGTGCGCGCTTTTCACTGCGGTGAACTGGCGCGACACGAGATCGCGAATGGGCGAGGACAATTCCTCCTTCTCCATCGCGTCACGATACTCCTTCACCGCGGAGTCTTCCCCGCGCTCGCACTCGGCCAGAATGGCGTGATCGTCGCGGCTGGTAATGGCAGACTTGAGGTTGATCCAGGCGCGATGCATTGCGCCGGCGGTGCTGCTGCTGTCTTCGGGCTTGCTATCACCAAGGTTGATCGCCTCGTTCTGCAATTCGCCGGCGAAGCGCGAGCGCTGGAGCGAGTACTCATTGAAGAGCGTTTTGAGCTGCGGATCCTGCACGGCTTCGGCAGCCTGGCGAAAGCCTTCCTGGCCATCCTTCAGCGTTTCAATGAGACTGTTAATCGTGGAAATCGTTTCTTTTTGTTGAGCCATACTGGTGATTCGCATGTGCCCGCATCGGCGCGTCTTCACCTCGCGGGCTTTCGCCGCTTCGCTGTGGGAGGCGCAATGCTGCGGCTCGCTCTCCGTAAAAACATGGCGACGTGATCTCCGGCGTCGCCCACCGGGCGACGGCTACAGCGGCCGATTGCTTGCGCCTCTGAGTCGCGCCGGTAGATTTTCACATGAATAAACAAGGTAAGGATTTGACCAAGGAGGCGCCGCGCAGTCCCCACACGCGGGTCGGGGGCTACATGATTCTCGGGCGCACGATCGACAAATGCCGCGCGCTCCTCTGGGGCGACATCGGCGAATACCACTTCGATTGCCCGCTCGATAATATGCTTTTCGGCTGGAAAGGAATCAAAGGCGACGACTTCAAGGCGGTGGTGGAACGAGGCGCGAGCGATGACGAGATTGCGCGCTGGGTGGATGAACACGGCACGCCGAAAACGGACGAGGAAACACGGGCTTGGTGCGAAGCGATGGCGAGGGCAAACCCCTACGAAGATCCGGAGAAGCGCGATTGGTACGTAGAGCAGTTGACACCACTCGGGCTCGATCCCAAGACGACACCGCTCTTCGATTGGCTCGACGCCGACGACCGCGTCAGCTACGCGAAAGCGGCGTAGCTGCTGCGGGTTTGTGCGGCGCTGTAGGGGAAGCTGGCAGCTTCCCCTACAATCTTACTGCAACTCAGCGAACAACGTTGGCTGGCGCTCTTCTTCCGCCAGCGCGCGAGCGCGTTGCTCGCGCTTTTCCATGATGAATTTGTCCAGCTGCGGATCGACTGGCAGCGGATAATTTCCGGTGAAACAGGCGAGGCAAAAGGAGTTCTGCGGCTGGCCGGTTGCTTTCACCATTCCATCGACATCGAGATAACCGAGGCTGTCCACGTTGAGGTATTCGCAAATCTGTTCGTGCGACATCCGGTTCGCGATCAGTTTTTCTGGATCAGGAAAATCGATCCCATAATGACAGGCGAAGCGATGCGGCGGACAGCTCACGCGCATGTGCACTTCCCGCGCGCCGGCTTCACGCAAGTTCACCACCCGGGCCCGCGCCGTCGTCCCGCGCACGATCGAATCGTCCACCACCACGACGCGCCTTCCGGCGACAGCTTCCTTGATGAGATTCAACTTCACCCGCACGTCGAAATCGCGGATGAGCTGGCTCGGCTGCAAAAACGTGCGCCCAATGTAGTGATTGCGCACGAAGGCGTGCTCGTACGGAATGTTCAGCTCGTGCGCAAAGCCGAGCGCCGCGTAGTTCCCCGAGTCGGGAACGGGCACGACAATGTCTGCTTCCACGGGAAACCGCCGCGCCAGCTCGCGCCCCATTTCCGTCCGCACTTTCGCGACGTTTACGTTGCGAATAATCGAATCCGGCCGGGCGAAATAAACGTACTCGAACATGCAGAACGCGCGCTGCTCATCGCGGAACGGCCACTCCGAGCGAACGCCTTTTTCGTCGATGATCAACACTTCGCCGGGTTCGACCTCGCGGACGAACTCGGCGTGGATGAGATCGAGGGCGCAGGTTTCGCTGGCGAGAATCCACGCGCCATCGAGCCGGCCGAGCACAAGCGGGCGAAAGCCGAAGGGATCGCGCACGCCGATGATCTCGCGCTCGCTCATGATGACGAGAGAGAACGCGCCTTCGAGCCGGCGCAACACGCCCAGCGCGCTGCCGCCATTTTTCAGCGGCTGCGCCAGAAGATGCGGGATGATCTCGCTATCGGCGGTGGTTTGGAAAATCGATCCTTTGCGTTCCAGCTCATCGCGCAACAGTGCGGCGTTGATCAGATTTCCGTTATGCGCGACCGCGATTTGTCCGCGGTAGCAATCGACCACGAACGGCTGCGCATTTTTCAACGTGCTCGAACCCGTCGTCGAGTAGCGGGTGTGCCCGACCGCGCGCGCCCCCTTGATTCGCTCCAGTTCTTCCGCGCCGAAAACCTGCGAGACGAGTCCCATGTCGCGATGCAAATTGAAGGTCGATCCCGCACCGTTGCTCGTCACGATACCCGCGCTCTCCTGTCCGCGATGCTGCAGCGCGAACAAGCCGTAGTAAGTCAGTACCGCCGCATTCGGATGACCGAAGACGGCGAAGATGCCGCACTCGTGCTGCGGCAACACGGAGCGATCCGGCAACTCATCGTGCGTGAGAAGCTCAGGGGGCATAGCGCCGAAACATCGTCTATTTGCACGCGCGTTCAATCGTGTCCCACGCAGTAGTTTCGACGCGCCGTCATCCCGAGCGAAGCCGAGGGATCCCTTGAAGTTACCTTGAAGGTTGCCCGGCGGATCCTTCGGCTTCCCTCAGGATGACGGCGAGAAGATCATAAGCTCGGTAGCGGCTCACTCTCGTTCTCCACCGCGCGAGTGATCGCGTTCCACCAAAGGTCGTGCAGCTCGGCAACCGGCCAGCTGAAATTTTCCCCGGCAACGGCGATTCGCAGATCCTCTTGAGTCACGCGGCCGATTTCCGCCTGCCGAATCTTCTTTGATTCCAGTTCGGCCAATGTGTTCGCCGCGTTCTCCGGCGCGACCGAAATGATGATCCGCGACTGCGCCTCATGAAACAGCGCTGTAGCCGCGTCCCTGTGGGACGCGCCACCCGCGCGTGCGTCCGCGCCCAGCAACCGATCCGGATTAAAACAGCATTCCGCCAGTGCCACCGCCAGCCCACCTTCGCTGCAATCGTGCGCGCTTTTCACCCAGCCGCGTCGGATCAGTTCGCGCACCGCAGTTTGCACAGCGATCTCAAGCTGAAAATCGAGCTTCGGCACCGGCCCGATTTTTTTCCCGAAACAAACCTTCAACAATCGTGACGCGCCGAGAGTGTACCCTGGAGGGACGACCTCTGTGTCGTCCCCCGAAGTGTCGTTCCGCGAAATTTGGGACGGGACGGCGCCCGTCGCTCCAATAAGAATGATCACGTCGCCGGCATCCTTGAACCATTGCGTCGTGATGTGCCGCTCTTCATCGACCAAACCGACCATCGCGACCGTCGGCGTCGGATCGACCGCTCCAGCCGGGCTCTCATTGTAAAGCGAG